>JBGPZD010000051.1:0-16438 GCA_041493605.1 Methylomirabilia bacterium
GCGGATTCGCCCTTCTCGCCGGTGCGGATGCGGATGGCCTCGCCCATGGGCAGCACGAACACCTTGCCGTCGCCGATGGAGCCGGTCTTGGCGGCCGAGCAGATCACCGCGACCACCTTCTCCACCATCGCGTCGGCCACCACGACCTCGACCTTGACCTTCGGCAGGAAGTCGATGGTGTACTCCGAGCCGCGGTAGAGCTCGGTGTGGCCCTTCTGGCGGCCGAAGCCGCGCACCTCGGTCACGGTCATGCCCACCACGCCGAGCTCGCTCAGCGCTTCCTTGACGTCGTCCAGCTTGAACGGCTTGATCACCGCTTCGATCTTCTTCATACCAACCTCCGTGGCTACCGGGCACCCCGGGTCTTGAGCGCCTTCCGATAGAGCGTGACGTACTCGCGGGCCGAGGCGTCCCAGGAGAAGTCCTCGGCCATGCCGTTGCGGACCAGCGCCTTCCAGGGCTGGGGCTGGCGGAAGGTCACCGCGGCCCGGTGCACCGCCTCGAGCAGTGCCTCGGCCGAGAAGGCGTCGAAGAGAAAGCCCGTGCCCGTGCGCCGGGCCGGGTCGAATTCCGTGACCGTGTCGGCGAGCCCGCCCGTGCGCCGCACGACCGGCACGGCGCCATAGCGCAGCGCGATCAGCTGCCCGAGGCCGCACGGCTCGTAGCGCGAGGGCATCAGGAAGCAATCGGCGCCCGCGTAGACGCGCCGGGCCAGGTCAGGATCATACCCGATGTGGACCGCCACCTGGCCGGCGTGGCGCGCCGCGGCGGTCCGGAAGGCTTCTTCGAGCCGGGCCTCTCCCGAGCCGACCAGCACCAGCTGGCCGCCCTCGGCGAGCAGCCCGGGCAGCGCCTCGAGGACCAGATCGAGCCCCTTCTGCTCGGCCAGCCGCGTGACCATCCCGAGGACGGGACCCGGGCCCGGCTCGAGGCCCAGCTGGGCGCGGAGCGCGGCGCGGGATACGGATTTGCCCTCGGGCTCATCGGCCGAGTAGGGCTGGGCCAGCGCGGGGTCCTTCGCCGGGTTCCACACGTCATAGTCGATGCCGTTGACCACGCCGTGCAGGTCCTGGCTGCGCTCTTCGAGCACGCCCTCGAGCCCGCTGCCGAGGGCCGCCGTCCGGATCTCGCGGGCGTAGGTGCGGCTCACCGTGGTCAGCAGGTCGGAGAACACCAGGCCGCCCTTGAGGAAATTGAGCTTGCCGAAGAACTCGAGGCCGGCCGGCGTGAAGAGATCCCAGCCCAGCCCCGTCATGGGCATGTCGTAGTGCCAGAACACGCCCTGGTAGGCCAGGTTGTGGATCGTGAAGAGCGTGGCGACCGCCTTGAGCGCCGGGTGATCCCGGTAGAGCGTGCGCAGGTAGACCGGCACCAGTCCCGTCTGCCAGTCGTTGGCGTGGATGAGCTGGGGCCGCCAGCGCTCGCCCCCGGCCTCGCCCAGCCGCGCCAAACCCTCGAGGCCGGCGCGGCAGAGGAAGATGAAGCGCTCGCAGTTGTCCCAGTAATCGCCGTCGGCCGTGCCGTAGACGCCGTCGCGGTCGTAGTAGTGATCCTGCTCGAGCAGGTAGACGGGCACGCCCGAGGGCGCCCGGCCCTCGAGCAGGGCGCCTTCGGCCTCGCGATCGCCCAGCGGGATCCGGAGGTGCGGCACCACCCGCCCGAGCTCGCCCGCGTGGGCTCCGGCGCCGCGATACTTGGGCACCAGGATGCGCACGTCGTGGCCGAGCGAGTGCAGCGCCCGCGGCAGGGCCGAGGCCACGTCGGCCAGCCCCCCGGTCTTGGCGAAGGGGTCGGCCTCCGAGGCCATGAAAAGGATGCGCAGCCGCTGCGGCACGTCCGGAGTCTCCGTCAGACTTCTTCGAGGATCGGGAAGACGAGCGCGGTGATGTGCGAGGAGATCCGCTTGAGGTTGGTCAGCACGTCCAGGTGGATCTCCGAGGTCTCCAGCGACTCCGCCAGCCCCCGCCGCAGCCGCGCCAGGTGCGAGTCGCGCATCTCCCGCTCGCGCTGGCGGACCACCGGGCGCTGGTCCAGCACTTCCTGGGCCAGCGCGCGGTCGTTGGCGGCGAAGCTGGCGATGGCGCGCTCGAGGTTCTTGGACACCAGCGCGTGGAACTCGATCAGCTCGGCCTCGCCCGCCTCGGAGAAGCGGCGGCCCTGGTAGAGCTTCTTCCGCGCCAGCTCCATCAGGTTCTTGTCGATGATGTCGCCGATGTTCTCGAGGTTGCCGATGAAGGTGATGAGCGCGATCTCCTTCTGAGCGAGGTCCGGGCTCATGGTCTCGTGGCCGAGCCGGGTCAGGAAGATCTTGATCTGGCGCTCGAGGTAATCGAGCTGGTCGTCGCGCCGCTCCACGTCCTCGAGCAGCTCCTGGTTGTCGGTCCGCAGCACGGTCATGGCGTCGCGCAGCATGCCCTGAGCGACGTCGCCCATCCGGAGCGCCTCGCGCGTCGCTTGCCCAATGGCCAGGCCCGGCTGGTCCAGGAACCGGTCGTCGAGGTAGCGGGTCTTGTACGGGTTGTCGCCCCGTTCCTCCTCGGGCACGAGCTTGGTGATGGCCTTGGCCGCCAGTGACGCGAAGGGCAGGAACAGGGCGCTCATCGCCACGTTGAAGAGGGTATGGGCATTGGCGATCTGGCGCGCCGTCTCCCCCGCCGTCTGGGCGACCAGGGACGTCAGCGGCTGGATGAACGGAAAGACCAGGGCCACGCCCAACACCTTGAAGCCGATGTGCGCCACGGCCACCCGCCGGGCGTCCGAGGAGGAACGCAGGCTCGCGGCCAGGGCCGTCGCGCACGTGCCGATATTGGCGCCGAGCACCACCGGGATCGCGCCGTCGAGCGTGAGCAGCCCCTGGTGGCCGAGCGAGAGCACGAGGCCGATGGTGGCGGCCGAGGAGGCCATGCCCGCGCTGAAGACGGCGCCCGCCAGGATGCCCAGGAACGGGTTGCCCGTCAGCGCCACCAGCACCCGCCGGGTGAGCTCGTTGCCGGCCAGCGGCGCCAGGCCGTCGGTCATGACCTTCATGCCCAAGAAGATCAAGCCGAAGCCCAGGACGGCCTGCCCCACGCTCTTGGCCATGCCGCGGCGGGCGAAGAAGGTCAGCGCGAAGCCCACCGCCACCAGCAGCAGCGAGAACTCCTGGACATTGAAGGCCAGGAGCTGGACGGTGAAGGTCGTCCCGATGTCGGCGCCGAGGATCACGCCGAGCGACTGCCGGAAGGTCACGAGGCCGGCCGACACGAAGCCGATCAGCATGAGCGTGGTGGCCGATGAGGACTGGATGATGGCCGTGACCAGCGCCCCCGAGCCCACCGCCGCGAGGCGGTTGCGCGTCACGCTGGTGAGCAGATGGCGCAGGTGGCCGCCCGCGGCGCGCTGCAGCCCCTCGCCGATCAGCTGCATCCCGTAGAGGAGCAGCGCCACGCCGCCGAAGAGCGCGAGGAGCGTCATGTCAGGGACTCAGCCCGGGCGCCCCGGTCGTGGTCTCGATGCCGGCCAGGTGCCCCGTGTCGTTCACCGAGCGTACGCGCGGCGGCGCGACCTCGGAGAGCGAGCCGTTGGAGAGCGTGAGCCGCCAGATCGAGGACAGCGGCAGCCCCAGGCAGTGGGCCAGGTATGCGCTGATGACCCCGCCGTGGGCGACGACGAGCACGTCCTCGCCGTTGGGATGCGCGGCCGCGATCACGGCCATCGCCCGGAGGACGCGCGACTGGACGGCCGGGAGGGGCTCGGCGCCCGGCGGGAGATTCTCGACGGGGTCGCGCACCCACCGGGCGTAGGGGTCGCCCGGAAGCGCGCGGATCTCCTCCACCGTGCGGCCCTCCCAGTCGCCGAGGGACAGCTCGCGCAGGTCGTCCATCACCGTGAGCCCGAGGTCGCGCCCCTGGACGGCGATCTCCGCCGTGCGCAGCGCGCGCTCGAGCGGGCTCGCGTAAACGTGGGCCAACGGGCGCCCGCTCACGGCGGCGCGCAGGGCAAGGGCCTGCTGCCGCCCCAGTTCCGACAGCGGCACGTCCTGGACGCCCTGGAAGCGCCGGACGGCATTGGACACCGACTGGCCGTGGCGGGCGAGGAGCACGGCCTTCATCGTTTACCCTCCACCGCGGCCTGGGCGGCCCGCAGCCGCTTGAGGGTCTCGGCCTTGCCCAGGAGGCTGACGACCTGGAAGATCGGCGGGGAGACCGTCTTGCCCGTGATGGCGATGCGCGTGAGCTGGGCCAGATCCACCAGCTTGAGGTTGAGCTCCGCGGCGAGCCCGCGGTAGAGCGCCTCGAGCGAGTCGGGCTCGACCGGCTCGTGGCCCTCGAGCCGCTTGATGAGGAGGGCGTAGCGCTCGGCGGCGCCCTCCTTCCAGAACTTGGCCGTGGCCTGGGGATCGTAGGCGGCCGGCGGCCCTAGATAGAACGCGGCCTGCTCGGCCATCTCGACCAGAGTGTGCGAGCGCTCCTTGAGGCTGTCGGCGAGGGCGGCGAGCCGCCCGGTCTCGGCGGGGACGGGCAGCTTCGCGCGCTCGAGGAACGGGCGCAGCGCCCCGGCGAGCCGCTCGCCCGGGGCCTCCTTGATCCAATGGTGGTTGACCCACTCGAGCTTGGCCTGGTCGAAGACGGCGTCGCCCGTGCCCACCTGGCCCAGGTCGAAGTGCCGGATCAGGTCCTCGCGCGAGAAAATCTCCTGATCGCCGTGGGACCAGGAGAGCCGCGCCAGGTAGTTGACCATGGCCTCGGGCAGCATCCCCAGGTCCCGGAAGGCCTGGACCGCCACCGCGCCGTGCCGCTTGCTGAGCCGGCTCTTGTCCGGTCCCAGGATCATCGGGATATGGGCGAAGACGGGCAGCGGGTAGCCCAGGGCCTGGTAGCAGTGCACCTGCTTGGGCGTGTTCGAGAGATGGTCGTTGCCGCGGATGACGTGGGTGATCTTCATGGTCACGTCGTCCACGACCACGCAGAAGTTGTAGGTCGGCGTGCCGTCCGTGCGCACCAGGATCCAGTCGTCGAGCTCGGTGTTGTCGAAGGTGACCGTGCCCCGGACCACGTCCTCCACGACGGTCTGCCCCTGCTGCGGGGCCTTGAGCCTGAGGGCGTGGGGCTCCGACGCCGGGACGTCGGCCTCGCGGCACGTCCCTGGATAGCGGAACGTCTGCCTGCGCTGCTCGGCCGCCTTGCGGAGCGCGTCGAGCATCTCGGACGTGCAGCGGCAGCGGTAGGCCTTGCCCTCGGCCAGGAGCCGCTCGGCATGGGCGCGGTAGATGTCGAACCGCTCGGTCTGCCGATAGCCGGGCGTCGGCGGGCCTTCGTCCCAATCGAGCCCGAGCCACGTCATGGCCTCGAAAATGGACTGGGTGTACTCCTCGGTGGAGCGCGAGCGGTCCGTGTCCTCAATGCGCAGGATGAAGACGCCCTTGTGGTGGCGCGCGAAGAGCCAGTTGAAGAGCGCGGTGCGGGCGCCCCCCACGTGGAGGTGGCCCGTCGGGCTCGGAGGAAAGCGGACGCGCACCGGCTCGGGCATAGGTGTCTATTGTAACCGACAAGTTCCCTGTATGCCCGGCGCCTAAGGGGCTGATACGATGGGCGAAAGGAAATACAGCATGAGCCCAGACGACGGCGGGTGGGGACGCGGCAATCGGGTGATGGGAATCGTGATGACGGGCCTGGGGCTTTTCATCGTATTGATCTCGGCCAACATCATTCCCATGCCTGACTCGACGTTCTCCGCGCCGCGCTGGCTGGCCGGCTGCGCCGGACTCGCGATCTTGCTGGGAGGCGCCGCGGTCGTCCTGGCTCGTCCCGGCGCCACGCCGGGCAGCATCGCGGCGAACCCCTACCTCGGCGGCGCGGCCGGGCTGGTGCTCGTGGTCATCTTCAACTGGATCGCGTTCGGTCCGGGCCAGCGGGCCTTCGGCGGGGGCTTTGCCCTGCCCTTCATCGCCGTGAGCGGGCCGGCGAGCGAGTGGAGCGGCCGCGCGGCCTTCGGCGTCGGCGCCGGGCTCATGGATCTGTTCGTGGTCCTGCTCGTGGTCCGTGGTGTCAAGCGCTGGCTCCGCGGGGGCGCGGGGCCCGCGGCCCCCTGATGTCCCGCGGCCGGTGCGCGGCGGCGCTGCTGCTGGTCTTCTTATTCTTCTTTCTGATCTCCAACTCCCCACTCAACATCTACGACGAGGGCTTCGTCGTCTACGCGGCCGACCGGATCCTGCGCGGGGACCTGCCCTACCGCGACTTCCAGCTGCACTACACGCCCGCCCAGTTCTACGTCGTGGCGGCGCTCTTCCAGACCTTCGGCCACTCGCTCTTCGTGGAGCGGATGTGGGACGCCGCGGTGCGGACCGGGTTGGTCGCCGCCGGCTTCGCCCTCGCGCGCACGCTGATGCCGCCGACGCCGGCGGCGGCCGCGGCGCTCCTGATCATGCTGAGGCTCGGCGCCGCCGGCTTCCACGGCTTCCCCATGCTCCCCGGGCTGCTCTTCGCGCTCGCGAGCGGCGCCTGCCTGCTCGCCTCGGTCCCGGGCGGCCGCCGCGCCTGGGCCGCGGCGGCGGGTCTGCTGGCCGGCGTGGCGGTGATCTTCCGCCAGGACATGGGCGGCTTTGCCGTAGTGATCGAGGTGGGAATCCTGGCCGCGTGGCGCTGGCTCGGCCCGCGCGCGCGGCGGGAAGCGGCCGCGGGCCCGCCGGCGGGCGGTTTCATTCTCTACGCCGTCGCGCTGGCGGCGGCCATTGCTCCCGCGGTCCTCTTCTTCCTCTGGCGCGTGGGGCCGGCGGGCCTCTGGCAAGAGCTGGTCGTCTACCCGCGCAGCGTGGTGATCGGCCAGCTCACGGTCCCCTTCCCCGGCCCCATCCCGGACTTCGGCGTGCTGTTCTCGGTGCCCGGCTGGCGCTGGGGGCAGGTGGAGCGGGTATGGGGGTCGTGGACCGACTTCTATGTGCCGCTGCTTGCCTATGCCTGGACGGCTGCGTCTGTTCTCTGGTCATTCCGGCGGGCGGGCCGGGCCGCGGCGGCGCGGCGAGAGACGTGGGCCCGGGTCTTTCTCACCACCATGGGGCTCGCGCTCTTCGGCTATGCCTTCTACCGTTTCGATCCGATCCACGCCGTGGCGACGTTCGTGCCGGCGGTCGTGCTCGCCGCCTACTGGCTGTGGCGGGCGCTCGCCACGTCACGCGCGACGGCCATCGCGGCCTGCGTCGCCCTCCCCGTCTTCGTCTACCTCTGGGTGGGCGTGCCATTGTCGCGCTGGCTGGGCGGCGTGCTCCGGGCGGGACCGCCTGTCTGCGCGGCGCCGCTCGGGCGGGCGGGTTGCATCGCGCTCGATTCGACCCAGCGGGAGGCCGCGGATTTCGTCCGGCGCCACACCAAGCCCGGCGAGCCGATCTTCGTGGGCGTCGCCCGGCGTCACCCGATCCCGCAGAACGACACGAGCTTCTACTTCCTCGCCGACCGCCCGCCGGCGACGCGGAACCACGAGCTGCTGGCGGGGGCCGCCACCCCGGCGGCGACCCAGGAAGAGATGATCGCGCGGCTCAGGCGGCCCGAGCTGCGCTACATCGTGCTGTACGCGGGGTTCGACAACCCGATGAAGCCCGAGAGCACCGGCGAGGGGAGCGGGGCGGCCGTCTTCGACGCCTTCGTGCGTGAGGCCTTCCGCCCCGCGGCCCAGTTCGGCCCCTACACCGTCTTGGAGAAACGTTGACGGGCTCTGCGCGGACCGGCGGGAGGCGGGGCGGGCGGGGCGCCCCTGGCGCGCGAGCGTAAGGGCCCCACTGGGGGATGGGTGGAGCGAGCGAGCCAGGGGCTGCCCGCCGCGACAGGACCCGCCGGTCCGCGCAGACTCAGAACCGCACGCGCCGCATGACCGCGCGCGGCAGAGCGCGGATCAGCAGCATGATCCACCGCCAGGCGCCCGGGGCGTAGACCAGCGGACGGCCGCGGTCGATCGCTCTCAGCACCCTCACGGCGACGGCGTCCGGTTCACCGGCAAACGGCGGCACGGGCATGCCGGCCGTCATCGCCGTCTTCACGAAGCCGGGCGTGACGCAGACGACCCGCACGCCGCGCTCGCCATACGCGTAGCCCAGCCCCTCGAGGAACGCCGTGAGCCCGGCCTTGGAGGCGCCGTAGAGGTAGTTCTTCCGCCGGGCGCGGTCTCCGGCCACCGAGCTGAACGCGCAGATGGTCCCGCCCCCGCGCGCGGCCAGGCGCTCGGCCGCCATCTGGCAGAGCACGACGGTCCCGGTGAAGTTCACGTGCAGCAGGCGCTCGAGCTTGACGGGATCCGCGGCCATCTCCTCCTGGGGCACGGCCAGGGCGCCCGTCACGACCAGAGTGTCGACGCCCCCCAGGGCGCGGTCCGCGGCGTCGAGGGCGTCGGCGAAGCCCGCCGGCAGCCCGAGGTCAAGCGTCGCCGTCGCGACCGGCGGCGGGGCGCCGCGCGCCTCGAGGTCGCGAGCCGAGGCCCTGAGCTCGGCGGGATCGCGCCCGAGCAGGCAGAGCGCCTCCCCGCGCTCGGCCAATCGGCGCGCCAGCGCCCGTCCCATCCCGCGCGTGGCCCCGACGAACGCGACCTTCATGCGGGGTCCCCGAACAAGCGCACCGACTGCGCCGAGCGAAAGCGCCGCTCAGGGTCCCAGCGTTCCCGCACGGCCTTCCATTCCGCGAGGCGCGGCATCATGCGGGCGAAGTCCTCGGCGCGCGTCACCGCGTCCTTGGCCAGATAGACGCGCCCGCCCGCGGCGATCACGATCGCGTTGAGCTCATGGACCAGGGCGTCGGTCTCCGGGCCCCGGTAGGGCAGGTCGAGCGCCAGCGTCGTGCCCTCCACGGGGAAGGAGAGGTAGGCCTCCGAGCCCGGCCCGCAGTCCTTGATGACGGCGAGGAAGGAGGCCGCGCCCGCGGCCGCCAGCCGCTCGAGCACGGCGGCCACTGGGCGCGGCCCCGCCGGGCGCGGCAGCACGCACTGGTACTGGAGGAAGCCGCGCCGTCCGTAGAGGCGGTTCCAGCTCCCGATCGCGTCGAGCGGGTAGAAGAAGGCGTCGTAGGAAACCAGCCGGCGCCGCGTGGCGCGGCCGTGCCGCCAGTAATAGGCGCCGTTGAAGGCGCGCACGAGCCACGGGCTGAGCAGCCAGCCGGGAGCGTCCAGGGGCACGCTCAGCCGGAGCCGCGCGCGCGGCCTCCGCCCGCCGGCCTCGGCGCGCGAGGCGTGCCGTCCGCGCATGAGCACGCCGCGTCCGAGAGCGCGGCCGCGCGCCAGGCAGTCGATCCAGCCGACGGTGTAGGGCCAGCCGGCGGCGCTCCCCCCGAGTCCCTCCAACATCGCCTCGAGCCCGCTCACGCCTTCGGTCTCGAGGACGATCCAGGGGCTCTCGATCCGGGTGAGCCTGAGCGTCACCTCGACGATGAGGCCGGTGAGGCCCATGCCGCCCACGGTGGCGAGGAACAGCTCGCGCTCCCGGGAGGGGCCGCAGACCACCTCGCTGCCGTCGGCCGCGATCAGCGTGAGGCGCTCGACGAAGTTCCCGAAGGAGCCGTCGCGGTGGTGGTTCTTGCCGTGGATGTCGCAGGCCACGCAGGCGCCCATCGTGACGAACTTGGTGCCCGGCGTCACCGGCGGAAACCAGCCCCGCGGCGCGAAGAGGCGCAGGATCTCGCCGAGGCTGAGCCCGGCCTCGCAGGTCAGCCGCCCCGTCTCGGGATCGAAGTCCAGGATGCGGTCGGCGCGCGTGGTCTCGAGCACCAGTCCGCCGGCCGCGGCCGGCACGGCGGCGTCGCCGTAGGCGCGGCCGAGCCCGCGGAGGAGCACGGGCGCGGCGCCCTCGGGCAGCGCCAGGCGCTCGGGGCGGCCCACACGTCCCGGCCGCACCGGGTGGCGGCCCCAGCCCGCGACGGACTCGAGCTGCGTGAGGGCGGCGGGCTGCTCGCCTCCGGTCAGCGGGCCCACCCCGCTCCCCAGGACGGGCCGTACACGATGGCGAGCACGGCCAGCATCCACAGCACGGTGTTCACCAGGAGCGCCCGGTCGTTCAGCATGAGGTCGGACGGGTTGCCGCCCTGCTCGCGGCGGTAGAGCAGGTAGAGATAACGGAAGATCCCGTAGAGGACGAACGGCAGGGTGAGCGGCAGCAGCCGGGTGTGGAACTTGGCCACGGTCTCCGGCGACATCGTGTAGAGCGCGTAGGCGGTCACCGTGGAGGCCGTGACCACGGCCACCATCTGGTCGAGAAAGCTCTCGCTGTACTCGGCCAGGATGGGCCGGTGGGCCGCCGCGCCCCCCTTGAGTGCGCGGTATTCGTGACGCCGCTTGCCGAGAGCCAGAAAGAGCGCGATGAGGATGGTGCAGATGATGAGCCAGCCCGAGATCTCCACGTCGATGGCCGCCGCGCCGCCCACGGCGCGCAGCACGAAGCCCACGGCCACCGTGAGCACGTCCAGGATCACTACGTGCTTGAGCCAGATCGAATAGGCCGTCAGGAGAACTGCGTAGGCGAGGGCCACCAGCCCGAACCTCCCCGAGAGCGCGAAGGCGGCGACCAGGCTGATCACCAGCAGCGCCCCGCCGAGCGCGGCCGCCGCCGCCACCGACAGCGCGCCCGAGGCGACGGGGCGGCGCCGCTTCACCGGATGCAGCCGGTCCTTCTCCGCGTCGGCGACGTCGTTGACGAGGTAGACGGCGCCCGACAGCCCGCAGAAGATGGCGAAGGCGCCGAGCGCCGGCCAGAAGAGCGGGGTGAACAGGTTCTGCGAGAAGATGAGGCCGGCGAAGACGAACAGGTTCTTGACCCACTGGCGCAGGCGCAACGAAACGACGACGGCGCTGAGCGCGTTCACGGCGGGCCCGCCCGGCTACAACCGGATGACGTGCGGATGGGCGCCCAGGTGGCCAGTGACGTTGCGCGTGTCGAGCACCAGACGGGCCTCGCTCACCAGGCGGCGGGCGTCGAACTCGGGGTGGGCCGTGAGCACGAGGACGAGGTCATAGGCGGCCAGCTCGGCGCGCGCCCAAGACAGGGCCGCGAGCCGGTGGCTGCCCACCTGCACCTGGGGGACGTGCGGGTCCGCGTACTCCACCCGGGCGCCCCGGGCCAGGAGCGCGTCGATGATCTCGAGCGCAGGCGAGTCGCGCACGTCGCCCACACCCGCCTTGTAGGCCACGCCGAGCACCAGGACGCGCGAGCCCTTCACGGGCTTGGCCCGCTCGTTCAGCGCCTCCGCGGCCAGCTGGACGACGTAGGCGGGCATGCCGCCGTTGATCTCGTCGGCGAAGGCGATGAACTTCGCTTCGTAGCCCGCCAGCCGCGTCTTCCAGGACAGATAGTAGGGGTCGCTGGGCAGGCAGTGGCCCCCGATGCCGGGGCCGGGATAAAAGGGCATGAAGCCGAAGGGCTTGGTCGACGCCGCCTCGATGACTTCCCAGACGCTCATCCCGAGGCGCCGGCACATGATGGCCAGCTCGTTGACCAACGCGATGTTGACGCTGCGGAAGATGTTCTCGAAGAGCTTGACCATCTCCGCCACCTGGGGCGAGGACACGGGCACCACGCGCTCGATGATCTGCCCGTAGAGCGCCTGGGCCAGCTCGCGGCAGGCCTCGGTGACGCCGCCCACGATTTTTGGGATGCGCGCGAGGCCGTACGTGCGGTTGCCCGGGTCGATGCGCTCCGGCGAGAACGCCAGGAAGAACTGCTCGCCCACCGCCATGCCCGCGCCTCCGAAGCGCGGCAACAGCACCTCCTCCGTCGTGCCGGGGTAGGTCGTGGACTCGAGCACGACCAGCTGGCCGGGGCGCAGGACGCGGGCCACGGCGTCCGCCGCGGCGACGATGTGGGAGATGTCGGGCTCCTTGGACTTGCCCAGCGGCGTCGGCACGCAGATCACGATGGCGTCGGCTTCGCCCAGCGGGTCCACGGAGGACTTGACCACGAGCCGCTTGCCCTGGACGAGGGCGGCCAGGTCGGCGCTCGGCACGTCCTCGACCGGGCTCACCCCGGCGCCGATCCGCTCGACCCGGCCCGGATCGGCGTCCACCCCGATCACGGAGAACCCCGCCTTCGCGAAGGCGACCGCCAGGGGCAGGCCGACATAGCCCAGCCCGATGATCCCGACCGTGGCCGAGCGGCTCTCGAGCCGCTGCTTGAGCTCGGCGGCCGTCCCGTTCATCGCGCGCCGCTCAGCACACGCGCGCGACCGCGGTCTTGACCGCCGCCGCCACGCGGGTGATCTCGTCGTCGGTGAGCTCGGGGAAGCAGGGCAGGCAGAGCACCTCGGCCGCGGCCTGCTCCGCGCACGGGCAGCCGCTTGACGCGTCGATCGTGGAGGCGGCAGGGCGAGCCGAAGACGAGGCGAGCGCATTCGAGAAGACCGGCTGAGCCGGGATGGTGCTCGGGTAGTGGATGGACGTGCCCACGCCCAGCTCGCCCAGGGCCGCGGCCAGCGCGTCGCGCTTGGCGGTGCGCAGGGTGAACTGGTGGTAGATGTGCCAGGCGGGCGGCCGCTCGACCGGCAATGCCAGCGGCAGGCCGGCGAGCAGCTCGGCGTAGCGTTGGGCGATCCGGCGCCGCGTCTCGTTCCAGTGCGGGAGCCGCTTCAGCTTGACGCGGAGGAACGCCGCCTGCAGCTCGTCGAGCCGGCTCGAGTAGCCCAGCTCGACATGGGTGTATTTTCGGGGCGCGCCGTGATCCCGGAGCAGGCGCACCCGCTCGGCCACGTCGTCGCGGGTCGTGAGCACCATGCCGCCGTCGCCGCAGGCGCCCAGATTCTTGGTCGGGTAGAAGGACAGGCACGCGGCGTCGCCCCAGGCCCCGACCCCCTGGCCGGCGTAGCGGGCGCCCACGGCCTGCGCCGCGTCGGCCACGACGGCCAGGCCGCGGGCCCGGGCCACGGCCATGATGGCGTCCATGGCGGCCGGCTGCCCGTAGAGGTGCACGGGCACGACGGCGCGCGTGCGCGGGGTGATGGCCGCCTCGAGCCGCCCGGGGTCCAGGTTGTAGGTCCGGGGATCGATGTCCACGAAGACCGGCACGGCGCCCGCCAGCACGATGGTGCTGGCCGAGGCCACGAACGAGAAGGCCGGGGTGATGACTTCGTCGCCGGGCCGCACCCCGACCGCCTTGAGGGCCAGCAGCAGCGCGTCGGTGCCCGAGTTGACGCCGATGCCGTGGCGCGCGCCGCAGAGAGCGGCCAGCTCGCCCTCGAGCGCCTGGACCTCCGGCCCGAGGATGAAGCGGCAGGAGGTCAGCACCCGCCCCGCCGCTTCCAGCAGCTCGGCGCGCAGCGCCGCGTGCTGACGCGTGAGGTCGATCTGGGGGATCATCAGAAGCCCGCCCTGGCCGTGGACCCGAGCTGGCCGAGTCCGAGCAAGTTCACGGAGAAGCGGAACTCGCTCTCGTCGTTGTTGCGGCGGATGTATTCGGCCATGATGGCCCAGCAATCGAAGCGCCAGTCGATGCCGGCCCGGCTCTCGATGTTGACGCCACTCCGCACGTCCCAGGAGGTGGCGGCGCGCAGGTCGAGGTTGCGCGTCAGCTTGGCCGTGGCCTCGGCGTGCAGGTAGCGCAACCCCGATTGCTCGTTGAAGCGCGGGCCGATCCCGAAGGAGAAGTCCCGGAAGACGGCGGTGATGTCCGCGTTGGCGTCCCGGAGCCCCAGGTTGTAGACGTTGTAGCGCGCGTCGCTGTGCAGCCGCAGCCGCTCGGTGGGCTGGAAGGTCAGGTCGCCGTAGAGGTCGCCGACGGGCTGGTTCACCGGGTTGAAATTATACGTCTGGCTGAGCACGAACCGCGCCATCTCCCAGCGCGTGGCCTGAGCGTCCGGAGCCGAGACCGTCTTGGCATTCAGCCGGTTGGTGATCGAGTACGTGACTTCGTTGGCCTTGCCGATCCGGTCGATGCCGACGCGCTGCTCGTAACCAGGGTCGATGCCCACGGCGGTGGTCGCGCCCTGGTCGTAGGTGGGCATGTCCTTCTGGTTCACGCCGCGGATCTCGATGAAGGTGGCGCGGGGCTCGATGACGTGCTGGAGCGCGGCGATGCCGCCGCCGCCGTCGAGGGCGAACACCCGCGAGATGCGGCTCTGGATCTCGACGCCGGCTTCGCCCTGCAGCCGCACCCGGTCGTCGCGGACCGAGTCCTGGATGGTCAGCCCGCCCATGCTCACGTGCTCGCCCACCACGCGCTGGTTGTAGTAGGTGACGCGCGGGCCGGCGAAGGGCGTGACGGTGAACAGCCCGGCCACGGGCACGGGCAGGAAGAGCCGCGGGTGCAGGTCCAGTCGCGGCCCCTCGGGCCCGAGGTAGCGGAGGAATTGGGTGTAGGAGGCGCTGGCCGCGTAGAGGAGCCCCGGCACCCCGGGCACCGCCTGGCGCAGGCCGAACAGCCGGATGTCGGGCACGCGCTGCAGCTCGACCGGCTGGGCCGTGGTCAGATCCTGGTACCACCTCACGTTGCCCACCAGGTTCCACGCGTCCCACCGCTTGGTCAGGAAGACGTTGGTCTCGGCGTACTGGCGCTGGCGGTCGGCCAGGCGGATGGAGTAGTCGTGGTAGGCCTGGTCGTCGGTCGTGACATTGCCGTCGACCTTGAACGACAGGCTCGGGTCGATCTGCCAGGCGTGCTTCAAGCCGACGAAGCCGCGGTTCTCGGGCAGCCCCCTGCCCGACCGGGTGTCCCGGAAGGACTCGTTGATCCCGAAGCCGCTGAGCTGGCCGACGGCGTCCCGCGAGAGAATGTACCGGTACTCGGCCTCGAGCCCAACCCCCTTCTTGGTGTAGGTGTCCAGCGACAGCGTCATGTCCTGGCTGTCGCTGATCGCCCAGAAGTACGGGACCTTCAAGAAGTACCCCTTGCGGCTCGACTGGCCCACCTCCGGAAACAGAAATCCCGACTGGCGCTCGCGCCGGAGCGCGGCGGCAAAGAAGGGCACCCAGGGCACCAGCGGCGCCTTCCCCACCCAGAACGAGGCATCGGTGCCGTAGACGATGTCGTCGAGCTCTACCGTCCCCGAGCCGAGGCGGAAGGACCACGCGGGGTCGTCGCCCTCGCACGTGGTGAACACCCCCCGGCGGATGCTGTAGACGCCCTCGCCCACCCGCTCCATCTGCTCCCCCGAGAGGCGGTAGTACGGGGCGGAGAAGGCCGAGGCGTTGTGCACCACGCCCGTGCCGGTCTTGAGGTTGTAGTCGATCCGGTCCCCGACCAAGCGGTCCTGGCCGTCGAAGAAGACCGCCTTGCCCTGGGCCACGGCCTCGCCCGTGTCCCGGTTCAGCTCCACACGATCGGCCAGCAGCCGGGTGTTCCCGCGGGTGATCTCCACGTTGCCCACCGCGATCGTGAGGTTGGTGGCGCCGCCCACCTGCTGGATCTGATCGGCGAGGATGCTCGTCTCCCCGCCGCCGTCGCGGACGGTCAAGGGGGTCTTGGGGGGCGCCGCCTGGGCCCAGGCGGGCGGGCCCGGGGCGAGGAGCAGGGCGGCAGCCAGCAGGAGCCCGACCAGGCCCCGGGCCGCGCTAACTCCGGGCATACTGCCGGCCAGACAGGGGTTTTCGGGCATGGACATCCATGCTATCAGCGGGTCCGAACGCCGCAAAGAATATCTTGTTTTTCAGGGGCTTGAGCCAGCACCTGCCCAATCAGGAACAGCGAGCCCGCGACACAAACTATAGGGGTGCGGGGCTCGGCGAGCGCCAGCCGTAGGGCTTCCATAGGCGTGCCCGCGGTCTGGATACGCGGATCGGCTGGGGGCAGCAGCGCCCGGAGCGCACCGGGCGAAGCGGCCCGAGGGTGGTCCGCGGCGGTGAGGACGAGGCGGGAGGCCAGCGGCAGCAGCGCCTGGAAAATCCCCGCCGCGTCCTTGTCGGCCGAGACGCCCACCACGAAGCTGACCGCCTGGCCGGGAAAGTACTCGCGCAGCGACGCCGCCAGGGCGCGCGCGCCGCCGGGATTATGGGCGCCGTCGAGGACCAGCACGGGATCGCGGCCCAGGACCTGGAAGCGGCCGGGCCACTCGACGGCGGCGAGGCCCGCGCGGATCGCCGCCTCGCCCACGCCCAGATGGCGCGCGGCCGCCGCGGCCAGCAGCGCGTTGCCGGGCTGGAAGACGCCGAGCAGCCGGCAGGGCACGTCCTCGAGCCGCCAGCCGGGTCCGGCCAGGTCGAGCCGCTGGCCCTCGAGCGTGAAGCCGCGGACGGCGACGTGGAGGTCCCGGCCCTCGAGCAGCAGCGGCACGGCCGCCTCCGCGGCCCGCCGCACGAGGACGGCTTCCACCTCCGGCTCCTGGCGCGCCGCGAGCGCCACGCCGCTGCGGATGATGGCGGCCTTCTCCGCGGCGATCTCGGCAAGCGTGCGGCCGAGGTAGGCCTGGTGGTCGTAGTCGATGCGTCCGAGGATCTCGACGCGGGGCTCGCCCACCGTCGTGGCGTCGAGCCGCCCACCCAGCCCCACCTCGAGCACGGCGATGTCGAC
>JBGPZD010000150.1:0-3760 GCA_041493605.1 Methylomirabilia bacterium
CGTGACGCCGATGAGCCCCAGCATCTCCTTCTGTTGGGCGGGCGTGTTCGAGATGTAGCGCATCGGTCCCCCCTCAGTGCCCCGCGCCCGCGATGAGCGTCTCGTAGTCCGCCGCGCTCATCAGCGCGTCCAAGTCCTTCGGGCTCGACATCTTGACCACGAGCATCCAGCCCTGGCCGTAGGGATCGCTGTTCACCGTCTCGGGCTTCTTGGCCAAGTCCGCATTGACTTCCATCACTTCACCGGATACGGGAGCGAAGAGGTCCGAGACGGCCTTGACCGACTCGACCACGCCGAAGGTCTTCATGGCCGAGACCTTGGCGCCGACCTTGGGAAGCTCGACGAACACCACGTCGCCGAGCTGTTCCTGGGCGAAGGCGGTGATGCCGATCCGCGCCCGGTCGCCTTCCACCTTCGCCCACTCGTGCTCCTTCGTGTACTTGAGCTCCGCCGGAACCTTGGACATCGTGACGGTCTCCTAGGCCTTCTTGGCTTTGGATGGATAGAAGGGGGTCTTGACCACCCGGGTGGGATGGGCCTGGCCGCGGATCTCGACGTCGAACTCGCTCCCGACCGCGGCGAGGTCCACCCTCACATAACCCATGCCGATGGACTTCTCGACGGCGGGGCCGAAGGAGCCCGAGGTGACCACTCCCGCCTCGGCGCCGTTCTTCAACAGCCGGTAGCCGTGGCGCGGCACGGCGCGCTCGGCCATCTCGAAGCCGACCAGCTTCCGCTTGACGCCCGCGGCGCGGAGCGCTTCGATGGCGGCTCGACCGATGAAGTCGCCCTTGGCCGGCTTGACGACCCAGCCGAGCCCCGCCTCGAGCGGGTTGGTCGTCTGGTCGATGTCGTTGCCGTAGAGCGCGAACTTCATCTCGAGCCTGAGCGTGTCGCGGGCGCCGAGACCAATGGGCCGGATGCCGTCGGCCTTGCCGGCGTCCATCAGCGCGTACCAGAGGCCCCCGGCCTTGGCCGCCGGGATGTAGAGCTCGAAGCCGTCTTCGCCTGTGTAGCCCGTGCGCGAAATGATGGCCGGCACTCCTGCCACCTTGCCCCGGATGAAGTGGTAGTAGAGGACGCGCGTGATGTCGGCGTCGGCCAGCCGCTGGACCAGGGCCTCGGCCTTGGGTCCCTGCACCGCCAGCAGCGCGGTCTCCTCGCTCACGTTCTTCCAACGGGCATCGCCCCGGCCGTGCTCGGTCACCCAGCGCCAGTCCTTGTCGATATTGGAGGCGTTGACCGTGAGCATGAAGTGGTCGTCGCCCAGGCGGTAGAGCGTGAGGTCGTCCACGATGCCGCCTTCGGGGTAGCAGAGCGAGGAATACTGAACCTGGCCGACTTGGAGCGCCGCCGCGTCGTTGGTGGTCAGGCGCTGGGCGATGGCCAGCGCGTCCTTGCCCTGGACCTCGAACTCACCCATGTGGCTGATGTCGAAGAGGCCCACGGCCCGCCGCACGGTCCGGTGCTCGTCGATGATGCCCGTGTACTGCACCGGCATGTCCCAGCCGCCGAAGGGGACCATCTTGGCGCCCGCCTTGACGTGGACGTCGCGCAGCGGGGTGCGCTTGAGCGGGCCGGTTGTGGCGGTGTCCGTCATGGGATCGGCTCGAGCGCCCACATCTTAAAGGAAGCGGCGGGGGACCGCAACGGGGAAAAGTGGAGCGTGGAGCTTAGTCGAGGCCGAGCAGGCGGGCGGGGTTGCTGGCGACCATGGTGCGCAGTTCGTCGGGAGAGAAGCCGCGCTCGAGCAGCATCTGAACGAACATGCGCAGGCCCTCGGCGGGCATCGGGTGGTGGAGTTGGCCGAAATCCGTGCCGAGCACGCAGTGCTCGGGCCCCAGGTCGCGGATGGATTTGGCCATGCCCTCGAGGTTGACGCTCTGCCAGGCGGGCATCATGGCGATCAGGTCCTTCTCGAGAACGGCGCCCTCCGCGGCCAGCGCCGTCTGGTCCTCCTGCGTGATGCCGGACAGCCCGAGGTCGGGATGCGTGATCAGGATCTTCTTGACGCCGGCGCGCCGCGCCGCGGGGACGAGCACGCGGATCTCCTTCGGGGAGAGGTGGCCGGTGGACAGGCAGATGTCGGCCCCGGCGATGAGCCCCAGGATCTCGTTGACCTCGCCGCGCAGCCCGCCCGCCGCGTCGAGCACGGAAATGCCGGGCGCCTGAACCTTGGGCGCTTCCTTCATCTTCATGCTGCGCCCGAAGTGGCTGCCGCCGAAGAAGCCGATGTGGTGTTGGGCGGAGAGCGTGGGCATCCAGACCATCTTGCCGCCCATCTTGATGGAGGCGTCCACCGCGTGGGGGTTGAGGCCGCCGGCGATCCAGTTGAGGACCAGGCCGCCGAAGACCTCGACGCCGGGGACCTGGCGCCGCGCCAACGCGGCGCGCCCCGTGGTGTCCTGCTCGTGGGCCTTGATCAGCACGCCGCGCATACCGCGCTGGCGCGCCTCGCTGGCGAGCCCGATGTCGTCCGTGATGCGATCGAAGAGGCTCGGCGCGGCGTGTTGATGAAGATCGATCGCGCCGCGCAGAACCTCGTCGCAGAGCGCCATCTACCGCATCGTGTAGCCGCGCCCGCTCATGCAGGCGCCGTAGGCCTGGTCGTAGCCTTCCTTCGACTTGGAGTAGTTGTGGGTACCGCCGATGGCCGCGCCACCGATGCCGCCCGCCGCGGCGCCGATGGCCGCGCCCGTGCCGGCACGGCCGGTGGCCGCCCCGATGGCCGCGCCTCCCGCGGCGCCGGCCAAGGCGCCGATCACCAGGCCGACTCCGGCGCCCTTGGCGATGTCGGTCCCCGGGTCGAAGCCCGTCTGCTGCTTGGCCCAGGTCTGGCACTCACCTGAGTCGCGCGACTGCTGCTCCGCCGTCTGGCCCTTGGCCGGATAGGCGTAGACGTTCGGCTGGGGGTTGCCGCCGGAGGCGCACCCCGAGACGGCCGCCCCGAAGGCGACGATGACGATCCAGGCGAACACCCGGTGCCAATTGCGTGTCATGCGTAAGCCCTCCTTCGTAGTTGACGCCGTGAGCCTCAAGCCATTATGTGCCAGAACGCCTCGGCCGCGAAGCCCTCGGTACCCGCCGGCGCCCCCCGGTGCGATGGACCTATCCTATCAGGGATGAGGCGCCGCATCCGGCGCCGCCGGCGGGGCCGGTGGGGCCTTGCGCACGAGCATGTAGCTGCGGGCCTCCATGCACTGGACGAAGGCCGCCTCGAATTTCCCCTGCCGGGTTGACCAGGCGTAGCCGCCGCCGGCGATGGCCCCGGCGCCGGCGCCCGCGATCAGACCTTCGGTGGCCGGGCCGTGGATCGTCCGCGGGATGCCGGTGATGGTTCCGCCCACGGCCGCTCCCGCGGCGCTCCAAAAGAAAAGATTGGCCAGCACGTTCGCGCCGGGGGAGCTGGTAGAGCCGTAACCGGAGGCGTCCTCGGCGTCCTCGCGGCACTCCTCGGCGTCCCATTTCTGGTCGCGCGGGCTCTGCTCCCGGAGCGCCTGCGTCGTAGGCAGGGGCGCCACCGAGCAGCCGGACAGGAGCGCGGCCAGCGCCAGAGCGAGAAGCCGTCTTGGCCTCCGTACGACTCCGATCACGCCTTGGGCAGCCAGTCGCGCAGCGGCTTGACCTGGCAGCCGGCCTTCTCGAGCGCCTCGCGCACCGCGCGGACGATCTTCTCCGCGCCCGGCGTGTCGCCGTGGCAGCAGATGGTCTGGATGGAGATGTCGATCTCCACGCCGTCGAGCGTCCGCACCTTGCCCTC
>JBGPZD010000145.1:0-3975 GCA_041493605.1 Methylomirabilia bacterium
CCGTCACGGCCGAGCGCCAGAGGCTCTCGGAGTCGTGCCAGGTTCGGCTCTGGACCCAGCTACCCGCGCCGAGTCCGGCCAGGGCGAGCACCACTGCCATGCCCGTCGTCGCGAGCACCCATCGACTCACTCGCCCGCGCGCCTGCTGTCGGCCGAGCCACGTCACCGCCGATCCCGCGAGTACGGCGAACCCAAGACCGGAGAGATAGCTGTAGCGGTCGTGGGCGAGCTGGTGTCCGGCGTGGGCGATGCCGCTCACCGGCGCCAGCACGATGATGGACTGAAGCCAGCCGGCGAAGGCACCCGGGAGCCGGCGGCGCCCGAGCAGCAGAATGGCGGTGACCGCGACCACGCCGACGGTCGGCCAGAGGAACTCGGCGTCGAGGAGACGGATGCGAGCGGGAAGCTCGTAGAGCGGAGAGAGCCTCTCCGGCCAGATGAGCTTCGATGGATAGAACCAGAAGCTGTACCCGGTCATGGCCAGCCGCGCCTCGAGCCCGTAGGCGTCGTAGCTCGTCCAGCCCGCACCACGGGTGACCGCCCAGCTCGCCACCACCGCGCCGATGGCGGCGAGCGCGAAGTGCCCCATCTTCTCCCTGACGAGGGCCGGCCAGCCGAGGCGAAGGCGGCGGAGCGGGTAGACGTCGAGCACGAGCAGGGTCACCGGCAGTGTCATCGCGATGGCCTTCGAGCCGAGCGCCGCCGCGAAGGCCACGAGGGATGCCGCGAGCCAACGGGCGGAGAGCGTGCGTTCCCGCGCCGCCCCCCGAAGGTAGGCGAGCACAGCCAGGAGATAGAAGAAGCCGCACAGTACGTCTCGCCGCTCCGTGACCCACGCCACCGACTCCACGCGAAGGGGGTGGAGCGCCCACAGAAGGGCCGCGGCGGCGGCGCCCCAGGCGACGGCCACGCCGCCTTCCTCCTGGTGCGCCCGGTCAGCTTTGCCCTCACCCGGCGCGTTCCCGTGAGGGGCGGGCGAGATGGCGGCAACCGCGAGGAGTCGGCGCGCGACGAAGAAGAGGAGCGCCGTGTTCGCGGCGTGGAGAAGGAGATTGCCCAGATGATAGCCCCACGGCTCCATGCCCCCGAGCGCGTAGTTCAGCCCGAGGCTTAGCCACGTGAGCGGGATGTAGTGACCCATCCATGTCGCGGTGAACATCCACTGCAGCTCTCGCAGGCCGAGGCCGCGGTATCCCGTGTTCCACAGGAAGTTCCGGTCGTCGTCCCAGTCCACGAATCCTCCGTCGAGGGCGGGCAGGAACGCGACAAACGCGAGGACGCCGACGAGGACCGGTAGCGCCCGCGGCAGGCGGGTCATCGGCCAAGCTCGGCCGCGTAGGCGGGGGCCAGCTCGCGCAGCGTGGCCGCCTCGCGGTCGGCCTCGGGCATCCGTCCGGCGAGCCGATAGGCGCGCGCCAGCCAGAAGCGCTCCGCTCCACGTTGGGGAGCCAGCGCGACGGCCCGCTCGAGGATCGGAATGGCTTCGACGCCCTTGCCCAGTTCCACGAGTGCCTGGCCTAGACCGCGAAGGAGATCGGGATCGTCGCCCGCGAGGGGCGACGCTTCCTGCCAGAGCCCCGCCGCCTCGTCGAGCCGGCCCTCGCGCGCGAGCTCGATGGCGCGGCCCCTCAGCGCTCGGCCGAGCTCGGCCCTGACCCCGGCCCGTCGGCCGTCGAGCGCAAGGGCGCGACGGAGCGGGGCGATCGCCTCCTCGAAGCGGCCGTGCCTCGCGTAGAGGACGCCCAGGTTGGCGGGGGCATCCACGAGTCGGGGCGACAGCCGTGCCGCCTCCTGGAACTCAACCTCGGCCTCGCGGTCGCGCCCCTGGCTGGCCAGTGCCACGCCCAGCGCGTTCCGGGACGCCGCGCGGTCGGGATGGAGCGTCGCGGCGCGCCGGAAGTGCTCCTCCGCCTCACGGTAGCGGCCCTGCGCAAGCATGATCGTACCCATGTTCTCGTGTGGGCCCGGGCGATCGGGGCGGAGCGCGATCGCACGTCGCACGTGCGTCTCGGCGTCCGCGAAGCGGCCCGGACGCGCCACCACCCGGCCGAGATTGCTCTCGCAGAGGGAGCAGGTCGGATCGACCTCGACGGCCCGTCGCCAGAGCGTCTCGGAGTCCTTCCAGATCGCCGCCTGCTCTCGTGCTGTCACTCCGAGCGCCACCACGACCAGCGCGGCGGACACCCATGCGAGGGGATGCACCCAGCGCCGCGCCGGCTGACCGGCGGCATGCCGCAACGCCCAGACGAGCCCGGCGCCGGCCAGGACTGCAAATCCCAAGCCCGAGAGGTAGCTGTAGCGGTCGGCGGCGAGCTGGTTGCCCGAGTGGACCACACCGCTGATCGGCACCAGCACGATGACCGACTGGGCCCAGGCGGCAAGCCCCGCGGGCCACCGCCGCCGAAGCAGCACGAGCGTGGCGGTGAGAGCGGCCACGGCCAGTAGCGCCCCGAGGAACCGCGCCTGGCTGAGATCGACGCGTTGGGGCAGCTCGTACATCGGCGAAAGGCCGGCCGGCCAGAGAGACTTCCACCAAGAGAACGACACGGTGTACGTGGCCAATGTCAAGCGGGCGCCCACCCCGTACTGCGCGAAGGCCGTGATGTTGCCGCCCTCCTGCCGCGCAACGAACGCCACCACGCCGGCCGCGGCAGCAAGCATCGCGTAGGGCAGCTTCTCACGCGCGAGGATCCACCAGCCGAGCCCGCGCCGGCGAAGCGGGTACACGTCCAGCAGCAGCAGGGTGAGCGGCAGCGTCATCGCGATGGTCTTCGACGAGAGCGCTGCCGCGAAAGCAGCCAGGGAGAGA
Organism: Methylomirabilia bacterium; assembly: GCA_041493605.1. GTDB lineage: Bacteria > Methylomirabilota > Methylomirabilia > Rokubacteriales > CSP1-6 > DASSSH01. Next base: position 2,810 of record JBGPZD010000145.1, read on the forward strand.
GCCCACCACCGGCGCTCGATCCCGGCTGCTTGAGCAACGCCACGCAGATACGCGAGCCCTGCCAGGAGATAGAAGAGCCCGCACAGCACGTCCCGCCGCGCGCTCGCCCAGGCGACGGCCTCCGCGCGCAGCGGATGCAGGCCCCAGACCAGCGCCGCGATGGTCGCGCCGGCGGCGATCGTCGAGCTCGTGATCGTTGCGCCCGACCCGATCGCGAGCAGCCGGCGCGCGACGAGCCAGACTAGGGCCACGTTGGCCGAGTGCAGGAGCAGGTTGCCGAGGTGATAGCCCCACGGGTCGAGGCCGCCCGTGACGTAGTTGAGGCTCCAGGTCATCCAGGTGAGCGGGCTCCAATGACCGAGGAACGTGGTGGTGAACATCCACCGGAGCTCGGCCCAGCCGAGCCCGCGGTACGCGGTATTCGTGAGAAAGCTCGCCTCGTCGTCCCAGTTGACGAACTGGGCCTCGAGCGCCGGAAGGAAGGCCAGGAAGGCCAGGACCGCCGTCAGAATCGGCAGCCACCTCCCGAGCCTTTGCGTCTCTTGGCCCGTCGGACTCATGGGATGCCTTGCTGAATGGTTGCCTGCCGGAGCACCGTGGTCATGGTCGTAAATGCAAGAGAAGTCGCCCACTTCCAATATAGTGGCTGAGGCTATTTTTTCGACAGCGTATGCTGCGCGGGCCGCCGGCTGAGGCGCGCGGGGTAGGCTAGAACGCCTTGAAGCGCTCGGAGAAGAGGCAGAGTGCTGGGGTCATAGCCTCACCTCGGTGCCGAGCCCTTCCGCCACCGCCCGGTCATAGGCCAGCCGGGCGGTCACCGCGTCTTCCGGCGCGAACCCCACCGACTTGAACAGGGTGATCTCCTGGGGCGAGGTCCGGCCGGGCCGGGTGCCGGCCACCAGCTCGGCCAGCTCCGCCCGGACGTGGCGCCGGGTGATGGCGCCGGCCTTGATCGGGATCAGCAGGTCCCCGGCTTCCTCCCAGGCCCCTTCATAAGTATCCACCACCACCCGGGATTTCTTGATGGTCAGCGTATCGAGTTCACGAGTGGCGGGCCGGAACGTGCCGACGCCGTCCACGTGCACGCCGGAGGCCAGGTCCCGGCCCGAGAAGACCGGCCGCGAGGAGGTGGTGGCGCAGGTGATCACGTCGGCCCCGGTCACCGC
>JBGPZD010000005.1:0-42420 GCA_041493605.1 Methylomirabilia bacterium
CGGCTGGAGCGCTCCCAGGGCCGCCCTCGGGAAGACCGGCTGGCGGAGCTCGGAGGCCTCAAGGGGATCTGGGTGCCGCCTCGCGGCGCGGCTGGTCCCGCGCCGGGCCCCACGGCGGCCGAGTTCGCTCCCGGCGGCGCGCCCTTTGACCGGTGACGCGCGAGCGGCGGGCGGTGGTCTCTGAGCCGCGCTCGGGCGGCGACCCGCCGCGCTATCTGACCTCCCAGGTCCTGACCGGCGCCGGGCTCGGCCATCTGTTCACGACCCGCCATTTCCCGGGCGTCCGTCCTTCCGCCGACCCGTCGTCGCCTTTTGGACCGGAGGCGGCGGCCGTGCTCCGGGAACGGGGCCTCGGGAGCGCCCCGGTGGCTTTTCTCAAGCAGGTGCACGGCGCCCGTGTGGCGCGGGCGCAAGGCGGGGGACCGGCCGGCCAGGCCGACGTCCTCGTGACCGAGCGGCCCGGCTTGCCGCTGGCCGTCTTCACGGCCGACTGCCTGCCCATTCTTCTCTACGATCCCGTCAATCGCCGCCTGGCGGCCGTGCACTCTGGCTGGCGGGGCACGGTGAAGGCCGTCGCGCGGGCCGCGGTCGACGCGCTGGCCGCGGCCGGGGGAACGCCCGGCGCGTTCCTGGCGGCCATCGGCCCGTCCATCGGGCCCTGCTGCTACGAGGTGGACCGGCCCGTCGTGGAGCCTCTCTCCCGCGCCTTCCCCGACCGCTGGGCCGGCTGGGCGCGCGCGGCGGGGCCCGGGAAGTGGATGCTCGATCTCTGGCGGGCCAACGAGGACCAGCTCCGCGCGGCGGGGCTCGGTGAGGACCGGATCGACAATCCGCGGCTCTGCACGGCCTGCCGGCCCGATCTCTTCTTCTCCTACCGGCGGCGCGGCCGCGGGGAAGGGCGGCTGGTGGCCGTGGCAGCCATCCCTGACGGCCCCGGCCCGGCGTGCTAGAATCCCCCAACCGTGGTGGATATCCGCGCGAATCTCGAGCGGGTGCGGGAAGCCATTGCGCGGGCCTGCGAGCGGGCCGGGCGCTCCGACGGTGACGTGCTGCTGATCGCGGTGTCGAAGACCGTGGAGGTGGAGCGGATCCGCGCGGCCGTCGCCGCGGGCGTGCCCGCGCTCGGGGAGAACCGGGTGCAGGAGGCGCGGGAGAAGATCGAGGCGCTGGGGCGCCCGGTGCCCTGGCATCTCATCGGCTCGCTCCAGAGCAACAAGGCCAAGGACGCCGCGCGGCTCTTCGACTGGATCCATTCGGTGGACCGCGCCGAGCTGGCGCACGAGCTGAGCCGGCGGGCCCACGCCCTCGGGCGCGCGCTCAACGTGCTGATCCAGGTCAACGTGGGCGACGAGCCCCAGAAGGGCGGGGTGGCGCCGGCCGAGCTCAAGGCGCTGCTCGACCAGATCGGGGGGCTCGAGCACCTGCGGGTGCGCGGGCTCATGGCGCTGCCGCCCGCGGCGCCGACCGCGGAAGCCGCGCGGCCCCACTTCAGGCGCCTGCGCGAGTTGCGGGACGCGGTGGGGCTCGAGCACCTGTCCATGGGCATGAGCGCCGATTTCGAGGTCGCCATCGAGGAAGGGGCGACCATGGTGCGGGTGGGCACGGCCGTCTTCGGCCCGCGGCCCGCCCCGAAGGAGACGTCGTTCGAGCTGAGCGACGGCCGCGCGCCAAAGGCAGTGCGAGCCGCAGCCGCAGGCGAGGCGAGCGAGTCAGGAGACTCGGCGAGCGCAAGCGAGCCGCGCGCGTCGCGAGGTGAGGGCTGAGACAATGAGCATCAAGGGCAAGAAGGTCGGCTTTCTCGGCGCCGGCAATATGGGCGAAGCCATGATCAAGGGGCTGCTCCAGGCCGGCCTCGTTCCCGCGGCGTCCATCGCGGCCACCGACGCGCGCCCGGAGCGCTTGGCGCAGATCACCAAGCACTACGGCATCCGCGCGGCCAAGAGCAATCCCGCGCTGGTCGCCGAGTCCGACGTCGTGATCCTGGCCGTCAAGCCCCAGATCATGGCCTCGGTGCTCAAGGAGATCGCGCCCTCGGTGGACGGCGGCCGGCTGCTCATCTCCATCGCGGCCGGCCTGGCGACCCGCACGCTCCGCGCCCAGCTCGGCAAGATGGCGCGGCTGATCCGCGTGATGCCCAATACGCCCGCCCTCGTGCTCGAGGGCGTGACGGCCATCGCCCGCGCCGAGGGGCTCGAGGCGGGGGATATGGAGACGGCGCAGGAGCTGTTCGGCGCGGTTGGGCGCGTCGTCGTGCTCGACGAGGACGCGCTCGACGCCGTCACGGGGCTGTCGGGGTCGGGGCCGGCCTACGTGGCGATCGTCATCGAGTCGCTCGCCGACGGCGGTGTCAAGATGGGGCTGGACCGCGCCACGGCCATGACGCTCGCCGCCCAGACCGTCCTGGGCTCGGCCAAGCTCATTCTCGACACCGGGACGCACCCCGGCCAGCTCAAGGACATGGTCTCCTCGCCGGGCGGCACCACCATCGCCGGCATCGCGGCCCTCGAAGAGGGCGGGGTGCGTCGGACCTTCATCAACGCCGTCGAGCGCGCCACCCTGCGCTCGCGCGAGCTCGGGAAGAGCGGCTAACGTGGTCGAGCTCTTCTACTTCATCCGCTGGGCGCTGGACATCTACTCCTGGATCATCATCGCCGCGGCCCTCATTTCGTGGGTGAGCCCGGACCCGCGCAACCCCGTGGTGATGTTCCTGCGCCGGATGACCGAGCCCGTGCTCGGGCCCATCCGGCGGCTCCTGCCGCCCTGGAAGACGGGGGGCCTGGATCTCTCCCCGCTCGTGGCGCTGATCGCCATCTGGTTCACCGAGTGGGTGATCCTTCCGAACCTGCTGCGCGTGCTGTACTGAGGAGGCCGCCGTGCGCATCACGCCCATGGACATTCGCCAGCAGCAGTTCACGGTCCGCATGTTCCGCGGCTTCGACGTCCAGGAGGTGGACACCTTCCTGGAGGACCTGGCTGCGGATTACGAGACCCTGCTCAAGGAGAACTCGCTGCTCAAAGAACAGCTGCAGGCCCTCGAGGAGCGCACGCGCGGGATGGAGGACCGGGAGAAAGTGCTCCAGGAGACTCTGGTGACCACCCAGCGGGTCGTGGAGGAGATGAAGGAGAACGCCCGCCGCGAGGCGTCCCTGCTGGTGCGCGAGGCGGAGCTGCAGAGCGAGAAGATCGTCGACGCGGCGCGCGCCTCGGAGGCCACGATCCAGAGCGAGATCGCCCAGCTCAAGCGCACCCGCCGCCAGCTCGCTGAAGCGCTGCGGTCCACCGTGGACATGTACCAGCGGCTGCTGGAGCAGGACCTCAAGGCCGATGCCAAGCCCGATGCCAAGGACGCCGGCGGCGGCAAGGCCTGAGGGCGGCCTGCTGCACGTCCGCGTCCAGCCTCGCGCGCGCCGCACCGAGGTCGTCGGATGGCAGGGTGGGGCGCTCCGCGTCCGCGTCACGGCGGCGCCCGAGGCGGGTGAGGCCAACCGCGCCGTGACCGATCTGCTGGCGCGGGTGCTGGGCGTACCGCGGTCGGCGGTAGAGCTGGTGAGGGGCGCCGCGAGCCGCGACAAGCTCTTCCGCATCGGCCGGCTCTCCCTCGACGTCCTGCGCGCGCGGCTCGGAGGCATCCCCGGTTGATCTCGCCCGTCCGCTGGCATGGCGATCGCCTGCTGCTGATCGACCAGACCCTCTTGCCGGTCCAGGAGGTCGAGAAGCCCTACGACTCCTGGCAGTCGGTCGCCGAGGCCATCCGCACTCTGGTCGTCCGCGGCGCCCCCGCCATCGGCCTGGCCGCGGCCTTCGGCGTCGTGCTGGCGGCCCGCCAGAGCCGGGCCAAGGACTTCCCAGGCCTGCTCGCCGACCTCGAGGAGGCCATCAAGGGGCTCGGGGCAACCCGCCCCACCGCGGTGAACCTCTTCTGGGCGCTCGACCGCATGCGGCGGGTGGCCGTCGAGCAGCGCCTCCTGCCGCTCGCCGCGGTCCGGGCGCGGCTGTTGACTGAGGCCCAGGCCATCCTCGACGAGGACGTGGCCGCCAACCGCGCCATGGGCGCCCACGGCGCCGCGCTCGTGCCCGAGGGCGGGCGCATCCTCACCCACTGCAATGCCGGGGCGCTGGCCACCGGGGGCTACGGCACGGCGGGCGGCGTCATCCGCGCCGCCCACGAGCAGGGGAAGGTCCGCCTGGTCTGGGTGGACGAGACCCGGCCCGTCATGCAGGGCTCGCGGCTCACGGCCTGGGAGATGGCGAAGGAGGGCATCCCGCACCGGCTCATCTCCGACGTGGCGGCGGCCTTCGTGATGAAGCGCGGCGAGGTGGATCTGGTCGTGACCGGCGCCGACCGCATCGCCGCCAACGGCGACACGGCCAACAAGATCGGCACCTACGGGCTGGCCGTGCTCGCGCGGCACCACGGCATTCCGTTCTACGTGGCCGCGCCCACATCGACCATCGACCCCGCCATCGCGACCGGCGCGTCCATCGTCATCGAGGAGCGCGACCCGGCGGAGGTGCGCGGCGTGGCCGGGCGGCAGACGGCGCCCGCGGATTCGCCCGTCTTCAACCCGGCCTTCGACGTGACACCGGCCGAGCTGATCACCGCGATTATCACCGAGCGCGGAGTCGTTCGCCCCCCGTACCGCTTCACGGCGTGAACTCCCGCAACGCGGAGATCTCGGCCGCCCGCGCCTATCACGACCGCACCGCCCATTCGCCCCAGTCCGTGCGCTCGAGCGGCCATATCCTCGACTGGGAGATCAAGCCCGCCCCGTTCAAGATCTACCCCGAGCTGCCGGCCCTGCCGCTGCCGCGCGAGTTCCCGGCGCTTGCCGCCGACACGCTGACGGCGCTGGCGGCCCGGCCTGAGGCCGCGCGGCCGTTCGACCTCGAGGGGCTGGCCGCGCTCCTTTTCTTCACGGCCGGCGTCACGCGGACCAAGCGCTACGGGGGCGGGGCCACGGCGCACTTCCGCGCGGCGCCCTCGACGGGCGCGCTCTACCAGACCGAGGTCTACGTAATCGCGGGCGACGTGGCCGGGCTCGAGCCGGGCCTCTATCACTTCTGCCCGGGGGACTTCGCGCTGCGGCGGCTGCGCGCGGGGGATTACCGGGGCGCGGCCGCTCTGGCGGCGGCCGATGAGGCGCTCGCGGCCGCGCCCGCCACGCTTGTGCTCTCCGCCATCTACTGGCGCAATACCTGGAAGTACCAGGCGCGCGGCTACCGCCATCTCTTCTGGGACTCGGGGACCATGCTGGCCAATCTCCTGGCCAGCGCCTCGGCTCTGGAAATCCCGGCCCGGCTCGTCACTGGATTCGTGGACGACGAGATGAATGCGCTCCTGGGCCTCGACTCGGGAAAGGAAGCTGCCCTCGTTTTGGTCCCGGTAGGCGGCGCCGGTCGGCCCGCCCCCGTTCCGCCCGTGGTTTCTCCGCTCGCGGCCACCGTCGTGCCCCTATCCGAGCGCGAGGTGGACTACCCGCTGCTGCGCGAGGCCTATGAGGACTCCTGCTTCGGGTCCGAGAGCGAGGTGGAGGACTGGCGCGAGCGACCGGTCCCCGCTCGGCCCGCGCCGCCGGGTAATCTCATGCCGCTCCCTGAGCCACGGCGTGCCTCAGGCCGGCCCTTGGGCGAGACCATCCAGCACCGGGGCTCGACTCGGGAGTTCTCGGGGGCGGCGATCAGCGGGGAGGATTTGTCCACGGCGCTCTCCTACGCCACCCGGGGCTTCCCGGCCGACGTCCCGGCGGGGCTCGTAGACCTCTATATAAATGTCCACGCCGTGGAGGGCATCGCCCCGGGCGCCTACGCCTACCATCCCGGGCCCCATGCCCTCGAGCTCCTCAAGGGCGGCGATGTCCGGGCCGACTCGGCCTTTCTCTGCCTCGAGCAGGCCCTGGGCGGCACATCGAGCGCCACGGTCTTTTTCCTCGCCGACCTCGGGCGCGTGCTCGGGCGCTGGGGCAACCGCGGCTACCGCCTGGCCAACCTCGAGGCCGGTCTCATCGGCGGCCGGCTCTACCTGGGGGCCTACGGGCAGCGGTTCGGCGCCACGGGGTTGACCTTCTTCGACCGCGACGTGGTCGAGTTCTTCTCCCCTCACGCCGCGGGCAAGGACGCCCTCTTCGTCACCGCGCTGGGCCGCTCGGTCTCGGGCCCCGCGAGCACGCCCGTCCCACTCCGCATCTCATGAACCCTCTCCCCTCCGAGGAGAGGGCAGGGTGAGGGGAAAATGAGGATGTTTGATTTCAAGACCTGACCCCGGTAGAGTCGAGGTATGAAAAAGTACTACCTGATGGCGCCGGGCCCCACGCCCGTGCCGCCCAATGTCCTGCTGGCGATGGCGCAGCCCATGATCCATCACCGCACCCCCGAGTACGACGCGCTCTTCAGCGAGGTGCGGGCGGGGCTCAAGCGCCTGTTCCAGACCAGCCAGGACGTGATCCCGTTCACGTCGTCGGGGACGGGCGCCATGGAAGCCGCCGTGGTCAACACGCTTTCGCCGGGCGACACCGCGCTCTTGCTGAGGGCGGGGAAGTTCGGCGAGCGCTGGGCGGAGATCTGCAAGGTTTACGGTATCACGGTGGTGCCGCTGGCGGCGCCCTTCGGCCAGACGGTGCCGGCCGACGAGTTCGCCAGGGCTCTGAAGGCACATCCCGAAGCCAAGGCCGTGCTGATGCAGCACAGCGAGTCGTCCACGGCCGTCCTTCACGACGTCAAGGGCGTCGCGGCGGTCACGCGGCCGACCGGCGCCATCCTCATCGTGGACGCGGTGTCGAGCCTGGGGATCGCCGATTTCAGGATGGACGAATGGGGGGTGGACCTGGTGGTGGCGGGCTCCCAGAAGGGCCTGATGCTGCCGCCGGGGCTGTCCTTCTGCGCGCTGAGCGAGAAGGCCTGGGGCCACGTCAAGACTTCGCGGCTGCCCAAGTACTACTTCGACCTCACCGCCGAGCGGAAGGCCGTCGCCAACAACGAGGCGCACTTCACGCCGGCCGTGTCCATCGTGCTGGGGCTGCGCGAGGTGCTGAAGATGCTCGAGGCGGAAGGCCTCCAGCAGGTCTTCAAGCGCCACGAGCGGCTGGCCCGGGCCACCCGCTCGGGCGTGGAAGGGTTGGGGCTCGAGCTCTTCGCCAAGGCCAACCCGAGCCCCGCGCTCACCGCCGTCGTGGCGCCCAAGGGCATCGACAGCGAGAAGGTGCTCGCCACCTACTCGACCTCGCACAACATCACGATCGCCGGCGGGCAGGGGGAGATGAAGGGCAAGGTCTTCCGCCTGGGCCACATGGGCTATGTGGGCGACTTCGACGTGGTCACGGCCCTGGCCGCGCTCGAGCAGGTCCTCCACGAGCTCGGCTATCCGGTGGACTTCGGCGCCGGCGTCCGCGCCGCCCAGAAGGTCTTCGCCGAGCGCGCTTAGCCCGCCCCCGAGGCCCGGCCAGCCCGGCCTTCGCGCTGGGCGAGGCCTGGGCCCCTCCTGTTGTAGAATCTTCTTCTGGCCATGCCACTGAGACTTCTCCTCCTCCGGCACGCCGAAACCGACTGGAACCGGGAGCGCCGGTACCAGGGGTGGACCGATACCCCTCTGTCCGCGGCCGGCCTCGGCCAGGCCGAGGCGGCCGCCCGGTGCCTGGCCGGCTCGCGGCTCGCGGCCGTCTGGGCGAGCCCGCTCCGGCGCGCCCGCGACACGGCGGCGGCCATCGCCGCGCCCCACGGGCTCGAGGTCCAGACCGACCCCGCCTTCAGGGAGATGGGCTTCGGCCCCTGGGAGGGGCTGACCGTGAGCGAAGCCAGCGCCCGCTTCCCCGACGAATACCGGGCCTGGGTCGAAACCCCGCACCTGGCGTCGTGGCCGGGGGCCGAGACGCTCGCCCAAGTCCGCGAGCGGGTGCTCGGCGGGCTCGGCGAGCTGCGCGCCGCCTATGCGGGCCAGACCGTGTGCCTGGAGGCCCACGGCATCTCGAGCCGCGTCCTCATCCTCGAGGCGCTGGGGCTTGGCCTCGACCGCGTGTGGTCACTCCAGCTCTCCTCGACCGGCATCTCGGAGCTCGAGTTCCGCGACGACTGGACGGCGCTGCACCGGATGAACACCCTCGTGCACCTGGACCGCGTGCCGGCGGGGCCGCGATGAATCCCGAGCAGAAGGCGCAGCCGACCCAGCTGCCCAAGGGCGCCAAGATCTACCTGCCCGACGAGGCCGCCCGCAAGCGCGCCGTCGAGGAGCGCCTCTTCGAGGTCTTCCGGAAGTGGGGCTACCGCGAGGTGGTCACCTCGGCCTACGAGTACTTCGACGTGCTCTCGCAGGGGACGGACGCCGAGCTCCAGGAGCGGATGTTCAAGATGGTGGACCGCGAGAGCGGCCGGCTGCTGGCGCTGCGCGCCGACGTGACGCCCCAGATCGCGCGGATCGTCGCGACCCGCATGCGGGAGGAGCCGAAGCCGCTCCGGCTGGCCTACGTGACCAATGTCTTCCGCTACGACGAGCCTCACGTCGGCCGCTACCGGGAGTTCTACCAGGCGGGCGTCGAGCTGCTCGGGCTGCCCAACCCCGAGGGCGACGCCGAGATGATCGCGATGACGGTGGAGGGGCTGCGCGCGCTGGGGCTCGGCCAGTTCCAGATCGACGTCGGCCATGCCGACTTCTTCCGCGGCATCCTGGAAGACCTGGCCGCCGACGAGGCCGTGGCACGCGCGCTGCGGTCGGCGCTCGGCCGCAAGGACGTCTCGGCGCTCGAGCGGCTGGTCGGCGAGCTGCGCGCGCCGTCGGCCGTCACCGAGCTGCTGCTGGCGCTGCCCGCGCTCTACGGCCGGGGCGACGTGCTGGACCGCGCCGAGCGCCTGGTCAAGAACGCGCGCTCCGAGGCGGCCCTGGCCAACCTGGCCGAGGTCTATCGCCTCCTGCGGGCCTACGGGCTGGCCGACTCGGTGCTGCTCGACCTGGGCGAGGTGCGCGGCTTCGACTACTACTCGGGCGTGCACTACGAGGCGTACGTCTCGGGGCTCGGGGCGCCGCTCGCGGGCGGGGGGCGCTACGACCAGATGCTGGCCCGCTTCGGCTACGACTGCCCCGCCACGGGCTTCGCCTTCGAGGTGGGCCGGGCGCTCCTGGCCATGGACTCCCAGGGCGCGGCCGTGCCGCTGGCGGGCCCGGACTTCTTCATCATCGACTTCACGGCCGACAAGACGCGGGCGCTGGCGCTGTCGCGCCGCTTCCGCGACCTGGGCGCGGCCGTGGCGCGCGATATCCTGAGCCGCCCGCTCGCGGAGTCGCTGGCTTACGCGCGCCAGCAGCGGGCCCGCTGGGCGCTCGTGATCGGCGCGCCCGGCATGAAGCCCGACGACGTGGGCGTCCGGGATCTGGCGGCGGGTGACGAGCGCGTGGCGGACGTGGCGGCCCTGCTCGCCGATCCGGCGCGCCATTTCCCGGTCTTCGGCGCGGCCGGGGCGGGGGAGCGCGGCCATGCCTAATATCGTCGTGGTCGGCGCCCAGTGGGGCGACGAGGGCAAGGGCAAGGTGGTGGACGTGCTCACGCCCTACGTGGACGTGGTGGTCCGCTACCAGGGCGGCAATAACGCCGGCCACACCGTCGTCGTGGGGCGGGAGAAGTTCGTGCTCCAGTCCATCCCGTCCGGCATCCTCCACCCGGGCCGCCGCTGCGTCATCGGCTGCGGCGTGGTGATCGACCCCGCCTCCCTGATCGAGGAGATGGAGTCCCTGGTCCAGCGCGGGGTGTCGCTCGACGGCAACCTCTATATATCGAAGAACGCCCACCTGATCATGCCGTACCACCCGGCGCTCGACCGGGCGAGCGAGTCCCGGGCCGGCAAGCGGCGCATCGGGACCACGGGCAAGGGCGTGGGGCCCGCATACGCGGACAAGGCCGCGCGCGTCGGCATCCGGATGGCGGACCTGCTCGACGAGCGGCTCTTCCGCGAGAAGCTCGAAGCCAACGTCTTCCAGAAGAACCGCCTGCTGCGGGAGATCTACGACACCGAGACGTTCACGGTGGACAACATCCTGCACCAGTACCTGCGCTACGCCGGGTGGCTGGCGCCCTATATCACCGACACGGCGCTCCTGCTCTCGCGCTGGATCGAGGCCGGCTCCTCGGTGCTCTTCGAGGGCGCCCAGGGGACGATGCTCGACATCGACCACGGCACCTATCCGTTCATCACCTCGTCGAGCACGACCGCCGGCGGCGCCTCCACCGGGACCGGCGTGCCGCCGACCAAGATCAACGGCGTGCTCGGCATCTCCAAGGCCTACTGCACGCGGGTGGGCGGCGGCCCGTTCCCCACGGAGCTGCACGGCGAGCTGGCCGAGCTGCTGCGCGCGCGCGGCAACGAGTTCGGCGCCGTGACGGGCCGGCCGCGGCGCTGCGGCTGGGTGGACGCGATCGGGCTGCGCTACGCCGCCCGCATCAACGGGCTGGACACCATCGCGCTCACCAAGCTCGACGTGCTCGACGCCTGCGAGACCGTGAAGATCTGCGTGGGCTACCGGTACCGGGGCGAGCTGCTGACCGATTTCCCCGAAGAGGAGCGCATCTGGCACGAGGCCGAGCCGGTCTATGAGGAACTGTCGGGCTGGCAGACGCCGACCCACGGCCTGCGCGAGTACGCCGACCTGCCCACCAAGGCGCGCGAGTACCTGGACCGCCTGGCCGAGCTGATCGGCGTGTCGTTCTCCCTCGTCTCCACCGGGGCGGTGCGGGACGAGACGATTCTGGTGGCGGACTCGGTGCTCACGCGCTGGTTCCCCGCCATCCGGAGCGATTTCGCCCCGCGCTGAGAGGCCGTCCGATCTGGTACCCTGATCGCTCGTGGAGACCGCATGGCGCTGAGGATCCTGATCGCCGACGACGAAGCCGCCTCCCGCCGCGGGCTCGCCGCGCTGCTGTCCGGCTGGGGCTATGAGGTCGAGGAGGCGGCCGACGGCGCCGAGGCGCTCCGCAAGGCGGGCGCCACCCTGCCCGCGGTGGTCGTTTCCGACCTGGTGATGCCCAAGCTCGACGGGCTCGGGCTGCTCAAGGCGCTCCAACAGGATTTGCCATTCGCCAGCGTCATCCTGCTGACGGGGCAGGGGAGCATCGACAGCGCCGTCACCGCCATGAAACAGGGCGCCTACGACTACCTGACCAAGCCCGTGGACACCGCGCGGCTCAAGCTGCTGATCCCCAAGGCGGCCGAGAAGGGCGAGGCGCTGCGCGAAGTCCTCCTGCTGCGGCGGCGGGTCCGGCAGGTGTGGGGGCTCGGCAAGCTGGTCGGCACGAGCGCCCCGATGCAGGAGGTGTATCGGCTCCTCGAGTTGGCGGCGCCCACGCCGGCGCCCGTGCTGATCTCGGGCGAGAGCGGCACGGGCAAGGAGCTGGTGGCCCGCACGCTCCACGAGCTGTCGCCGCGCGCCAAGGGCCCCTTCGTGGCGGTCAACTGCGCCGCCATCCCCGAGACCCTGCTCGAGAGCGAGATCTTCGGCCACGAGAAGGGCGCCTTCACGGGCGCGCTCGAGCGGCGGCCGGGCTGCTTCGAGCTGGCCCACGAGGGCACGCTGTTCCTCGACGAGATCGCCGAGATGAACCCGGGCACCCAGGCCAAGTTCCTGCGCATCCTCCAGGACGGCCTGGTGCGCCGGCTCGGCGGAAAGACCGAGATCGCCTTGGACGTACGCGTGCTCGCCGCCACGAACCACGATCCCATCAAGGCGCTCCGGGACGGCACCTTCCGCGAGGATCTCTACTACCGGCTCAACGTCGTGAGCCTGACGATCCCGCCGCTGCGGGAGCGCCGCGAGGACATCCCGGTGCTCATCCAGGCGTTCCTCGAGGAGTTCGACACCAAGTACGACAAGCGCATCCGCTCGGTGGACGAGGCCGTGCTGCGGACCCTGACCAGCCAGCCGTGGCCGGGCAACGTCCGCGAGCTCCGGAACACGATCGAGCGGGCGGCGATCGTCTGCGACGGCGACCTGATCACCGCCGCCCACCTGCCGCCCGCGCCCGCCCTGCGCGCCGCGGGCGAGCCGGCCGACGCGTTCGGCGCCGTCTCGTTCCCGGTGGGGACGAGCCTCGACGAGGCGGAGAAGGGCCTGATCCTCAAGACCCTGTCCGCCAACGGCAACAACAAGACGCGCGCGGCCGAGGTCCTCGGCATCAGCCTCAAGACGCTCCACAACAAGCTGAAAGTCTACGGCGGCTAGCATGCGGTTCGGCGTTCGGAGCAAGGAAGCCGTCGCCATCACCCTCCTCACCCTGCTCGTGGTCACGACGACCACGGCCGTCCACCTGTCCCAGCTGACCCGTGTGGTGGTGCAGGAGGCTTCGCGCCAGGCCCGGCTGGTCGCCCAGCAGATCTACGCGCAGTCGAGCCAGGCGCTGACGCGCGCCCCGGGGCGGAATCCGCGCGAGGTCCTGCGCCGGGACCGCGACCTCCGCAGTCTGCTGGACGCCAGCGTGGGCTACTCGCCCCATCTGCTGTACGCGCTCATCGCCGACCAGACGGGCAAGACCCTGCTGCACACCGAGCGGCCGCGTGAGGGCGCTCCCGCCGTCCCGCGGAGCCGCCTCGAAGAGATGCTCGAGCTGGACCCGCTCAGCCGCTTCCTGGCGCTCTACGGGGGAGGGCAGACGTACGAGACCGTCCTGCCGATCAAGCTCAACGACCAGCCCTTCGGCAGCATTCGGCTCGGGGTGTCCACGACCCTGCTCAAGCGTGAACTCAACGGCTCGGTCCGCCAGAGCCTCACCGTGGCCGGGATCGCGCTGCCCTTGGCGTGGCTGGCCGCCATGGCGATGGCCCAGCTCATCCTGCGGCCCATCCGCGCCCTGGCGGGGGAGCTGGACCGCCTGCGCCGCGGGGAATTCGACGTGGGCGGCGGCGTGGGCGGCAGCGACGAGTTCCAAGAGTTGGCCGCCCAGCTCCAGGGGCTGGGCCGGCAGCTCCAGGCCGACCGCATCGCGACGCTGAGCGAGAAGGCTCACCTCCAGCACGTGGTCAACCAGCTCGAGGACGGGGTCATTTTTCTCAACGCGGAGCGCCGGGTGCTCTTCTTCAACCACGCCGCCGAGTCGGTCGTGGGCCGGCCACTCGAGCAGGCGGTGGGGATGCCGCTTGCCGAGCTGCTGGGCGCCAGCCACCCGCTCGGGCGACTCGTCGAGCAGCCGCTGGCCGCGGGCGGGGGCGCTCGCAGCGCCACGCTCGAGCTTCCCCAGGACGGCCGGCCCAAGGAGCTCCTGGTCTCGGTCTTCCCCATGCAGGACGCCCACGAGGTCATGGGGACGGCGATCCTCCTCAAGGACCTCGAGTCCGTCAAGACCGTCCAGTCCCTCGTAAGCTACTCCGCCAAGCTCGCGGCGCTCGGGCGGCTGACCTCGGGCGTGGCCCACGAGGTGAAGAACCCGCTCAACGCCATGATGATCCACTTGGACCTGCTCAAGGAGAAGCTCGACGACCCGCCGCCCGAGGTGGAGCAGAGCCTGGAGGTGATCGGCAGCGAGATCCGGCGGCTCGACCGGGTGGTGCAGGGCTTCCTGCGCTTCATGCGGCCCCAGGAACTGGTGTTCAAGACGGTGGACCTGAATGCCCTGCTCCAGAGCCTCGGGGCGCTGCTCGAAGCCGAGTGGCAGGCGCAGGGGATCCGCCTGGCCTTCGACCTGGACGCGGGCCTGCCGCCGGTGGGCGCCGACGAGGAGCTCCTGCGCCAGGTCTTTCTCAACGTCCTGCAGAACGCCGGGCAGGCCATGCCCGGCGGCGGGACCGTCACGCTCAGGACCGCGCGCGACGGCCGCGACCATGCCCGCGCTGAGATCGCCGACACGGGAGCGGGCATCGCGCCCGAGGACCTCGACAAGATTTTCAAGCTCTACTACACGACCAAGCCCGACGGCAGCGGCATCGGCCTGTCGGTGGTCTACCGCATCGTCCAGCTCCACGACGGAAGCATCGACGTGCAGTCCGAGCCGGGGCGCGGGACAACCGTGACCGTCCGGCTGCCGTTGAGGTAGCGGGGTGCGGGCCCTCGCGCTTGGGCTTGCCGTCGGGCTGGCCCTCTCCGGCTGCGCCACGCTGAAGGAGATCTTCTCGACCCCGCCGCCGCCGCGTCCGGCGGAGCCGGCGCCCGCGCCGCCCCCGCCCGTGCTGGCGCCTCAGGTGGGCTCGGAGCAGGAGCGGCGGCTGCAGCAGGATGCCCAGAGCCGCATCGACCGCACGGAACGGCTCCTCAGCCGGGTGGATCCGACCCGTCTGGCCGGGCAGCAGCAGGAGAGCTACCAGACGATCCAGAGCTTTCTCGCCAAGGCCAAGGAGGCTCTCTACGCCCGCGACGTCCAGCGCGCCATGACTCTGGCCGACAAGGCCTCCCTGCTCGCGGACGACCTGACCCGCGGCCTGCGCTGAGGGTCGTGTAAGGCTTACCTTCCCGCCGGTAACTCCTTCCCACCCCCCACCCGGGCGGCGTCCCGGCGTCGCCTAACCACCCGAAACTCGTGGACTTCCTCCCCCAGGCGTCGTGGCACGGGGGTTGCGGTGCTGGGAACAGGATTCGACGTCCGCGATGAGGGGGAACCATGCAAGACGGGCTGACTCTCGGTTCATTGGCGGCTTCCGCCTCCCTGTCCGCGACCGAGCGGTCGCGCATTGACGCGCGCTAGAGGCGAGGGTATGATTCCGGCCACCTTCCTCGGTTGGCTGTCCTCGTTGGCTGTATGTGTTCTTCTGATCTTGAGCGCGCTGACCGCTTCGTCGGTCCCGACGGCAAGACTCGCCGTCAGCGGTCCGAGTGCGTCGAGGCGCCGCCGTGGCTAACGACCTTCAGCGCGTCCTCGCGTGGCTCACCGACTGGCTCGTGGGCGGCGGCAGCCTGCTGCTGATGGTCGACTACGACGGCACGATCACGCCCATCGTCTCGGATCCGGCCGATGCCGAGCTCGAGCCCGACGTGCGCGCGCACCTCCGCCTCCTGGCGCGGTCGCCCCAGGTGCGCGTGGCCGTCATCTCCGGCCGTGACCTGGCCGACGTCCGTCGCCGCGTCGCGGTGCCGGAGGCGGTCTACGCCGGCTGCCACGGGCTCGAGATCGAGGGCCCGGACTTCGCCTTTAGCCACCCAGAGGCGGAGGCCCAGCGGGAGCTGCTGCGCGCGGTCGGGGAGACTCTGAGCCAGCGCGCGCCGGCCATCACGGGGATGCGCGTGGAGGCCAAGCGGCTCGCGGTCGCCATCCACTACCGCGACGTGGCCGCCGCGGAGCAGCGCCTCGTGGAGGTCGCGCTGGCCCGGGCCATCCAGCGTCCGGGGAGCCGGCTCAAGATCTTCCACGGCGCCAAGGTCATCGAGATCCTTCCGCAGGTCGGCTGGAACAAGGGCCACTGCGCCCTCTGGCTCCGGGACCGGATGCTGCGGGAGCTCGCGGCGCCGGCCATGGTGTTCTACATGGGCGACGACTGGACGGACGAGCTCACCTTCGAGGCTCTCGCGGGCCGGGCGATCACGGTGCGCGTGGGCGAGGCGGACTTACCGTCGAAGGCGGACTACCGGCTCGAGAGCGTGGTCGAGGCCCAGCAGCTGCTGGGAGCGCTGGCCGATGCCGCGCCGCCATGGAGGGCGCCATGAGGTTCACTCTTCGGCTCGTGGCCGCCATCTGGCTGTCGACGCTGGCCGTGGTGGCGGGGTTCGCCTACCTCCAGGTGCTCGAGGAGCGCCAACGGCTCACCCAGGACCTCGAGCGCCGGGCCATGCTGCTGGGCGAAGGGCTCAAGGAGGCCGTCGAGCCGGCTCTCGGACGGGGCTCGCGCGGGGCGCTCGAGCGCCTCCTCAAGAAGTTCGCCCGGCCGGAGCAGGGCCTGGCCGTGTACGACAGGGTCGCCACGCCGGTCGCGGTTACTCCGGAGATCGCCGCGACGCTTCCCGAGCCCGTTCCCGAAATCACCGCCGCTCTCGCCTCGGGCGCCGTCCAGCAGGGATTCGTCCACGCCGGCGGACACCGGATCTTCGTCTACGCCAGCCCCATCGTGCGCGATGACAAGCCCGTCGGCGCCCTCGTCATCTTCCTCGACGCCTCGCCGCTCGTGCGGGCCGAGTGGGAAATCTGGCGCCGCACCGCCATGCGCTTCCTGGTGCTGGCCGCGGTCCTCACCGCGGTGGCCGTGCTCTTCGTCCGCATGAGCGTCGCCCGGCCGCTCGCGCGGATGGCGCGCTGGACCCGGGCGCTGCGGCGCGGCCATCCCATCGAGCCCATCGAGCTCGGCGACCCGGGCCTGTTCGGCCCCATCACGCGCGAGGTCTCGGTCCTGGCCAAGAGCCTGCGGCGGGCGCGGGCGGTGGCCGAGGAGGAGGCGGCGCTGCGGGTCATGGGCGAGAGCGTCTGGACCGAGGAGCGGCTCAAGCAGTTCGTCAAGCTGCGGCTCGGCGAGCAGCCGCTGATCGTCGTCTCCAACCGCGAGCCGCTGAGGCACGTGTGGAAGGATGGCCGGGTCCGCGCCGAGGTCCCGGCCAGCGGCCTGGTGACGGCGATGGACCCGGTGATGCGGGCATGCGGCGGCGTGTGGGTGGCCCAGGCCAGTGGCGACGCCGACCGCGAGACCGCTGATTCCCGCGGCCGGCTGCGCGTCCCGCCGGACGACCCCCGCTACGTCCTGCGGCGGATGTGGCTGTCCAAGGAGGAGGAGACCGGCTACTACCACGGCTTCGCCAACGAGGGGCTCTGGCCGCTCTGCCACATCGTGCACACGCGCCCGCAGTTTCGGCCGGACGACTGGGGCCACTACCGCGCGGTAAACGAGAAGTTCGCCGCCGCGGTGCTGGAGGAGATCGCGGGCGCCGACGCGCCCCTGATCCTGATCCAGGACTACCACTTCGCCTTGCTGCCGGCCCTGATCAAGCGCGAGCGGCCCGACGCCCGCACGGCCATCTTCTGGCACATCCCGTGGCCGAACTTCGAGGCGTTCGGCATCTGCCCGTGGCAGCACGATCTGCTGCGGGGCATGCTCGGGGCGGACCTGATCGGCTTCCACACCCAGTACTACTGCAACAATTTCCTGGACACGGTGGAGCGCACCATCGAGGCCCGATTGGATTGGGAGAAGTTTTCGGTGACGCGCGGTCAGCACACCACCTACGTCAAGCCGTTTCCGATCAGCGTGGCGCCGGACTTCGTTGAGAATCCGCCCATGACCTCCCGCCAGGCCCTGCTGGAGCAGCTGGGTATCGCGCCCGTGGAATTCCTGGGGGTGGGCGTGGAGCGCCTCGACTACACCAAGGGGCTGCCGGAACGGTTCCGCGGGCTGGGGCGATTCTTCGAGCGCTTCCCTGAGTATCGGAAGCGGCTGGTGTTCGTGCAGTTGGCGGCGCCCAGTCGGAGCACGATCCCGCGTTACCAGCAGATCGAGGCCGAGGTCGATGCGGTCGTCCAGGAGGTCAACGGCGCCTTCCAGAGCAACGGCTGGCGACCCATCGTCTATCTCAAGCGCCATCACGAGCACAGGGAAATCTGGCCCTTCTACCGCCATGCGGACTTCTGTATGGTGACGTCGCTCCACGACGGCATGAACCTGGTGGCCAAGGAGTTCATCTCGGTGCGCGACGGCGACGACGGGGCCCTGATCCTGAGCCAGTTCACCGGGGCCTCATCGGAGCTTCAGGACGCGCTGCTGGTCAACCCCTACGACCTGGACGCCGTGGCGGAAGCCGTCCGGCGCGCGGTCTCCATGCCGCCCGAGGAGCGCCGCGCGCGGATGGCCCGGATGCGCGCGACCGTGCGCGAGCACAACATCTACCGGTGGGCGGGCGTACTTCTCAGCGAACTGTCCCGAGTCCCGGAGGAGGCCGCCGTCGGCGTCCCAACGTCATGACCCGCGAGGAGGATCAACGATGAAAAAGCTCCGCGACATCATGCGGTCGGGATTCCTTTTCATGGTCCAGCGCGACGCCATGGTCAGCGAGGCCGTGCGCGTCATGGCCGCGCACAACGTCGGGATCGTCACGGTGCTGGACGGAGACCGTCTGGCGGGAGTCTTCTCCGAGCGCGACGTGGTCCGGCGGGTCGTGGACCAGGGCCTGGATCCGGCCCGGACGCCGGTCGGCGAGGTCATGACCACCGAGCTCGTGGTGGCGGACCCCGACGACGACTACCAATCGGCCATGCACAAGATGGATCAGGCCAACATCCGCCACCTGCTCGTCGTCAAGGACGGGCGCATGCTGTCCATGCTCTCCGTCCGGGACCTCATCCGGGTGGACATGCTGGACAAGGGCGAGGAGCTGCGCTACCTGCGGGAATACCTCTATCAGGTGCCGCCCGAGATCGCCGTGCCCCGCACCGGCGCCTAGCCCAAATCGACCATTACGGTCACGCGCCGCTTCGAGGTGCCGCAGCCGCAGCGGAGGCTCATAGCCCCGACGACGGCCGCAGCCCGCGCGGCAGCGACCCTGGCTGGGGGACGATCACGCCGGGCGCCGACTCCCCGATTCCGGTGTCGTCCGCATCCTCCAGGTCCTCGTCGGTCGCGAGCATCCGCACCACCACGCGGCCCTGAAACACGAAGGCCTCGTCGAACCAGACCACCGACAGACCCATGGCCGCAGCGCCGCGGATCGACTTCTCCATGGCCTGCTTGAGCGCCGAGTCAAGGGACTTGTCGGACTGATCCGCGAGCGCCGCTGCGGTCTCGATCCTGACCATGGTGGCGCGCGCGGGCGCGGCCACGACCAGCGTCAGCAGCACTGCCACCGCAACCCGTGCGAATGTAGGCATCTGAGCCTCCCGCCCGGCGCGAGAGTGCCGGGCTCTGCGTTGGGGGGAGCAACGGGCATGCCACATGGGCGATGAGGCGTAAGTACTTGACGTAGTGGGCGGTGCGGGCCTCAGCCGGGTGGGGCGCGCGGCCGGGGTCCGGGGGAGCGGGAAATATCTGCCCGAGGCGGGGAAAGACTTACACGCCGTCCCGGGTCAGCGGGTCAGGTGGGCCATCACGGAAAGGTAATCGCGCAGGTGTCGGGTGATGAGGAAGTTCTGGCGCACGTGCTCGCGCCCCGCCTCGCCCATCTTGCGCATGAGGTCGGGGTTGTTGAGCAGGTAGCGGATTCGGTAGGCGCAGCCCTCCACCGACGTCACCGTGTAGCCCGTGACCCCGTAGACGATCTGCACGGTGATGCCGCCGGTGGCGCCGCCGATCACCGGCTTGCCCTTCCACATGGCCTCGGCCACGGTGAGGCCGAAGCCCTCCCGCGTGGACTTCTGGATGACGATGGTCGCGGCGCGCTGGAGCGCGTTGATCTGGAGGTGGGCGTTTGAGGGCAGGTCCAGCAGGTAGATGTCCGGGTCGCGCCCGGCCGCCTCGCGGACCTCCTCGAGCACTCGGGCGCCCTCGGGATCGTCGGCCGCCCCACCTCCCGCCAGGACCAGGCGGACATCGTGGTAGGGCTTCACCATGCGGTAGGCGTTGATGACCCCAATGGGGTCCTTGAAGCGGTCGAAGCGGGACACCTGGAGCAGGACGGGCTTGTCGACCGGCACGCCCAGACCCTCCACGATCCGGCGCACGTCCTTGCCGCTGAGCGGACGGTTCTTGTCCGACAGCGGGTCGATGGACGGGTAGGCGAGGAACTGCGGGATCGGCAGCTGCTGGGCGAAGGCCGGCAGGGAGAACAGGGCCGCATCGTAGTGGACCACAAAACGCCGCAGAAAGGCCCAGACCCGGCGCTGGGGGGTGGACAGATCGATGTGGCAGCGCCACACCCACTTGCTGTCGGGCCGGCGCGCCTCGATCATGGCGGCCGGCTGGGGGTCGTGGATCAGCACGAGGTCCGCGTCGGGCTTGATCCGCTCGGCGTTGGCCCGGTTGACCTCGAGGTAGTGCTCCAGCATGGCGTCGGTCAGGACCTGCTCGATTCCCTGGAGCGCGTTATGGAACGACTTGGTCGTGGCGTAAAAGTCGGGATCGCCAGTGATGACCTCCCACTCGGTCTTGACGCCCAGGTCGCGCATGATGGGCACGAGGCGGTTGAGGATCTCGGCCACGCCGCCGCCCTCGCGCGTGGAGTTGATGTGCAGGAATCGGCGCCCCTGGACGCGCTCGGCCAGCCGCAGGAGGAAGTCCACGGTGCCCTTGGGCGCCACGCGGCGGTAGGGCTCGATGCTGAGCGCGCTGGGTGTCACGCCGCGTCCCGCGCCAGGTCGGCGTCGATCAGCCGGAGCGTCTCCTGCCGGATCCGCTCGAGGCCGCCCAGGTAAGGGTTGATCCGCGCGATCTCCTCGGCCAGTGCCGGGCGCCCCAGCTCCTCGCCGAGCCATTTGGCGAAGTCGCCGCCGGAGACGTGGCGCATCACCCGGGCGTGCAGTGCGTGCAGATAGATCGCGCTCTGGTCCACGTCGGCCAGGCAGCGGCGAAACTCGTCGAGCGTCCGGGCCTCGAGACCGGTGGACACCTCGATCACGTGGGACTGCACGAAGAAGAGCGGGTCGCCGAAGACCACCCGCGGCACGGGATGCAGCGCGGTCACGTGCGCGTCGATGATGGAGACGAACTCGTCCCGCACCTCCTCCAGCGTGGCGAATTGGAACGGATCGACGACCGCCAGGCGCTCGGCCAGCGCCTGGTCACGGACCTGGGTGGCGACCCAGTTGGCGAAGTCGTTCGGGTAGGCGCTGGTGAGGCGGGGATGGCGCAGGAAGACGCTGTGGGTGTGGTAGTAGACCGAGCCCAGGGGGACCTGCTCCAGCGCCTCCATCAGCTCCCGCTCGTCGCGGGCCCGCCGGCCGAGAATCTCCCTGAGCTCGATGCACCCGATGAACGCAAAGGGTCGAGCGCCTGCCATGCGTGAACCTTCCCGCGGCCCTCCCGCGGCTTACGACGTGCGGGTCCGGATCTTCCTCACCAGCTCCTCGAACGACGACGTCTTGATGACGTCGTCGAACTGGCTGCGGTAGTTGCCGACCAGGCTGATGTTCTCGACGAGCACGTCGATGACCATCCAGCGGCTTCCCTGCCGGCTCATCCGGTAGTCGATGCCGACCTCCTGGCCCGGCTTGGTCTCCACCCGCGTGCGGACCATGGCCTGGTCACCGTCGTTGCGCTCGCCCGCGTAGGCCAGCTTCTCGCCGCGGTACTTCTCGATCTTCGCGACATAGGCGCGCTCGATCAGGTCGCGGAAGAGCCCGACGAACTCCTGCTGCTCGGCCGGCGTCCGCGCGTTCCAGTGGCGCCCCAGGGCCCGCCTGGCCATTTCCGTCCAGTCGAACACGCCGTCGGTGATGGCCCGAATCGCCTGTCGGCGATCCTGGGTCTTGGCCTCGCCCCGCAGAGCCGGGTTCTCCAGCACCCCGAGCACGCGCTCAACCTCGGGCTTGAGCCGGTCGGTGGCCGGCCCGGCTTGGGCGCCGGCGGCCGCGCCCAGCACCAGCAGGCCTGCCACCACGCCTCGGATTACGGAATGATATGTCATGCGCTCTCCTCCTTTGCAACCGGGATCGGCCGGTCCGGCCACGGTGCTGACATGACGGGAGCCCCGAACGAGCCGGGGCTCCATCACGTGCCGACACCGTATGGGACGTGGGCCGCCCGAGTTCAATCCCAGTTGAATCCCAGCGTACACGGGCCCCGCTCAACCGGCCACTCGTCGTCCGGAGAGATGTGCAATCGCCGTGCAAACCCGCGGGCTCAATGAATTCGCGGCCACGACGCCGAGGGGAAGCCGGCAGCGGGCTCAAGTCGTGAACTATTTTCCCTTCCCGGTGTAACGCTTACACGGAGTAGGGGGGCGCCCGGCGCTGTCCTGCGGCCGAACGGGGCGGACCCCGCCTAACCTGTTGGAATTCCTCGACCCGGACCGCCACCGCGTCTGAACGCTTCTTGGCATTCCAGTTGCGTGAATGGCTGGGTAGGGGCGGGTAGTCCGCCCGGCGCATTGACGCGGTGAACCCGAGGCGGCACGGCCGATACAGGCAGTGAAAGACCGAATACGGGGAGCGGAGCCGACGAGGATTTTGATCGTGGACGCGTACGGCCACAGCCGGGAAGGCTTGAGGGTCTCGCTCGTGGGCGGAGGGTACCACGTCGAGACCGCCGCCGGGTGCTGGGAGGCCATCAAGAAGATCAAGGACGGCGGATTCCGCCTGGCCATCGTCGACGCGAACCTCCCCTCGGCCCAGGGTGTCGCGGTGACCGGCTGGGATCTGGCGCGGATCCTGCGGGCCTTCAACCCGCTGCTGGCCGTCGTCGTGGTCACGGCCGAGTCGAGCCCCGAGGTCAAGGCGCAGGCCGAGCGGCTCGGCGTGAGCCGGCTGATCGAGAAGCCCTTCAATCCGCGCGAGCTCCGAACGCTCGTGCAAGCGCTCTGCGCCGAGGCCACGGCGCTGGCCGAGACACAGGAGGGACGGCGATGAGGAAGATGACCGGGGCGGGGCTGCTGGCGCTGGCGATCGCGTGTCTCGGAGGCTGCGGGGGAGTGGGGCTGACGCTCTTCGGCGTGGGCGCGGGCGTCTCCAGCGCCACCGGGGTCAACTACACCCTGGACAGCATCGCCTACAAGACCTTCGCCGCCTCCGAGGCGGAGCTTCGGGCGGCCACGCTCAGGACGCTCAAGCGCATGGCCATGGACGTCACCGAGAATGGGGCCACCGAAACCGGCCGGCAGATCATCGCCGTGGCGGGCGACCGCACCGTGGACATCGAGCTCGACCGGATCACCTCCAAGACCTCCCGCATGCGGGTCAACGTCAAGCAGGGCTGGTTCTTCCGGGACCGCGCCACGGCGGGCGAGATCATCGTGCAGACGGAGAAGACCCTGGACAACGAGGTGCTGGTGTCCAAGAACGCCAGATAGGAGGGGAGCATGAAGCGCATCTGGATCGGGGTGGGACTGCTCGTCGGGTTTTTCGTGCTGGCCATGTTCCTGATGGCGGATGCGGCGGTGGCGCAGACCCCGCCGCCGGGTCCCAATGCGGGCGCATTCGAGCGGCTTTCGCCGGGCAACCAGAAGATCGCCGGCGCCCTCTTCGAGGCCCAGCAGCCCTCGGCCGCCCCCGGCGCGCCCACGCCGCTTTCGCGCGACGACATCGCGGCGATGAAACAGAGCGGCAAGGGCTGGGGCGTGATCTTCAAGGACATGAAGCAGCAGGGCCTCGTCACCGAGAAGAACCTCGGGAAGGTCGTGAGCGGCGCGAGCCGCTCCGCATCAGCCTCATCGAACGGCACCCTGATCACCTCGGGGACGGGGCGGACGCGGGTGGAAGGTGGTTCCGCGAGCGTTCAAGCCGGCGCCAGCGAGTCGGTCGGCGGCGAGCACGGTAACGCATATGGGCGCGGCGGGGACGGCGCCGGCGGCTCCAGCCGGGGCGGCGGCACCGGCGCCCACGGTGGCGGACGCGGCAGGTAGCCGGGCGGCGACCGAGGCGGGCCGTCCCGCTTGACACCCGCACGCCCGGGGGCCTAGACTCCCCACACGTCCGGCAGCCCCCAACGTCCGGTCCCCGGGGGCGTCTGCGTCTTGCCGGATTCCGATCCCGCCGCCTTCCTGGGAGGTGACTATGGCGACCAAGGTACGCGTCAACCTCGCCAATTCCCTCGAGCTGCTCGAGCTGCCGGGCGTGGGCCCGCAGCAGGCCGAGGCCATCCTGAAATTCCGCAATGCGCACGGCCCCATCCGGGACGCCGAGCAGCTGGCGGGCATTCTGGGCGGCGGACCGTCCCGGGAGGGGCTCGTGGAGTGGGCGGACTTTTCCCCCGCCGACGCGACGGCGCCCGAAGCGCCCGGCGCCTAGCCGCCCACCGGCGTCGGGCGGCGCGGGCGCGGTTGACTCGCCGCCGGTCCACGGGCAGAATCGCTGGGACGAGCCGTTAGCTCAGATGGTAGAGCACCTGCCTTTTAAGCAGGGAGTCCAGGGTTCGAGTCCCTGACGGCTCACCACTTTTTCCCGCCGGCTGGGGCATAATGGCCGGGTGAATTACGCCGACGTCGACGCGGTGATTCAGGCCGTCCGCTTCGATCTCTACCGAGAGAACATCTACGGCGCGCTCGAGATCGTCGAGGCCGCGCACCGGGCCCACCCCGACCCGCGCTACGCCGAGCAGGCCCGGCGGATCCGCTCCTGGCTCACCCACCTCGACAGCCGCGAGGCCTACGTCCACGCCCAGGACGAGCAGTACCGCCGCCTGCGCTGGAAGGCGGGGCTCAAGCTGCTCGAGAAGCGCGTCCGCATCTGGCTCGGCCGCAAGACGCGCAAGATGATCGCGCGGCGCGGCCGCGATCCCGAGTTCCAGGCGCTCGAGCGCGAGGTGGCGGCCGTCAAGCCCGAGCGGGTGCTGGATGCCGGCAGCGGCGAGGGCGGGGTGGCCATGGCCCTGGGGGCGCGCCATCCGGAGACGCGCGTCGAGGGCGTGGAGGTCTCGGCGGTCAACGTGCGGATCGCGCGGCAGCTCAACCGCTTCCCCAACGTGGCCTTCCGCCAGGGGCTGGCCGAGGAGGCGCACCTGACCTTCGAGCCCGGCAGCTTTGACCTCGTCTACTCGTTCGCCGTGCTCGAGCACGTGCGCGACGTCGAGGCGACCATCGCCTCCATCATGACGGTGCTGCGGCCGGGCGGCCGCTTCTGCTTCGTGGTGCCCATGCACGAGTTCCGCGCGCGCGGGCCCATCCCCGACTACGCCCCCGTCCACGGCTACGCCGACCACTGCCGGGTCTTCAGCGAGGCCGAGCTCGGCCGGCGCTTCGGCGGGCAGGCGGACTTCCGCCTGGTCAAGATCCCCGGGGCCTGGAAGCACGGCGAGCTGCCCGACTGCTTCGAGCCCATCGAGTTCGGCTCGTTCTTTGTTTCGTATTCCAAGGGCTAGCGCCCGGCCGGGTTGTCATCCGGCCGGGCCTCTGCTATCATCCGTCTGTTGCTTTTGCTAGTGTTGAGTGGTGTTTAGACCCCGTCGTCTAGCCTGGCCAAGGACGCGACCCTTTCAAGGTCGAGATCGCGGGTTCGAATCCCGCCGGGGTCACCATCCTCGAGCCGGGGGAGCGCATGGCACGCATGGGCATCCGGGATCTGGTCGGGCGGGCGATGATCGACGCGGAATTCCTCGCCGACCTGGCGCGGGATCCGGCGGCCGTGCTCGACGACTACGACCTCACGCCCGAGGAGCGCGGCGTCATCATGACGGCCGTGGCGCGCCTCGGTGACGCCCCGGCGCGCGAGCGGGTCCAGGCCATCCAGGCGGTGATGATGAAGCGCTGGGCTACGTAGCGCGACCCGAGCCCCCCGCGTGCCCAAGCGCCCCGACATCGCCTTTCTCCGCCAGGTGCCCCTTTTCGCGGACATGGCGGAAGCCCCGCTGGTCGCCCTCTGGCCCCGGCTGCGCGAGCGGCGGCTGCGCAAGGCGGAGGTGCTCTTCCGCGAGGGCGAGCCCGGCGAAGAGGTCTTCCTCATCCGCTCCGGCACCGTCGTCGTCTCCAAGCACGTCAGCGGCCGCGTGGAGCAGGTGCTGTCCAGGCTCGGGGCCGGCGAGCTCTTCGGGGAGATGAGCGTCTTCGGCGACGAGCATACGCGCACGGCGACCATCCAGGCGGAGACCGAGACCACGCTGCTGAGCCTCGACCGCAAGAACCTCAACGAGTTCATCGAGGCGAATCCGCGCGACGCGGCCCACTTCTTCCAGCAGCTGGTCCAGGTGCTGATCAAGCGGCTCAGCCAGTCCTCGGCCCTGGTGAGCGAGGTCACCCGCTGGGGGCTCGAGGCCACGGGGCTGGATTCCGATCGCAAGCCGTCCGGATAGGACCCGGTGAGCGAGCCCGACCGCAAACCGAGGCAGCCCCCCGCCAGGATGGAGCTGCTCATCCGCGCGGCGGACGGCGAGGGCTTCGAGACCCAGGAGCTCCCCAGCGGCGCGGCCTACCGCCAGCTCCGGCCGCAGCGCATCCCCGACAGCCAGTGGGAGGTCGCCGAGCTGCCGGCCGGGGTCCACCGCACGCGGACCTTCGTCCTCAAGAACCGCAACACCGAGCGCTACCTGATGCTGAGCGAGCCCGAGCGCTTCCTGTGGGACCAGATGGACGGAAGCGCCAAGTTGCAGGACATCGCCGCGGCCTACGTGATGCGCTACGGCGCCTTCGACTTCGAGATCATTCCCGGGCTGATCCAGAAGCTGCACGGCGCCGAGCTGCTGACGCTGCGGCCCATCTCCCGGCTGCGGGAGGTGCTGGCGCGCAACCGCAGCAACCCCGCGGCGCGCGCGGCGGAGGCGACGCTCCACGCGCTGGAGCGGCTGACGGTGTCGAGCCGGCGCTCCCACGACGTCTTCGAGCGCATCCATCGCTACGGCGGCTTCCTGCTCTTCACGCCGGCCGCCGTGGTCGTGCTGGCCGTCCTGACGGTGCTGGGCGCCCGGGCGACGGTGGTGCTGTGGAAGGAGCTGGGCCAGATCGGCGAATCGCTGGGCGACCACGCGGTGATGGCCATCGTGCTGGTGAAGGCGTTCTTCTGGCTCACCGTCGTGCTCCACCAGATGATGCACGCACTGGCGTGCGTCCACTACGGGCGCCGGGTCCGCGAGTTCGGCTTCACGATGCTGCACGGCTTCATCCCGACCTTCTACGCCGACGTCACCGACATCTTCATGGCGAGCCGCCGGGCGCGGATCGTCAACGCGCTCGCGGGGCCCCTGGTCCACCTCTTCCTCGGGACAAGCTACCTGGTCTGGGCGAGCCATCTGGGGCCGGGGCTGCTGCAGGGCTGCCTGGCGGCCTCGGCGATGCTCCAGCTGCAGTCCTTCTTCGTCAGCCTCTACCCCTTCTGCTTCCTCGAGATGGACGGCTACCACGTCCTGGTCGACTCCATCGGCATGCCCACGCTCAACCACGACGCCATGGCCTTCGTGCGCCACGGGCTGTGGCGGCGGCTGGGGCGGGGCCGCTGGCTGCGGCGCCTGGAGTTCATCTACATGGGCTACTTCGTGCTGTCGCTGGTCTCCGTTGTGGCCGTCGTCTGGATCACCCTCGCGATCATCGTCCGCGCGGTGCAGTCGTAGAGCGGGCACCCTCATCGTGACCCTCTCCCCGGAAGGGAGAGGGGAGCCTCTAGCCTCCGCCGCGGGCCACCAGGGCGATCAGCCGGCCGACGGATTCGCCGAGCGCCTCGGGCGGATCCCCTCCGGCCTCGTCCAGGAGGCGCTGCTGCGCGGCCGTGTCCAGCCTCTCGAGCCGCGCCTGGGCGCGCCCGCGCACCTCGGGGCCCAGCAGGCGCGCGATCTCGAGAATGAACCGGAGGGCCTGCTCAGCGCGCTCCTGGGCGGAAGCGGCGCCGCCCAGCGAGGCGGCCGCGGCCTCGCGCAGCCGGCGGCTGAGCCGGATCCGCTGACCGCTCACGCTCAGGAGGTCGCCGGCGACCGGGCCCCACTCGAGCTCGAGACTCGTCATGACCTCCCCGATGGCGCCCGCGAGCGGCGGGGCGCTCTCCCGCGCGATGAGATCGGCCAGGGCGGGCTGCCACACCGGCGGCAGTGGCGCGGGCGGCGCCGCCCCGGCGCGGGGCGCGGGCACCTCGAGCACTTCGCCCGAGCGGTCGAGCACCAACCGGTCCTCGATCGGCCCGCCCAGGGCCCAGAGCGAGCAGACGACGCGCTCGCCCGCCTCCCGGACCACGCGCGGCTCGCGGCGCGCCACGGACTGCCACTCGGTCCGGTAGAAGGCGACGCCGTCCACGACCACCTTCTCGATCTGGTGCCGCAGCTGGACGCCAAGCCAGGGCGCCGGGCGGTGCAGCTCGTGGGGCGCCGGCTGCCACTCCAGCGCGCCGTCGGCGAGGAAGTGCTCCAGCGGCAATGCCTCCCGTTGGTCGTACCTGAACGATTCGAGCAGAGTCAGGAAGAGCTGCTCGGTGGGGTAGGGGCCACGGTAGCGCACACCGCTGACGCCCTGGTCCTTCATGAGTCCGGCCAGCAGATTCAGCACCGCGCTGCCCGCGCCCGCCGGCAGCCGGCGGGGCTCGTCGAGCGGCGGGATGAAGTCGGGCCGCGCCCAGTCGAGCGCCTGGAAGCGCGCGCGCGGCTCGCGCGGCCGCCAGGCGCCCTCGGCCTCGAGGAGCCACAGCCGGTCGGAGACGCCCCAGCCGGGATGGCTGTCCGCGCGCGGCTCGATGCCGATCCACCGGCCGGCGGCCGTCAGGCACTTCGCCCACTCGAGCGCGCCCGACGGCGCCCAGCGGAGCGCCGCGATCAAATGCCCGTGGCGGTCGAACTGGAGCAGCCGCCGCCGGCCGGGCCCCGGGTCGTAGCCGATCACCGCGCCCCAGCGGCCCGCGGTCACCGGCGGATCGGGCGTCGCGAGGGCCGCGGACAGAGCGGCGACCCGCTCCGGGTCCACGGCGGCAACGTCCGGGCGCCCGAGCCAGTCGCGCAGGCGGGCAAGGACGGCGCGGTCCATGCCGGTGATGATACAATCCGCCGGGTGCGGACCCTCGTCCTCCTTCTGGCGCTGGTCCTCGGGGCGTGCGCCTCCACCAGCGGGCTGCCGGTTCAGCCTTTCAACGACATCCCCATCCCCGTGCAGTGGACGCCCTACTCGCGCGACTGGGTGATGATCCAGACGGCCAAGGTCACCGCCGCCAAGATGGTCTACTTCGCCGAGACTCCCGTCAACGTGACGCTCGAGCACGCGCGGCAGCTCATGGCTCGGACCGGCTGGACCGAGACGCGCAGCGAGCGGTTCGTCAATCCGGAGAAGTTCCCCGGCGTCTGGGCGGAGTTCAGCAAGGGCGAGGACATCTGCCGGGTGACGGTCATCGAAGCCCCGTTCGCGACCCACATCGACTACACGGTCGCCCGCATCAACCGCCCCCAGTGATGCGGGCCGACGAACTCGCCTGGCTGCCCGCCCTCGAACTGGCGGCGCGCATTCGCCAAAAGGCGGTCTCGCCGGTCGAGGTCGTCGACGCCGTGCTGGCGCGGATCGAGCGGCTGAACCCGCAAATCAACTGCTTCTGCGCGGTCACCGCCGAGGAGGCGCGCGACGCCGCCCAGTCGGCCGAGGTCAGCCTGATGACGGGCGAGGCGCTGGGCCTGCTCCACGGCGTGCCCGTCTCCGTGAAGGATCTCGTGTTCACCCGCCGCGTCCCGACCGCGGCCGGCTCCCGGCTCTTCGCCGATCATGTCCCCGAGGAGGACGCCGTCTGCGTGGAGCGGCTCAAGGCGGCCGGGGCCATCCTGATCGGCAAAACCACGACGCCCGAGTTCGGCCATAAGGGCGTGACCGACAGCCCCCTCTGCGGAGTCACGCGCAATCCGTGGAACCCCGCGCTGACTCCGGGCGGCTCGAGCGGCGGGGCGGCCGCGGCGGTGGCGGCGGGCCTCGGGCCGCTCGCGGTCGGCACCGACGGCGGCGGCTCCATCCGCGTCCCGGCTTCGTTCTCCGGGATCTACGGCCTCAAGCCGTCCTTCGGGCGCGTGCCGATGTACCCGCGGTTCCCCGGCTGGCACGGCGTCACCGTGGCGGGTCCCATGACGCGCACCGTCCGCGACGCGGCGCTCATGCTGGACGTCATGGCCGGGCCGGACGACCGGGACATGCACTCGCTGCCCGCCCCAGTTGGCCCGTCCTGTCTCGAGGCCTGCGAGACTGGCATCGCCGGGCTCAGCGTCGGCTGGTCTCCCGATCTCGGCCATGCAGTCGTCGATCCGGAAGTGCTCGCACTCTGCGCCGGCGCGGCGGAACAGTTCGAGTCGCTCGGCTGCCACGTGGAAGTGGTCAGCCCGTCCTGGGACGATCCCGAGGAGATCTTCCGCGTGCGGGCGGCAGCCGAAACCTGGGCGGCCTGGGGCGATCGGCTCGACACGGACGGGGACCGGCTCGACCCGAGCCTGGTCGCCCTGCTCCGGTTCGGCCGGACGATCACGATCGCCCAGTACCTCGGCGCGGTCAACCGCCAGGGCGACTTCTGGACCGACGTCCAGCGCTTCCTGGCGCGCTTCGACCTCCTGCTCACGCCCACCGTCGCCGTGCCGCCGTTCGAGGTGGGCCGGCCCGCGGTCAAGGAGATCAACGGCCGCAAGGCCTCGCCGCTCGGCTGGATGCCGTTCTGCTTCCCGTTCAACCTCACGGGCCAGCCCGCCGCGACGGTGCCGGTGGGCTTCACGCGCGCGGGGCTGCCGGTGGGGCTGCAGATCGTCGGCCGCCGCCACGCCGAGCGCACCGTGCTCGCCGCCTCGGCCGCTTTCGAGGCCGCCCAGCCCTGGGCCGGCCGCCGCCCACCGGTGGACTGAGGGGCGGCGCCCAGGGCCGGCGCCTTGACACGGGTGGGGCCGGTGCTGATATAAAGGAAGCAAGGCGATGGGGTTCGCCTAGAACCGCCCACGGAACCCAGGGCTGATGACCCCTACCGGCTGTGCCGGTAGGGTCTTTTTTTTGCTCGTGCGCCCACGGCGCGGGGCAGGAGGGAACGGGGCAGTGGAGAATCTCTGGATGGCGATGATCGCCGGGGTGCTCATCCTGCTGGCCAGCATGGCCTCGGTCGAGGCGGGCATCTCCGTGGCGCTCATCGAGATCACCCTGGGCGTGGTCGCCGGCAATTTCCTCGGGCTCACGAGCCCGCCGTGGATGGATTTCCTCGCCTCCTTCGCCGGGATCCTGCTGACCTTCCTGGCGGGGGCCGAGGTGGACCAGCAGGTGCTCCGGGAGCGGTTCAAGGCGAACCTGCTCATCGGGGGCGTGTCCTTCCTCGGCCCGTTCATCGGCGCTTGGCTGGTCTGCGTCTGGGGGCTCGGCTGGTCCACCCCGGCCGCCCAGATCGCGGGAGTCGCGCTCTCGACGACCTCGCTCGCCGTGGTCTATGCGGTATTGGTGGAAACGGGACTCACGAGCACCCCGCTCGGCAAGCTGATCATGGCCTCCACCTTCGTGACCGACTTCGGCGTGGCGCTGGCCCTGGCCGTGCTGTTCATCCGGCCGACCTGGTGGCTGGTGCCGTTCGTGGGCGCGTCGGTGGCCATCATCGTGGCGATGATCGCGCTGCAGCCCTGGTTCTTCCGGCGCTACGGCGATCGGGTGATTGAGCCCGAGATCAAGGGGGCGGTGGCCGCGCTGCTCGTGCTGATGTTCTTCGCCGAGCGAGCCCAGAGCCACGCCGTGTTGCCGGCCTTCGTCCTCGGGCTGGCGCTGGCGCCGGTCTTCAGCCAGAACCACCAGCTCGGCCACCGGTTCCGGGTGGTCGCCTTCGCGCTGCTCACGCCCTTCTTCTTCCTCAAGGGCGGCCTGAACGTCTCCCTCGGCCTCGTGTGGGCCAATATCGGGCTGCTCGGGCTCCTCTTCGGGGTGAAGCAGGTGACCAAGGTGCTCAGCGTGTATCCGCTCGCGCGGCGCTACGTCCCGAAGCACGCGATGTTCACGACCCTGCTGATGTCCACCGGGCTGACCTTCGGGACGATCTCGTCGCTGTACGGGCTCAACGCGGGGATCCTGGACCGGGCGCAGTTCTCCGTCCTGGTGACGACCGTGGTGGCGAGCGCGGTGCTCCCGACCCTGATCGCCCAGCGGTGGTTCTCGCCGGAGGTGCGGGCGAAGCGCCGGGTCGCCATCGAGCACTGAGCGAGGCCGGCGCGGGAGCGCGGCCGGGGGCGGCTAGCGCTGCTGCTTCTCGGCCTGCATGAGGCGCTCCTGGTAGTCGTGGAGCGCCTTGTTGTAGCGGCGGAGCATCTCGTCCCGCTGGGCGTGGTAGAGCAGGCGCTCGACCAGCATGCCCGCGAAGAAGGCCACGATCACCACCACGACCAGCGCCAGCCCCTTGAGGACGCGCGTGGACTTGAGGGCGGCCGGATCGGCCATGGCCGCTATAATAGCAAACATGTCGAACCCCTGGTCCGCCCTGGACCGGCTCGCCCGCCACGTGGGCGGCACGCGCACGCTGGCGCTGCCCCTGCTGCGCACGCTGGCCGTGCTGGCCGGCGCCGTCTGGGTGCTGCTGGCGCCCGCCGGCTCCTCGGGCTGGGGCCGGGTGCACAGCGTGCTGCTGGCGTTCGCCCTCTACAGCGCGGCGCTCATGGCGTCCCTCTGGCGCTGGCCCAGGCGCATCCTCGCGTTCAACGTCTGGGTCGTGGTGCTGGACCTGACCTTCGCGCTGCTGCTGATCCGGTTCACCGGCGGGGCCCAGAGCACGCTCTTCCTCGCGCTCCTCCTGATCGCCGGCCTGCAGTCCTACTACTACGGCTTGGCCCGCGGGGTGGCGGTCGCGGCGGTCGCCGCTGCGGCCTACACGGCCGTCGCGTGGCCCACCATCAACGAGATCGAATGGGCCAACATGACCATTCGCCTCGTGATGCTGGTCGGCACGGCCGTCGCCGTCGGCATCCTGGCCCAGGTCGAGGAGGCCGAGCGGCTGGCGGTGGTGACGCTCACGGGCGAGGCCCAATCGCGCGAGCAGTTCATCCGCAACGTGGTCGAGAGCCTGAGCGAGGGGCTGGTGGCGCTCGACCTCGAGGGCCGCATCGTCGCGTGGAACCGGGCCATGGGGGCGCGCTACGACGTGTCCGGATCCGAAGTCATGGGCAAGCAATTCCTCGAATGCTTCCCCAACTACCGCCGCGAGGCGCTGGCCAGGCCGCTCGAGCGGCTGCTGCGCGGCGAGGGCGACGGGTTCGCCCTCGACGGCGTGGAGCACGAGACGCTCCGCAAGGGGCCGGTGGTCCAGAACATCAAGGGCAGCCTCCTGCGCCAGGGCGGCCGGCCCATCGGCGCCGTGCTGCTCGTCGAGGACATCACCGAGCGCGTGGCGCTCGAGCGCTCGGCGCGCCAGGCCGAGAAGCTCGCGGCCTTGGGCACCTTGGCCGCCGGCCTGGCCCACGAGCTCAACAATCCCATCGGGATTATCTCCTCGCGCATCGAGATCATGCTCCTCGACGCCGAGAGCGCGCCGCTTCCCCCGGAAGTCGCCGAGGACCTGCGCGTGCTGCACCGCCACGCCCAGCGGGTGGCGCGGATCGCGCACGGGCTCTTGTCCTTCGCGCGGGAATCCTCGGGCCAGCGGGGCCCGGTGGATCTCAACCACCTGGTCGAGGAGACCCTGCTGCTGATCGAGAAGCAGGTGGCCAAGACCGGGATCGCGGTCAAGCGCGCGCTGGCCCCGGACCTGCCGCCCGTGCTGGGCGACGGCAACGCGCTCCAGCAGGTGGTGCTGAATCTCCTGACCAATGCCCGCGACGCGCTCGCGGGCGGCGGGGAGATCGCCGTCGAGACCGCCGCGGTGCCCGGGTGGCCGGGGGGCGCGCGGCTGCTGGTGCGGGACACGGGTCCCGGCATCCCGCCCGAGCTGCTGCCCAAGATCTTCGACCCGTTCTTCACCACCAAGTCGGACGGCACGGGGCTGGGGCTTTCCATCTCCTACGGCATCGTGCGCGACCACGCGGGCACCGTGGACGTCCAGTCGCGCCCGGGGGAGGGGACGACCTTCATCCTGACCTTCCCGGCCATGACGGAGCCCCGGCGCTCATGAGCCGCGCCCGCCTGCTCATCGTCGACGACGAGCCCGACATGGTGGAGAACTGCGCCCGCATCCTGGGCCGCGCGGGCTACGATTGCCTGACCGCCACCGACCCGCGCCGCGCCCTCGGCATGCTCGAGTCCGATCGGCCCGACCTGCTGATCACCGACCTCAAGATGCCCGAGGTGGACGGCATGGAGCTGCTGCGCCACGCGCGGGAGCTCGACGCGGCCATGCCGGTCATCATCATCACGGCCTTCGCGACCATCGAGTCCGCCGTGGCCGCGGTGCGGGAGGGCGCCTTCGACTACCTGCCCAAGAACTTCTCCGTGGACCAGCTGCGCGTCGCCGTGGACCGAGCGCTGCGCCACCGGGGGCTTCAAGTAGAAAATCGCAACCTGAGAGAACAGCTGCAGCAGACTTACGGCCTCGAGAACATCATCGGCCGGAGCCCGGCCATGACGCGCGTCTTCGAGCTGGTGAAGAAGGCCGCCCGGTCGGAGGCCAATATCCTGGTGGTGGGCGAGTCGGGCACGGGCAAGGAGCTGATCGCGCGCGCCATCCACGCCAACAGTCCGCGGGCCGGGCAGGCCTTCGTCCCGGTGGACTGCGCCTCACTGCCGGAGAACCTGCTCGAGTCGGAGCTCTTCGGCCACGAGAAAGGCGCGTTCACCGGCGCCGTGCGGAGCAAGCTCGGTCTCATGGAGGTCGCCCACCGCGGCACCCTGTTCCTGGACGAGATCGGCGAGCTGCCCCCGGCGCTGCAGGTCAAGATGCTCCGGGCGCTGCAGGAGCGGCAGATCCGCCGCGTGGGCGGCACCAGCCTCGTCGAGGTGGACGTGCGGCTGGTCTCGGCCACCAACCGCGACCTGCGTGAGGCCGTGACCAAGGGCCAGTTCCGCGAGGAGCTCTACTACCGGGTCAACGTGATCGCCATCGCCCTGCCGCCGCTGCGCGAGCGCGCGGGGGACGTGCGGCTGCTGGCCCAGGCCTTCCTCAGGAAGTACGGTACGGACCGCATCCGGGGCATCGACGACGCGGCCATGGCGGCGCTCGAGGCGTACGCCTGGCCCGGCAACGTGCGCGAGCTGCAGAACATCCTCGAGCGGGCCTGCGCTCTGGCCGAGGGCGACACGATCACGCGGCGGGACCTGCCGGAGCACGTGCTCGAGCCCGCCGCGCCCCGACCCCGAGCCGGCACCGCCGGCGCCCCGCCCGCCGCCGCGGCGCTCGATGCCGGCGCCGACCTCAGCCTCAAGGACGCCAAGGATCGCTGGATGCAGGTGCTCGAGGCATCCTACCTCCGCGACCTGCTGGCGCGCCACGACGGCAATATCTCGGCCGCGGCCAAGGCGGCCGGCATCGACCGCAAGACGTTTCACCGCCTCATCAACAAGTACAAGCTCAAGTGAGCGTATCGAACTCTGGACATTGACCAGCTGAGCGGCGCGCCCTAACGTCCCGGGGCATGAGGCCCCTCCTGCTGGCCGCGGTGCTGCTGGGCGCGATGGCGGCGGCCGCGCCCGCCGGCGACGCCATCACCGTGCTCCAGGAAACCCGCGCCGCGCCCGGGCCCGGCAGGAAGGCCGCGGTCCGGCACGTGGCGGTGCTGCGGAACTCGGCGCCCTATCCGGTCTACGGACTGCGCGTCACCGTAGAGCTGGCCGACTACTTCGGCGCCGTGCTCTGGGCGCGCACGGCCGTGCCGTCGCCCTCCTCGCTGCGGCCGGGGGACACGGCCACCCTGGCGCTGGATACCCCTCAGCTCGACCGCCACCGGCACACGCGCTACCGCTTCGACTACCGCACGTCCCCGGGCCCCGCGCCCCGCTCGCGCTAACCCGTCCCGGCGGGTCTCCCCTGTCCCAGGGCTGTCCCATCGGGGAGCATGTGTCCCACCCCGGGCGCTGCCGCCTGGCGGCTAATGGCTTATTTTCATTCATTTTGCGCCGTGGCACCCCGGTTGCACCCATCCTCTATCGGTCGGAGTTAGGTGAAGCGAATCTTTCAGGGAGGACGGCCATGAAACTCGACAAGATCCTGGTACCGCTCGATGGCTCGGCGCTGGCCGAGTCGGCGATTCCGAAGGCCGTGGAGCTGGCCCGTGTCGGGCTCTCGTCTCTGCTGCTGATGCGCGGCGCGGAGGCGCACACCCTGCCGGGCGCGGACCCGACCGAGGCCCAAGTGGAGGTCGTCCGCGAGGCCGAGGAGTATCTCAAGGCCGTCGCGGAGCGGCTGACCAAGGACGGCGTGCGCAACGTGGAGACCAGCGTCTGGTACGGCCCTGCCGCCTCCGCCATCGTGGACGCGGCCCGGCTGCGCAAGGTGGACCTGATCGTGATGAGCACGCACGGACGCAGCGGCCTGGGGCGCCTCATCCTCGGTAGCGTGGCCGAGTCGGTGCTCCGCGGCACCACGATCCCGATCCTGCTGCTCCGGGCGCCCGGCGCGCCGCTGGAGGAGCCCGAGGGGGCAGGTCAGGCCCGGCCCTCCAAGGAGGCGGTCAATGTATAAGCGGGCGCTGGTACCGCTCGACGGCTCGATGGTCGCCGAGAGCATCGTCCCTTTGATCTTGGAGATCGCCGGGCCGCTCGACATGGAGGTGGTGCTGCTGCGGGTCGTGCAGCCGACCCCGCCCGTGGTGATCGAGGGCTCGCGGCACGTTGAAGTGGAGGACGTGGAGGGCCGGCGGCTCGATGCGCAGGAGTACCTGTCGTCCCTGGCCGCCGAGCTGCGCGACAAGGGCGTGCGGGTCGATACTCGCGTGCGCCGCGGCCTGCCGTCCGAGGAGATCGCGGCCGCCGCCGAGGAGGAGGGCGCCGACCTGATCGCGATGTCCACCCACGGGCGCAGCGGCCTGGGGCGATTGCTCTTCGGCTCGGTCGCCGAGGCCGTGCTGCGCCACTCCGAGATCCCGGTGTTCCTCATGCGCGCGACCGAGGCGCAGGTGGCCAAGCGCGCGGCGCGGGAGACCGTCGGGCGGTGACATGATCGCGACCGACGCGCTCTCCATCGAAGCCATCCGCCGCGGCCTGACCAGCCAGACGGTAGGACGGCATCTCTATCTCTTCGGCGACGTCGAGTCGACCAACAAGGTGCTCCGCCACCTGGCCCGGTCCGGGGCGGCCGAGGGCACCGTGGTGCTGGCCGAGGCGCAGAGTCAGGGGCGGGGCCGGCTCGGGCAGGTCTGGTTCTCGCCCGCCGGCGTGAACATCTACGTCTCCGTGCTGTTCCGGGAGGACCTCAAGCCCCGCGAGGCCCCGGTGTTCTCGTTCATCGTCTCCCTCGCGCTGGCCGACGCGGTCAAGGAGCTGGGGCTCCAGCCGGCCATCAAGTGGCCCAACGACGTGCTGGTCAACCGCAAAAAGGTGGCGGGCTCGCTGATGGAGTGCGCGACGCGCGGCGAGGCCGTGGAGTTCCTGGTGCTGGGCGCCGGCGTCAACCTGAACGTGGGCGCGGCGGCGCTGCACGCGGCTTTGGGGCCCGCCGGCACGGCGGCCACGTCGCTCAGCGCCGCGGCCGGCCGCGAGATCGACCGCAACGCCTTCGCGGCCGACTATCTGAATCATCTGGACGCCTGGGCGCGCCGGTACCGGTCGGAAGGTCCGGCGCCCATTCTGGACGCCTGGCGCGAGCGGGACATCCTGACGGGCCGCCGCGTGGAGATCCGCGGCGATCACGCGACCTTCGACGGTCGCGTGCTCGGCGTCGACGACGCCGGGCGCCTGGCAGTCCAGGATTCTCACGGCGACCGGCACGTGATCCTGACCGAGGAAATCCGAGTCCTTGACTGAACCGTTCGGCATGAAAGGAGCCAGTCGATGAGCCGTATCCGCCGCATCCTGCACCCGTCGGACTTCTCGCGCGCCTCGGGCGCGGCCTTCGCCAAATCCGTGGAGATGGCCAAGGCGAACCGGGCCGAGTTACTGGTTGTCCACGTGCTCGCCCCGGCCGTCCCGCTGGCCGGGGACGGCTACATCTCGCCCAAAGTCTACGAGGATCTCGAAGCCTCGGCGCGGGCCTGGGGCCAGAAGCGCCTCAATGCGCTCCTGGGCAAGGCCAAGAAGGCCGGGGTGCGGGCCAAGGGCCTCCTGCTGGATGGGATCCCACACGAGCGGATCGCGCGGGCGGCGAAATCCAAGAAGGTGGGTCTGATCGTGATCGGCACCCACGGGCGCACCGGCCTGGCCAAGTTCTTCCTCGGCAGCGTCGCGGGGCGCGTGGTCTCCACCGCGCCGTGCCCGGTGTTGACGGTTCGTGGACGGTAGAGTCGCGACCATATGATCGGGCGGGAGGCGCTCACGACCTACCTCGCGGGCGTCTTCTCCTGCCCCGTCGACGTGCTCGCCCTCCGGCCGCTCAAGGGAATGGAGGATGGCGCTCCGGACGACCCCAAGGGGTTCGGCTACGGCGTGCCGTTCGAGGTCGAGTGCATCGTCGGCGGCGAGCCGCGCCATCTCGTCGTGTCCCGCACCCGGCCGGTCCAGGGCTTCGGCCACGACTACCCCGCCGACCGCGCCTGGCAGGCCCTCTTCGGGCACGTCGCCTACAACAGCTTCCCGCGCCACGCGCGAAGCCTCGACGTCGGCTTCGTCCGGGAGGGCGGCGGGCTGGTCTCGGCCGGGGACGCCGCGGAGTTCTTCCAGCTCGTGGAGAAGGCCGACGGCCAGCTCTACTGGCTCGACCTGGACCGGCTGCTGGCCCTGCCCCTCCGCCCGCTCGACACCGAGCGCGCGCGCGCGCTCGGCCGCCTCCTGGCCCAGGCCCATGCCGACAAGCGGGACGAGCCCACGCTCTACGAGCGGCGGATCCGCGAGCTGGTCGGCCACGGCGAGTGCCTCATGGGCATCCTCGACAGCTACCCCCACCCCTACGCGCTGTTGCCGCCCGGCGAGTGCGAGGCGCTCGAGCGCGCCCTGATCTCCTGGCGCTGGCGGCTGCGCGGGCGCGCCCACCGCCTCTCTCGCGTGCACGGCGACTTCCACCCCTGGAACATCCTCTTCCGCGAGGGCGCTGACTTCTCGGTGCTCGACCGCAGCCGGGGGGAGTGGGGCGAGCCGGCCGACGACGTGAGCGCGCTGAGCATCAACTACCTCTTCTTCGGCCTGCGGCGCAGCGCCGCGGAGGGCCGGGGTGGAGTGGCCGAGCCGTTTCTGGCTCTTTTCCGCGCCTTCCTCGACGCCTACCTGGACGCCAGCGGCGACCGGGAGCTGCTCGAGGTGCTGCCGCCGTTCTTCGCCTTCCGGGCGCTGGTGATCGCCCACCCGCGCTGGTACCCGACGCTGTCGCACGGGACGCGGACGGCCTTGCTCCGCTTCGCGCGGACCATGGCGGCGCCCGGGGCCTTCAAGCCCGACCGGTTGCCGGGGCTGTTCGGAGCTACACGATGACCTGGGCCATCTGGATCACCGGGGTGCCGGGCAGCGGCAAGTCGGCCCTGGCCCGGGCGGCCGCCCGCCGGCTGAGAGAGCTGGGCGAGCCGGTGCGCGTCCTCGAGCTGGACGAGATCCGCAAGGCGCTCACGCCCTCGCCGGTCTACAGCGAGGCCGAGCGCGAGATCGTTTACCGGGCCCTCGGCTGCATGGCCGCCCTGCTCACTGGGGCGGGCGTGCCCGTGATCGTCGACGCCACCGCCCACCGGCGGCGCTGGCGGGATCTGGCGCGCGCGGCCATCCCGCGCTTTGCCGAGGTGCAGCTGGTCTGCCCGCCCGAGGTGTGCCGGGAGCGCGAGCGCACCCGGCCCCCCGGCCATGCCCCGCGCGGCATCTACGCGCGCGCCGGAGCGCCCGGCGCCACGGTGCCCGGGATCGACGTGCCCTATGAGCCGGCGCTGGCGCCCGAATTGCTGATCGACACGGCGGCCGAGTCTCTCGCGGACGCGGCCCTACGCATCGTCGAGCTCGCTCGCCAGTTGGCCGCGGAGACGCCGGCCGAGCTGGCCGAGCGCTCGGGCGGCTGGGCCATCTGGATCACCGGACGGCCGGGCAGCGGCAAGACGACCCTGGCCGAGCGCGTGGCGGAACAGCTGGCGTCCGACGACATCCCCGTGAAGGTGCTGGATCTCGGGGCCGTGCGGCGCTTCCTCCTGCACGGGTCACCGGGATCCGAAGCGGAGCAGGAGATCGCCCACCGGGCCCTGGCCTACGCCGCCAAGCTTCTCAGCGATGCCGGCGTGGCCGTCATCGTCGACGCCACGGCGCCGCGCCGCGTCTGGCGCGAGACGGCGCGGGAGCTGATCCCGCGCTTCGCCGAGGTGCAGCTGGTCTGCCCGGCCGAGGTCTGCGTGGAGCGCGAGCGCGCGGCCCGCTGGGGCCTGGGCCCGGAGCGATCCGCGGGCCGCCCCCAATCCGCGGCCGGCGCCGCGCCCGACATCGCGCTCGACTACGAAGAATCGCTCCGGCCCGAGCTGGTGGTGCGCACCGACATCCACGACCTCTGGAGCGCGGTCCGGCAGGTGCTGTTCCTGGTCCGCCGGCTCCACCGGGCGGCGACCGTTGAGATGAGAGAACCCGAGAGGAGGGCCCCATGACAGTCCGAGAGCTGATGACCGGCGCGCTGATCACGGCCACGCCGGAGACCCCCGTGCTGGACGCGCGCAGCCTGATGCAAAAGGAGCGGATCCGCCACTTGCTGGTGACGGACAAGAAAGGCGAGCTGCTCGGGATCGTCACCGATCGCGACATCCGCCTCAACCTGCCGTCCCAGGCGACCAGCCTGTCGGTGTGGGAGATCAACCACCTGCTGACGCGGCTGACCATGGACAAGGTGATGACGCGATCGGTGATCACGGTCGGCCCCGACCGCGAGGCGGGTGACGCCGCCCAGCTGATGCTGGAGCACCGGATCGGCGCCCTGCCGGTGGTGGACGCCGGGCGCCTCGTCGGGATCGTGACCGAAACGGACCTGCTCCGCGCCTTCGTGCGCTCCGCGGAGCAGGCGGCGGCGCTGCGGCGGTAGCCGCGGCGGACAGGCGCCCCTCATGACCAGGCCGGTCCTCGTGGTGGACGACGAGGTGGACATGGCGGCGACCTACGCGCGGCTCCTGCGCCGCCAGGGTCACCGGGTGGTCTGCGTGGGGACGCGAGCGGCGGGGATCCGGGCGGTCGCGGACGAGCCGCCGAGCCTGGTCATCGCCGACCTGCGGCTGCCCGACGGCGACGGGCTCGACGTGGTGCGCGCGGCGCGCGCCCTGCCGGCGCCGGCGCCCGTGATCGTGGCGACGGTGCTGGCCTCGCGCGAGACCCGGCAGGCGGCCATCGCCGCCGGGGCGGCGGCCTTCCTCGCCAAGCCGTTCACCGCCGAGAGCTTCAGCGCCCTGGTCAGCCAGGTGCTCGGAACCGCGTGATGCCGGGCGTGCAGGAGCGGATCTGGGAGTGGGGGTGGGGGATGCACCCGATGTGGGGAATCTGGGGTCTCGGCATGACGCTCATGATGCTGGTCTTCTGGGGCGTGGTGATCGCCGCGCTGGTCCTGGCCATCCGCTGGATGGCCCGCCAGGCGGCCGCGCCGCGCCCCGATGCGGCGCTCGAGATCCTGCGCCAGCGGTACGCGAGGGGCGAGATCGACAAGAACGAATTCGAAGCCAGGAAGCGCGACCTAACGGCCTGAGGGCCACACGGGGAGGACGATCATGGCGGCCAATACCCTGAGCATCACGGACAACCGCACCGGCAAGTCGTACGAGGTGCCCATCACCAACGGCGCGATCCGCGCCATGGATCTCCGG
This sequence comes from Methylomirabilia bacterium, assembly GCA_041493605.1. Classification (GTDB taxonomy): domain Bacteria; phylum Methylomirabilota; class Methylomirabilia; order Rokubacteriales; family CSP1-6; genus DASSSH01. The sequence continues at coordinate 41,155 of JBGPZD010000005.1, forward strand.
CAGATCCGCACCAAGCCGGACGATTTCGGCCTGCTGTCCTACGATCCGGCGTTCACCAATACGGCCTCGACCATCAGCCGCATCACCGAGATCGACGGCGACAAGGGCATCCTGCGCTATCGCGGCTACCCGATCGAGGAGCTGGCCGAGCACTCCACCTACCTCGAGGTCGCCTACCTGCTGCTCCACGGCGAGCTGCCGACGCTCACGCAGATGGACGCGTGGGTCTGGGAGATCACGCACCATACGTGGGTGCACGAGAACGTGAAGAAGTTCATGGACGGCTTCCACTATGACGCCCACCCCATGGGCATGTTGGTCTCGACGGTGGCGGCGCTGTCGACCTTCTACCCGGAGGCGCGGGACGGCGTCAATCGGGACATCCGGATGCGGCAGATCGTCCGGCTCATCGCCAAGATGCCGACCCTGGCCGCCTTCGCCTACCGGCACAGCCGGGGGATGCCGTACGCCTATCCGGACAACTCGCTGTCGTACACGGGCAACTTCCTCAACATGCTGCTCAAGACCACCGAGGTGAAGTACGAGCCCAACCCGACCATCGAGAAGGCGCTCGAGGTGCTGTTCATCCTGCACGCCGACCACGAGCAGAACTGCTCGACCAACGCCGTGCGGAGCGTGGGCTCCTCGCAGGTGGATTGCTACTCCTCCCTCGCGGGCGGAGTCGCGGCGCTCTACGGCCCGCTGCACGGGGGCGCCAACGAGGAAGTGCTGCGCATGCTCAAGACCATCGGATCCAAGGACCACATTCCCGAGTTCATCAAGAAGGTGAAGGAGGGCAAGGCCAAGCTCATGGGCTTCGGCCACCGCGTCTACAAGAACTACGACCCGCGGGCCAAGATCATCAAGCGCATGGCCGACGAGGTCTTCGAGGCGACTCAGCCGAGCCCGCTCCTGCCCATCGCGCTCGAGCTCGAGCGCATCGCGCTGCAGGACGAGTACTTCGTCTCGCGCAGGCTCTATCCCAACGTGGACTTCTATTCGGGCCTCATCTACCAGGCCATCGGCTTCCCGGTAGAGATGTTCCCGGTGCTGTTCGCCATCCCGCGCACGAGCGGCTGGCTGGCCCAGTGGCAGGAGATGCGCGACGATCCCGAGCAGAAGATCGCCCGGCCGCGCCAGCTCTACCTGGGGGCCGGGATGCGCGGCTATGTGGAGATCGGCAAGCGGGATGCGGGGCCGGGGGCCGCGGCGTGAACGCAACGACCCGGTTCGACCGGGCGCCCCGGCGCGTCTACTGGGAAGTCA
>JBGPZD010000039.1:0-21882 GCA_041493605.1 Methylomirabilia bacterium
CTCAAGACCCATACCGAGCGCGCCTTGGCCAACGGCGTGACGCGGGAGGAGATCGGCGAGCTCATCACCCACCTGGCGTTCTACGCCGGCTGGCCCAGCGCCATGTCGGCCGCGCGGGTCGCCAAGCAGGTCTTCGAGGAGAAGAAGGCATGAAGGTCGGGTTCATCGGGCTGGGCACCATGGGCGCCAGCATGGCGTCCAATCTCCAGGCGGCCGGGCACGAGCTGTCCGTGAACGATGCGCGGCGGGACGCGGCCGCGCCGCACCTGAAGGCGGGCGCGGTGTGGAAGGACACGCCGCGGCAGGTGGCGGAGGGCGTGGAGGTGGTCTTCACCTCCTTGCCCGGCCCTGTGGAAGTGGAGGCGGTGGCGCTCGGTCCGGATGGCCTGATCAACGGCATGCGGCGGGGCGCCGCCTATTTCGATCTATCGACCAATTCTCCCTCCCTGGTGCGGCGGCTCTACGTCACGTTCAAGGAAAAGGGCGTGCACCTGCTCGACGCGCCGGTGAGCGGCGGCCCCAAGGGCGCCAAGAGCCGCAAGCTGGCGCTCTGGGTGGGCGGGGACCGGGAGATCTACGACCGCTTCAAGCCCGTGCTCGACGCGATCGGCGACCAGCCGTACTACGTCGGGCCCATCGGGGCGGGCTCGGTGGCCAAGCTCGTGCACAACTGCGCCGGCTACGCGATCCAGACGGCTCTGGCCGAGGTCTTCACCCTGGGCGTCAAGGCCGGCGTCGAGCCGCTAGTGCTGTGGCAGGCGGTGCGGCAGGGGGCGAGAGGCCGCTCGCGCACCTTCGACGTCCTTGCCGATCAATTCCTGCCGGGGATCTTCGAACCGCCGTCGTTCGCGCTCAAGCTGGCCCACAAGGACGTCGGGCTGGCCACGGCGCTGGGGCGGGAGCTCGGGGTGCCCATGCGTATCGCTCACCTCACGCTGGAGGAGATGACCGAGGCGCTCAACCGCGGCTGGGGCCAGCGCGACTCGCGGGTTGCCATGCTGCTGCAGGAGGAGCGGGCCGGGGTGAAGATCGCCGTGCCGGTGGAGAAGATCCGGGAAGCGCTGGAGCGGGGCGGCTAGGGAGCGAATCCACGCACGGGAGGGACTCGACATGTCAGACGCGAATCGCCTTCGGTACCTTCGTGTCGCGCTCATCGCGGTAGGGCTGATCTTCGCCTTCGGCATCTTCCCGTTGGGGATCGTGTGGCCCGCCGGTTGGAAATGGGGCCAGGGGCATTCACACTATCTGATGATGATCCTCGGGGTCTACGCGACGCTCGGCGTTTTTCTGCTCATCGCGTCCAAAAATCCGGCGGCCCACACGAGCCTGATCTGGTTCACGGTCTGCTCGAGCGTCGTGCACGCCGGCATCATGGCCGTCCAGGCGTTCACCGACGCCGCGGAGCGCGGGCACCTCATCGGCGACGTCCCGGCGCTCCTGGTGGTGGCGATCGTGCTCGCGATCTTGACACCCTGCGGCCGGGCGGCGGGGACCGCCCGGAGCTGAGGTTCCGCATGGACGCGCACACCGTCAGCGGTCACAAGCTCGGATTGGTGCTCGCGGCCTTCATCGGCGGGTGGCACGTCGCCTGGTCGGCGCTCGTGCTCGTCGGCTGGGCGCAGCCGGTGATCAACTTCGTCTTCTGGCTCCACTTCATCACGCCCCCGTATCAGGTCGGCGCGTTCGTGCCGTGGCGTGCCTTGGCGCTGATCGCCGTCACGGCGACGCTCGGCTATCTCTTCGGGCGCATCATCGGCGCGATCTGGAATGGGGTTCACCGGGCGTGACCGACCGACCATCGCGCAGGATCACGGTGAATCAAGGGGCGCTGCCGACGCGCTGAGGGGACGGGCTAGGGCGACTGGCGCGTGTGCGTTTGCGTTACCGCCGCCGCGGCTGGTACCGGTTCCTCTGGGGCCCCCGCTTCGCGCGCGCCAGGACGCTCGGCCTGCTTCACCTTGAGCTTGGCCACGAGATCCGGGTAGCCCGTGCGCTGGATGATCGCGTTGAACTGCGTGCGATAGTTGGCGACGAGGCTGACGCCCTCGATGTTCACGTCGTAGGCGCGCCAGCGCCCGTCGTTCAGGAGCATGCGGTAGTCCACCGGAATCTCCGTCCCCTGTTTCGTCACGATCTTGGTTTTGACGACCGCTTGGTCGCCGTCGACGACGTCCCCAGCGAACTGGATCTTCTCCCCGGAGTAGCCCTCGATCTTCGTGACGTAGGCGTTCTCGAGGAGATCGCCGAAGAGGCGGGCGAACTCCTCGTGCTCGGCCTGTGTGTGCCCCTGCCAGTGGCGGCCGAGGCTCCGCTGCGAGATCTCGGTGAAATCGAAGATCGTGTTGGCGACCGTCCGGAGCGCTCTCCGCCGCTCCCCCGTCTTCGCCGCTTTCTTGAGCTCGGGGTCCGTGACGATCTTCAAGACCTGCTCGATGGACTGGCGGAGCTGTTCGGTGGGCGGCCCGGCAGCGGTGTCGCGTGGGACGAGGAGCGCCAGCGCAATCCCAAGTGCGACGAGCGTGCGTGTCATATCAGCGTCATCTTATACGAAATTCCGCGAAGCGCAAGGGCCCGAGCGCGACACGTTCCCGCTAGAGGTAGACGGCCTTGAGCTGGGGCGCCGGGTAGCGCTCGCCGGCCGCGGCCCCGGTGGGGACTGCGTCCGAGAGGCGCGTGACGTCTTCGGCACTGAGCGCGACGTCCACCGCGCCGACGTTTTCCTCGAGCCGGTCCTTTCGCTTCGTCCCCGGGATCGGGACGATGTCCGGCCCGCGCGCGAGGAGCCACGCCAGCGTGAGCTGCGCCGGCGTACAGTGCTTCTCCCGCGCGATCGCCTCGACGCGGCGCACGAGCTCGAGGTTCTTTTCGAGGTTGCCGTCCTTGAACCGGGGGTGGTCGCGGCGCCGGTCGTCCTGCGGGATCTGGTCCGCGCTCCGGACGCGCCCCGCCAGGAGGCTCCGCCCGAGCGGCGAGTAGGCGACGAACGAGATGCCGCGCTCGCGCAGGACGGGGAGCGTCTCCTCGGCCTCGGTCCGGTAGAGCAGGGAGAACTCGCTCTGGAGCGCCGTGATCGGGTGCACCGCGTGGGCGCGGCGGATGGTTGCGGGCGCGGCTTCCGAGAGCCCGAGGAAGCGCACCTTGCCCTGCTGGACGAGCTTCGCCATCGCGCCGACGGTGTCCTCGATGGGCACGCTCGTGTCCACGCGGTGCTGGTAGTAGAGGTCGATCGTCTCCACGCCGAGGCGCCGGAGGCTCGCGTCGCACGCCTGCAGGACGTATTCGGGCTTCCCATTGACCCCCGGCGTGCCGTCGGGCTTCCTCAGGTTGCCGAACTTGGTGGCGAGCACGACCTCGTTTCGCCGGCCGCGGAGCGCCTTGGCCAGGAGTTCCTCGTTGTGGCCCCAGCCGTACATGTCCGAGGAGTCGAGGAAGTTCACGCCGAGCTCGAGGGCGCGGTGGATGACCGCGGTGGACTCCGCGTCGTCGCCCTTGCCGTAGACGCCGGACATGGACATGCACCCGAGCCCGACGGCCGATACGCTGAGCGTGCTGTTGCCGAGCGTTCTGTATTGCACGAAGCCCTCCGCTGGACTGCGACGTGAAGTGCGCTCCCGGCCACAGATTCTACCGCGGGCCGACGGGCTTTGAAAGCCTCGCAGGCGAAGCGCGGAGGCGATTCCCCGTTGGGGTTGACTTGCCGCGGAACCGGTGGGAGTCTCCGGTGGAAGCCACGGAGGCCACCGGATGAGCCTCGACGAGAGATTTCTGACCCTTCACGAGATCGCGAAGGCGGCGCGACGGAACCTCGCGCCGGGTCCGTGGGATTACCTCATCGGCGGCGCCGAAACTGAGACGACGCTCAAACGGAATCGTCAGGCGCTGGATTCGATCGCGTTCCGTCCCCGGGTGCTGCGGAACGTCGCCAAGATCGACTGCCGCTGGTCTTTCCTCGGACGAGCGGTGCGGATTCCCGTCTTGCTGGCGCCGATCGGCTCGATCGAGACGTTCACGGAAGGAGGCGGCGCCACGGCCGCCAAGGCGTCCGCCGAGTTCGGGGTCCCGCAGATGTTGAGCTCCGTGTGCAATCCGGGGTTGGAGGCCGTGGCCGCCGCGGCCGACAACTTCCGGATCTTCCAGCTCTACGTCCGGGGCGACGATGCCTGGGTCGACGATCACGTCGAGCGGGCGGTGGCCAACGGCTACGCGGCCTTCTGCCTCACGGTCGATACCGCGGTCTACAGCCGGCGCGAGCGGGACCTGGCCACGCGGTTCGTGAAGCCGTGGCGGGCCCGCGCGACCGGCTTCGATTACCAGGCGGGGCTGACCTGGGACCACGTGAAGCGCTTCAAGGACCGGCACGGCATCCCGTTGATCCTGAAAGGGATCGCGACGGCCGAAGACGCGGAGCTCGCGTGCGAATACGGGGTCGACGTGATCTACGTCTCGAATCACGGCGGGCGGCAGCTCGACCACGGCCGCGCGACGATCGAAATGCTGCCGGAGATCGTCGCGGCGGCGGGCGGGCGCGCCGCGGTGATCGTCGACGGCGGCTTCATGCGGGGGACGGACGTGGTGAAGGCGATGGCCCTCGGCGCCCAGGCCGTCGGCATCGGCCGGCTGGCCTGCATGGGCCTGGCGGCCGCCGGCCAGCCCGGACTCGTCCGGGCCCTCGAATTGCTCGAGGACGAGATCAGGATCTGTCTGGGATTGCTCGGCGTGGACAGCTATGCGAAGCTCAGCGCCTCCCAGCTCCACGAGGCCAGGCCCGTCGGCCCGGCCCACGCGACGAGCGCCTTTCCGCTCCTCGATGAGGGCTACTGATGAGGAGAGACCGCTGAGCATCCGGAGCGACGTGGTCGGAAGCCTCTTGCGGCCGGCGTACCTGGTGGAGGCGCGCAAGGCGCTGGAGGCCGGCCGCATCCGTCCCGACGAGTTCAAGCGGATCGAAGACCGCGCGGTGGACGAGGCGGTCGTCCTTCAGGAAAATGCGGGCCTCGACGTCGTCACCGACGGCGAGCTCAGGCGCTACGCCTTCTTCGGCCACTTGATCGAGGCGCTCGACGGCTTCGACCGGTTCGGGGGCTGGGCCATCCCATTTCGCAGCGAGCAGGGCGAGGAGCTCGTCTTCAAGCGGCCGGTCGTGGTGGAGAAGCTCCGCTGGCGGCGGAGCATGTGCGCCGAGGAGTTCGTCTACCTGCGCGCGCGGACCACGCGGCCCGCCAAGGTCACCCTCGTCAGCACCCAGCAGGCGGCGGCCTACTACGACCCCGAGAAGTCGAAGGGCGCCTACCCGTCCCGCGACGCCTACCTGGCCGACGTCGTCGAGTTCACCCGCCGCGAGGTCGAGGAGCTGGTCCGCCTCGGCTGCACCTACATCCAGATCGACGCCCCCCAGTACGCCGCGCTGCTGGACCCGGCGCTCCGCGAGGGGTACCGCCAGCGCGGCAGCGACCCCGACCGGCTGATCGATTCGTGCGTCGAGATGGACAACGCGGTCATCGGCCGGCACCCGGGGATCACCTTCGGGCTCCACATCTGCCGCGGCAACAACCAATCGATGTTCTACGCGAGCGGCGGTTACGAGCCCATCGCGCGCGTGTTCGGCAAGAGCCGCTTTCAGCGCTTCCTGCTCGAGTACGACGACGAGCGCTCCGGCGGCTTCGAGCCGCTGCGCGCGGTGCCCGAGGACCGTGAGGTGGTGCTGGGGCTGGTGACGACGAAGAAGCCGCGCCTGGAGTCGGTCGACGAGCTGCGGCGGCGCATCGACGAGGCGGCGAAGCTCGTGCCGCTCGAGCGGCTGGCGCTGAGCCCCCAGTGCGGCTTCGCCTCCACCATGGCGGGCAACCGCATCTCGCCGGAGGATCAGCGGAAGAAGCTCGGCCGTGTCGCGGAGACCGCCCGCCTGGTCTGGGGCCATTGAGCGAAACTTCAACAGGAGGAGATCGATGAGACTGCTCGCCCTGTTTCTTCTCACGTTGGTTGGTGTCTGGCCACTCCCCGCATTGGCGCAATCCATCAAGGTCGGAGCGGCGGTTCCCCTCACCGGGCGCTACGGCGGCGGCGGCGCCCAGGTGCGTGCGGGATACGAGATCGCCGTCGAACAGCTCAACGCCGCGGGGGGCGTCAGCGTGGGCGGTAGGAAGATGATGCTCGAGCTCGTCCTCCTCGACGACGAGTCCGACGCCACCAAGACGGTGAGCCGCCTCGAGACGCTGGCCGCCCAGGGCGTGGTCGCCTATCTCGGCGGCTTCGCCTCGGACCTCCACGCCGCCGCCGCCTCCGTCGCCGAGAAGAACAAGATCCCCTACCTCGGCGTGGCCTTCGCGCTCAACAAGGTCCATCAGCAAGGCTTCCGCTACCTCTTCTCGCCATTCTGGAAGTCGCCCGACATCGGCCAGCAGCTGCCGGGAATGCTCACTTCGATTCCCGCAGCCGAGCGGCCGAAGACCGTCGCGATCTTCCAGGAGAAGACGGACTGGGGGGCCGAGATGACCGCGGCCTGGGTCGAAGCCGGCAAGGCGGCCGGCTACCAGGTGGTCGTGCAGGGCGAGTACGCCCCGGGGGCGAAGGACTTCTCCGACCTGATCCTGAAGGCCAAGGCGGTGAACGCCGACGCCGTCTTCGCGCTTCCCACGCCCCCCGACGGCATGACGATGGTCAAGCAGATGAAGGAGCTCGGCTACACGCCCAAGCTCACGATGTTCATCCGCGCGCCGGACCCGCCGATCTGGTCCAAGAACCTCGGCAAGGACGGCGATTACGTCGTGCTCGCGCCCGGCTGGCATTACGGCGTCAAGGCGCCCGGCGTGAAGGAGCTCAACGCGGCGCACGAGAAAAAGATCGGCCGCCCCGCCGATCCCATCGTGGGTCCCGCCTACGCGTGCGTCCAGGTCCTGGCCGCCGCCATCACGCGCGCCGGCTCCCTCGACCGGGAGAAGCTCCGCGACGCCATCGCCGCCACCGACATGACCACCGTCATCGGGCCCGTGAAGTTCCGCGCCGACGGCACGGGCATCGTCCAGTCGGTGTTCGTGCAGTGGATCAACGGTAAGCAGGAGCTGGTCTGGCCCAAGGAGTCGGCGACGGCGCCGCTCGCCTACCCGGCTCCCGCGTTCGCGAAGCGCTGATGCGCCCGGGTCCGTAGCGCGGCGGCATGCCCCTCCTCGAGGTGGAGCGGGTGTCGAAGGCCTTCGGTGGCGTTCGCGCCGTCCACGACGTCAGCTTCACCCTCGAGGAGGGTGAGCTGCTGGGGATCATGGGCCCCAACGGCTCGGGGAAGACGACGCTCTTCAACCTGATCACCGGCGCTCTCCACCCCGACGCCGGACGCATCCGCCTTCACGGCCGCGACATCGCCGGGCTCCCGCCCCACCGGATCTGCGCCCGGGGCATCGCGCGCACCTTCCAGCTCGTCCGGCCCTTCTCCGGCCTTTCCGCGCTCGAGAACGTCCTTGTCGGCCGCCTCTACGGCCGCGCCCGGACGACGGCCGCCGAAGCGGCCGGGGAGGCCGAACGGCTGCTCGTCTTGGTCGGGCTCGAGGGCCGGGCGGGCGTGCCCGCCTCCCAGCTCACCCTCATCGACCGGAAGCGCCTCGAGCTGGCGCGGGCGCTGGCGACGTCGCCGCATCTCCTGCTGCTCGACGAGTTCATGGCCGGCCTCAACCCCGTGGAGACGGCGAACGCGATGGCGCTCGTCCGGAGACTGCAGGCCGAGGGGATGACCGTGCTCATGGTCGAGCACATCGTGTGGGCCCTGATGGATCTCTCGCGCCGGATCATCGTGCTCAGCGCGGGAGAAAAGATCGCCGAGGGCCCGCCGGAGGCCGTCGCGGCCGATCCCGCCGTCGTCGGCGTGTACCTCGGCAGCGATCCGGCGAGCCCCGTCCGTGCTTGAGATTCGCGACCTCGAGGCGGCCTACGGCGACGCCCGGGCGCTGTCGGGGGTGACGCTCTCCGTCGGGCCCGGCGAGATCGTCGCCCTGCTCGGCCCGAACGGCGCCGGCAAGAGCACCCTCCTCAAGACGGTCGCCGGGCTCCTGCGCCCACGCGCGGGCGTGATTCGCTGGGAGGGCGAGGACCTGCGCCGCGTCGGCGCCCACGCGATCGTCGAGCGCGGCGTGGCGATGGTCCCCGAGGGGCGCCGCCTTTTCGGGAGCATGACCGTGGAAGAGAACCTGGAGCTGGGCGCCTTCGCCAGGCGCGCGCGCGCCGCCCGGCAGGCCACCCTCGAGCGGGTGTACACCCTCTTCCCGGTCTTGCGCGAACGACGGCGGCAGGTCGTCCGCGCGCTGTCCGGCGGCCAGCAGCAGATGGTGGCCGTGGGACGGGCGCTCATGACCACCCCGCGGCTCCTCATGCTCGACGAGCCCTCGCTCGGGATCGCCCCCCAGCTGGTGCGGGCGATTCTCGAGGCGCTCCTCGAGATCAACCGTAGCGGCGTCGCCGTCTTCCTCGTCGAGCAGAACGTCCAGGCGGCGCTCACCCTCGCACACCGCGCCTACATTCTCGAGTCGGGCCGCATCGTCGGCGAGGGCAGGGGCGCCGACCTGCTCCGGGACCCGCACGTCCAGCGCGCCTACCTGGGCCCGCTCGCGGTGCGCGGGTGAACATCCTCGCCCAGCAGCTCCTGCTCGGGGTTCTGATCGGCGGGCTGTACGGGCTGGCGGCGGCGGGGCTCTCGCTCGTCTTCGGCGTCCTCAAAGTCCTCAACGTCGCCCACGGCGAGCTGATCATGCTCGGCGGCTACGGGGCCTTCTGGGTCGTCGCCCTCCTGGGCATCGACCCGTTCGCCTCGCTCCTGCTGGTCGTGCCGCTCTCGCTGCTGCTGGGCCTCTGCCTCTACTGGGGGCTCTTCGGCTTCGTGGTGCGCGCCGACGAGGAGACGCGGGTGAAGAACTCGCTGCTGATCGGCTTCGGCCTGGCGCTCGCGCTGCAAGCCCTGGCCGTCCGGCTGTGGACGGCGGACGAGCGCTCGATCCCGACCCCCTACGGGGGCGCGGTGATCAGCGTGGGCGGTCTCACGATCCCCGTCGTCCGCCTCGTCAGCCTGGCGCTGGCCTTCGCCCTGACCGGCGGACTGCACCTGCTGCTCAAGCACTGGCGCTGGGGCAAGGCCATCCGCGCGACCGCCGACGACTGGCAGGCCGCGCTGCTGACCGGCATCGACGTCCGGCGCGCGTATCTCCTCGCTTTTGCGATCGGCACGGCCCTCGCCGGCGCCGCCGGGACGCTCGTGAGCGTCGGCTACTCCATCAGCCCCTCGATCGGACTCGAGTGGACGCTCAAGGCGCTGATCGTCGTCGTCCTCGCCGGGCTTGGCTCGATGTTCGGCACCTTCGTCGGCGGGCTCTTCCTCGGGGTGGCGGAGGCGGCGAGCGCGGCGGCGTTCGGCGGCCCGTACCGGGAGGTCGCGGGCCTCGTCATCTTCGTGGTCGTGCTGGTCGTCCGGCCGCGAGGGCTCTTCGGGCGATGACGCCCCTCGCGAAGCGGCGCGAGCTGGGCTGGGCGGCGGCGATCGTGCTGGCCCTCGCCGCGCTGGCGCTGCTGCCGCTGGTCGTCCATCGCGACGACGTCCTCAACTTCGTGTTCCTGATCCTGCTGTCGATCACGCTCGCCGAGAGCTGGAACATCGTCGCCGGCTACGCCGGCCAGGTGAACCTGGGGCACGCGGCCTTCTTCGGCCTCGGGGCGCTGGTGGCGCGCACGCTCTGGATCCGCGGCACGCCCATCCTGCTCGCCATGGGGGCGGGCGCCCTGGTCGCGACGGCCTTCGCGCTGCTCATCGGCGCCGCGGCCTTCCGCCTGCGGGGCGCCTATTTCGCGATCGGGACGCTCGCGCTGGGCGAGATCCTCCGCACGACGGTCGGTAACGTCCTGCCTGAGGTCTCCACGCTGCCCGTCGCCACCATCGGCGCCTACCGGCTGTCGCACCGCTACTACCTGGCGCTCGCGCTCGCCGCCGTGTCGGTGGGGGCGGTCGCGGCCCTGGGCGCTTCGCGCATCGGACTCGGGATGCGGGCGATCCGAGAGGACGAGGAGGCGGCCGAAGCCTCCGGCGTGGGCGCCCTCAGGCTCAAGCTGACCGCGCTGGCGCTCTCCACGGGGCTGGCCGGGCTGGCCGGCGGGCTCTTCGCCTTCTACCACATCAGCTACTACCCTTCGCACGCCTTCGGCCCGCACTGGACCTTCGACGCGCTCCTCATAACCTATATCGGCGGCGTCGGGACGCTGCACGGCCCCGTCTTCGGCGCCGTCCTGTACGTGTTCCTCAAGGAGTACCTGGCGCTGCGCTGGGTGGACTTCCACCTGCTGATCTTCGGCGCCCTCTTCGTCGCGATCGTGCTCCTGCTCCCGGGTGGGCTGGTGCAGGCGGTCGAGCGCGCGCGGCGGCTCGTCAGGCAGCGAGATTGACTGGCCGGTCCTCCCTGATACAAGATCACGGCCTGGCTTGACTATGCGCTCTCGACTTCACCCATGGAGGACGACATGAAAGGCAACGCCCGCATCCGGATCGCCGCGCAGGCCCAGGCGTTCAAGCTGAGCAGCCCGGACATCAAGCCCAATGGCGCCATCGCCGAGGAGCAGGTGTTCAACGGCTTCGGCTGCAGTGGCAAGAACGTCTCGCCCGCGCTCCAGTGGTCCGGTGCGCCGAAGGGGGCGAAGAGCTTCGCGCTGCTGGTGCACGACCCGGACGCGCCCACGGGGGGCGCGGGGTGGTGGCACTGGCTCGTGATCGACATCCCGGCCGGGACCACGGAGCTGAAGAAGGACGCGGGCAAGGCGGACGGCTCGAATCTGCCCAAAGCCGCCGCGCAGATCGCAACCGATTTCGGCACGCCCGGCTGGGGCGGGCCGTGCCCGCCGGCCGGCGACAAGCCGCACCATTACCACTTCACCCTGCACGCCCTCAAGGTCGAGAAGCTCGACGTCCCGAAGGACGCCAAGGCGTCCCTCGTCGGCTTCATGGTGAACGCCAACTCGATTGCCAAGGCGACCTTGACCGGGAAGTACGGGCGGGCGAAGTAGGCGGCGCCGGGACTCGGCGGGAGGCGGAGCGTACCGCCCGAGGTTGCGACTCGACGCGACAGCCGGACGCACGGTATCATCCTGTCCCATGCCGATCCAGGTCGTGCGCGCGACGATCCCGCTTGAAGAGCTCCAGCGTCTCACTCGCGAGCAGTTCGGCGATTTTGTGAAGGCCGTCGTTGACGTCGGGCAGGGGGTGCTGGCGATCGGCGGCGAGTTGCACGCCGACGAGGAGACGCTCCTCATCGAGCAGGGCGCGCGCCAGGCCAATCTGTGGGGGATCAATATCTACCCCGACCGGCCCCCAGCCGAGCGCATCGAGTTTGACTCGATGATCAACGTCCGACCTTCCCAAGGGAATCGCTCCCGGTCGGTCGAGGACCCAGCGATCCGGAGCCAGATCGAAGCGATCGTCTCGAGACTCATCGGCCCATGACCGCGCCCACCTACCGTCACCGGGAGCTGGCCGCAGGGCGCTGGGCCGAGCTGTCGCTGGTGGCGCAGCTTGCCAATGTCGGGACCGAGGTGGGCCGGATGCTGCGCTGGCGGGGTCGCGACGATCGCCTGTCGGAGGGCGCGTTCGAGCGCGCCCTCGAGCTGTTGGACCTCACCCTGGCCGATCCGCGCTGGCGCGGGCGGCTCCGCGAGATCGGCCGGGCCCGGGAACTGCTCTGCGACGCGGCAGGGGGCGGCCGCGAGTACGGCACCACGCTCGAGGAGCTCGACCGCTACTTCCTCGCCTTCGCGGTCGCCGAGCGGAGTCGCCGCTGACGGCTGATTCTCAGCGCGCCGCGGGGGCCGTCCCGGCGACCCAGTCGAGGCCGAGGTCGGCCAGCTTGGCGCGCGTCGGGTAGCCGGTCGCGGGGTCGCATCCCGAGAGCCGGTAGTACGCCTCCCGCGCCCGCTCGAACTCCTCGGTGGTCAGCGCCACGCCCGCCGTCGGCCCCTTGCCGCCCAGCGGCTGGAAGAGCTTCTTCGGCAGCACGTCGGCGTCCTTGCCGATCCCCTCGCGCGCGTTGAAGGCCCGCATGAGGTGGATGCGCCGCTCGCCGACGGTGAGCAGCTCGGCCATCGTCGCGTCCCAGCCGGTGCCGGCGCGGACGAGCTCGACGGTCTCCGACGGGCCGTAGAGCTGCCACGAGGGGCCCCAGACGAACTGGCAGAGGCCGAGCGAGTCGAGGGCCGAGTAGAAGCACTGCGTGGTGTACGCGAAGCGCACCTTCTCGTCCGAGAGGTCCCGGAGGTCGAGATCGCCGAATTCCCCGAGCTCCGCGAGGCGCCGGCGGTGCAGGCCGCCGGGCTTGGTCTTGAGCATGGTGTCGTGCTCGGACGACTGGTGGTCGGCCCCGAAGGCGTTGACCGCGTAGATGAGCCCGAGCGACCGCTTGTGTTGCGGCATGTGGGCGGGGAGCTCCTGGCCCTTGACGGTGACGGTGAGGTCGACCGCGGCGGGCCCGAGCGTCTTGGCGGCCCTGAGGCTGCCCTCGGCGAGGAGGTCGCCGATCCCGCGCCGGAGCGCGATCGCCTCGATGGCGCGGAGGACGGACTGCCCGTCCCCGAAGGCCAGGCCCAGGCCCTTGTCGTCGAGGAGCCCTTTGGCCTTCGCCTCCATCGCCCACGCGATCGTCGCCCCTGCCGAAATCGTGTCCATGCCGTACATGTTGGCGTCGGCCGAGGCCTTGGACAGGAGCTTGAGATCGCCCACCCCGCACATCGAGCCGAAGAAGGTCAGCGTCTCGTACTCGGGGCCGCCGTAGATGGGATCCACCTCGAGACCGGGCTCACGGATCTCGACGACGCGTTTGCACTTGACCACGCAGGCGTAGCAGGTGTCGCGCTCCTTCAGGATGGTCTTGACCATCGTGCCGCCGTCGATCGCCTTGGCGTCTTCGAACGTGCCCTCGGTGTAGTTCCGCGTGGGCTGGCCGCCCATCTTGTCCTGGATGGCGAGCACTCCCGCCGTCCCGTATTCGCCGAACCAGCCGATGCCGGGGTTCGCCTCCTGGAGCTCCTTGAGCCGCTTGATCAGCCCGCGGAACTCCTCCGGCTTCGCCGGCTTCGGGGACTTGGTCCCGCGCACGACCACCGCCTTGAGGCGCTTCGACCCCATCACCGCGCCCATGCCCGTCCGGCCGTTGGCGCGGTTCACCATGTTCATGATCGCGGCGAACCGGACGAGGTTCTCCCCCGCGGGGCCGATCTGGGCGATTTCCGCCTTTGGATCGCCCACCTCTTCTTTCAGGAGCCGATCGACGTCACCGGTGACCTTGCCCCACAGGTGCTTCGCGGGCCGGAGCTCGGTTTGGCCGTCGTGGAGCCAGAGGTACACGGGCTGGGGCGCCCGGCCGGTGAAGACGATAGCGTCGGTGCCGGCGGCCCGCATCTCGGCGGGGAAGAAGCCGCCGCACTGGCTGTCGCCGATGGCGCCGGTGAGCGGAGACCGCGCGCAGGCGGTCATGCGGCTCTGCCCGGAGATGGCGAGGCCCGTGAGCGGGCTCACGGCCATCACGAGCACGTTGTCGGGCCCGAGCGGGTCGGCGCCGGCGGGCATGGCTTTGAGCAAGAGATAAGCGGCGAGCGCGCTCCCGCCGGGGTACTTCCGGTAGACGTCTTCGGGCACCGTTTTCGTTTCGACGGTGCCGCGGCTGAGATCGACGTGATGAACGGTGGCCGTGAGTGCCAATGCGTGCCCTCCCTTTATGTCCGCCGCGCGGTGACTGCCGGCGTCCTCGAGGATTATAGTCTGTTTATGACTTGGCTCATACTGCCTGAGAGTCGTCGTGTGTGATGGGGGCGGACCGTTCCGCCCCCATCACTGTGTTCAGACCACCGTGGCGGCGAGCGTCGGCCTCTCGCCCGTCCGTCGTCACTCGCCGCGGAACACGGGGCGGCGCTTCTCCAGCATGGCCCGCCGGCCCTCGCCGGCGTCGGCGCTCTTCCGCGCCCGGAGCGCCAGCGCGTCGAGGTCGTCGTGCGGGATCCCCTCGCGCGGCGCCAGCGCGCGCTGCACCGTCGCCTTGATGCCCTGGAGCGAGAGCGGCGCGTTGGCGGCGATGCTCCGCGCCAGCGTGTACGTCGCCTCCTCCAGCTGGGCCCGCGGCGCGACGTGGTGCACCATGCCGATCTCGTAGGCCCGCCGGGCGTCGATGGGCTGGCCGGTGAAGAGGAGCTCGCGCGTGTAGGCCGGCCCGATCACCTCGACCAACTTCTGGCCGAGCGGGAAGGGCACGACGAGGCCGATGCGCGCCAGCGGCATGCCGAAGCGGGCCACGTCGGCCGCCACGCGCAGGTCGCAGTGGAGCGCGAGCTCGCAGCCGCCGGCCAGCGCGTCGCCGTGGACCATGGCGATGGTCGGATGCCGGGAGCGTTCGACGCGCTGGAGGACCTGGATCACGCCGGCCTCCGGATCCGCCGCCTCCCCGCGCCGCTCCTCCATCTCGCGCAGGTCCATGCCCGAGCAGAAGGCCGGGCCCGCCCCGCCGACGACGACCACTCGGACTTCCTTATTGGATTCCAGCTCGTCGAAGGCCGCCCGCAGCGCCGCGAGCAGCGCCGTGTTCATCGCGTTGCGCTTGTCCGGACGGTTGAGCGTGACGCTGGCGATGCCGTCCCGGACGCTCGAGAGCACTTCGTCGGCCATTGAGTCCCTCCTTCTTCTTCTTGGCCCCTCCCCCTCAGCCCCTCCCCGTCGGTGGCTCGGGGCGCCACCTTAAGAGAGGGCTAGATGGTTGTCAACACGCGGTTGTCCCGCGTCGGCGGTTCGGGTACAGTCCCCGCACGAGGTCTCGTCCATGACGGTGTTCCCGGGATTCACCCTGCCTGACGAGCTGCGCATCCTCCGCGACCAGGTCCGCCGGCTCATCCAGGAAGAGATCATTCCGCTCGAGCAGCGGCTCGACCCGGACGCGCCGGACATCCCCCGCGAGGACTTCCTGCGGCTCTCGGCCAAGACCAAGGCGGCGGGGCTCTGGGCCCTCGGCGCGCCGGAGGCCTACGGCGGCGGCGGGCTCGACACCTTCAGCCTGTGCGTCGTGCTGGAGGAGATGGCGCAGCACCGGATGGGTCTCTACAACGCCGGCTGCGGCGTGTTCGGCCGCTACCCGCCGCCGACGATCTGGGCCGGCACGCGCGAGCAGATCGAGAAGTACGCGGTCCCGGCGCTCCGCGAGGGGCACGAGACGTTCTGGGCGATCACCGAGCCCTCCGGCGGCTCGGACCCGGCCGGCGCCATTCAGACGCGCGCCGAGAAGCGCGGCGGGCGCTGGATCCTCAACGGGCGGAAGGTCTTCATCTCGCGCGCCCACGACGCGCCCTGGGGGGTCGTGTTCGCCCGCACCGACAAGACCAAGGGGCGGGCGGGGATCTCGTGCTTTATCGTCGAGCAGGGGACGCCCGGGTTCACGGCGCGCCCGATCCGGACGATCCGCACCTCGTCGGTGCCCACCGACGTGCTCTTCGAGGACTGCGCAATCCCGGCGGAGAACCTCATCGGCGAGGAGGGCCAGGGCCTGGATCTGGCCTTCGATCTCCTGGTCAAGCAGCGCTTCCCGTACTCGGCCTGCAACCTCGGCGTGGCCGTCGCCGCGCAGCGGATGGCCATCGCCCACGCCAAGCAGCGCTCGACCTTCGGCGTGCCGCTCGCCGAGCGCCAGGCCGTCCAGTGGATGCTGGCCGACGCGGAGGTGGAGATCCGCGCCGCGCGCTGGCTCATCTGGGATGGCGCCTGGAAGGCTGACCGCGGCGAGGACGCCCGCGTCGAGGCGTCCGTCGCCAAGCTCTACTCGAGCGAGATGCTGGGGCGCGTCGTGGACGCCGCGGTCCAGATCCACGGCGGCTACGGCGTGTCCAAAGAGTTTCCGCTCGAGCGCTGGTACCGCGAGGCGCGGGTCCGCCGGATCGGCGAGGGCCCGTCGGAGGTGCACCGCATGGTGATCGCGCGCGCGCTGTTCCGCCGCTGATGGGTACGCCGCGGCCGGGGACCCGCCGTGAAGGAGACGCGATGCTCCCGCTGAGCGGAATCCGGGTGATCGAGATCGCGCAGAATCTGGCCGGGCCCATGGGCGCTGAAATCCTGGCGCATCTGGGCGCCGACGTGGTGAAGGTGGAGCGGCCCGAAGGCGATGACGCCCGGATCTGGGGGCCGCCGTTCTGGAAGGGCGTCTCCCCGGCCTTCCTCGCCGTCAACGCCAACAAGCGCTGCATCAGCCTGGACCTCAAGGACGCGCAAGCGGTCGCGTGGCTCACTGAGTTCATCGGGACGGCCGATGTCGTCGTCCAGAACCTGCGCCCGGGCTCGCTCGAGGAGCTGGGCCTGGGCGCCGAGGCGCTGCTGGGGCGCTACCCACGGCTGATCTACTGCTCGGTCTGGGCGTTCGGGCGCACGGGACCGCTCCGGCTCAAGCCGGGGTACGAGCCCATGGTCCAGGCGTTCTCCGGCCTCATGATGATGAACGGCGACGAGGGCGGGCCGCCGACCCGGATCGGGACGTCGATCCTCGACTACGGGACGGGGATGTGGAGCGCGATCGGCGTCCTGGCCGGGCTCATCCAGCGCCAGCGCACGGGGCGGGGCTGCGTGGTGGACGCGTCGCTGTTCGAGACCGGGCTCGCGTGGCTCAAGGGCCACTTCGCCAGCTACCGCGTCTCGGGCGAGGTGCCCGAGCGCCACCGGACGGGCAGTCACCGCGTGGTCCCGTTCCAGGGCTTCGAGACGCGGACCGGGCCTCTCATCGTCGCCGCGGGCAACGACCGGCTCTTCGCCAAGCTCGCCGCGGCGCTGGGCCGCCCCGAGTGGGCGGACGATCCCCGTTTCGCCACCAACGCGGCGCGGGTCGCGAGCAAGCCCGTGCTGATCGCCGAGATCGAGCGGATCATGCTCACGCGCAGCAAAGGGGAGTGGATCGACCGGCTCGAAGCCGCGGGTGTGCCCTGCGCCCCGATCAACACCCTGCCCGAAGCGGTCTCGGGGCCGCAGGCGGCCGCCCTGGGAATGATCCAGGCGGTGCCGGGCGCCGACTACGAGCTGATGGCGCTGCCGCTGTCATTCGACGGGCTGCGCCCGGGCATCCGGCTGCCCCCGCCCGGCGTGGGCGAGCACAATGGTGAGATACTCGGCACGCGCGGGTCCTCGCGCCCCCGCTGACAGGGCGGGAGACCAGGCGGGCATGGAGGCGCCAGCATGCGGCTGACCGACAAGAGCGGCTACCGGCAGGTCCTGGAGGGCTCCGTCGTCTTCAAGTCTCTCCCGCAGGGGGATCTCGACCAGGTCATCGCCAGCGGGCTGCTCGTCGAGGTGAAGGCCGAGGAGACGGTCTTGTCGGAGCAGATGCGAGGCCCGGGCCTCTACGTGGTTCTGGAGGGGCTGGTCGAGGTGTATCTGCCCGAGGTGACCGCCACGGGCGCCCGGCGGCCGATCAGCGTGCGGCTCAACACGCTGGGCCCCGGGCGCTGCTTCGGCGAGTACTCGCTGCTCGACGACCACGCGACGTCGGCGGCGGCCCGCGCATCCACCGCGGCCAAGCTCTTCTTTCTCTCCCGGGAGGAGTTCAAGCGAATTACGGAGGGCGACCCCCGCGTCGGGATGGTGATCTACCGCAACCTGCTCCGGTTGCTCGTCGGGCGCCTTCGCGCGAAGGACGAGGACCTGGATCTCTTTATGTTCGACCCGGGGGACCGGGCGCCGGGCGGCGCGTAGGCGCTCGGCCGCAATCCGATAACGCCGGGTCACGAGGGAGGCGGCATGGGGAAGAAGCGCTGGTCGCTGTCGGTGCCGATGGACGGCTTCACCCTGCCCGAGCTGGCCGAGGTCGCGCGCGAGGCCGAGCGCCTGGGCTACACGGACGCCTGGTCGTACGAGGTGGACGGCGCGGACGGCTTCACCCCGCTGGCCGTGATCGCGCAGGCGACGGGAATGCGCGTCGGCACGGCCATCGCCAACGTCTACACGCGCGGCCCCGCGACGCTCGCGTCGACCGCGGCCGGCCTGGCCGACCTGGCCCCGGGCCGCTTCGTGCTGGGCATCGGCTCGGGCTCCCAGGTCATCGTGGAGGCGTGGAACGGCGGGAAGTTCGCCAGGCCCGCCACCCGGGTGCGCGAGATGGCCCAGGTCCTCCGTTCCGCCCTCGCCGGCGAGCGCGTGGTGTTCAAGGGGGAAACGATTGCCGTCGACGGCTTCAGGCTGACGCGCGTCCCCTCGAAGCCGGTGCCCATCTATATCGCCGCGCTGCGCCCGGGCATGCTGCGCGTGGCGGGAGAGGTCGGCGACGGCGTGATCCTCAACTGGGGATCGCCCGAGGACATACCCAAGTCGGTGGCCGTGGTGCGCGAGGCCGCGAAGAAGGCGGGCCGCGACCCCGACGCGATGGAGATCACGGCGCGGCTGTTCCTCAGCGTGGACCCGCCGGGGCCCGAGGCGGACCTCGCCGTCCGGCGCCACGTCGCCGCCTACCTCAACGTCCCGGTGTATCGCGCGTATCAGGAATGGCTCGGGCGGAGCGAGGCGCTGGGGCCGATGTGGGAAGCCTGGGCCGCGGGCGACCGCAAGGGCGCCGTCACGGCGATCCCCGCGAAGGTGATCGACGATCTCGTCGGCCGCGGCTCCCTCGCGGACATCCGCAAGCGCGTCGAGCGCTACATGGACAACGGCCTCGACACCGCGTTTCTTTCCCTGATGACCACCGAGCCGGACCCGACGCGGAAGCGGGCGCTGCTGATGGACGCCGTCCGCGCCCTGGCGCCCGCCGCGCGCTAGAGCGTCCGGCGCCGTCTAGCTCGGCAGCCGAGGCCGGATGAGCCGGCCGAAAGCCTCGACCTCGCGGGTCGGCATGTCGTAGCCGCCCTCGAGCGTGTGGGACGGGAAGAGAAAGACGTGCTCCACCCCCGCCTCCTCCCGCGCCCGCAGCAGCCGCTCGAGGCAGTGCTCGGGCGGGCCGAACAGCCCGAAGGCGTCACAGATCCGGGCGGCCAGGTCGTCGGAGACGGCCTCGGGAGCGGGCGCCTCCGGCAGCTCCAGTCCGGCGTGGCGCAGCCAGTAGAGATTGGAAGCGCTCGGATAGGTGAGCCAGCTCTGCCCGGGCGCGAACCACCGCTGGGGCCAGCGCCGGGCTGCGGCCAGGTCGTCATCCACCGTGATCGGGGTGATGAAGATCGTGCGAAAGCCCTCGAGCGAGCGCCCCGCCCGGTCGGCGCCGGCCTCGAGATGGCGGCGCGCGGCGGCCACCGCGTCCGGATGCAGGCCGGTCAGCAGCAACGCGCCGTCCGCCACTTCGCCGGCCAGCTCGACCATGCGCGGGCCCGCCGCCAGCAGGTACACGGGCGTCGGCCGCGCGCTCACGTTCCTCAGCCGGCTCTCGTGCCCGTCGAAGCTCGCGGGATCCCCCGCGAGGAGGCGCCGCAGGCCGAGCACCGCCTCCCGCATGGTGGCCAGATTGGCCCGCGGCCTGCCGATGCTGCGCACGGCGAGAAAGCCCGGCGCCACGGTCAGCGCGATCCGCCCCGGCGCGATCTCGTCCAGGCTGTGGGCCAGCGAGGCCAGCAGCAGCGGGTGGCGGACCACCGGGCTCGACGTGGCGGGATAGAGGCGGAGGCGCCGCGTGCGCTGGGCGGCCGCGGCCAGGGTGACGTAGACGTCGCGCCCGCTGTGCGGGTGGTCGTGAACGCCGACTCCGTCGAAGCCCGCCTCCTCGCAGCGCGCGATGAAGTCCGCGACCCGGGGAATCGGCAGTCCCATGGGCACCCGGATGTCGATCTGCACGCCAGGAGTATACCCGGGCGAGGCGGGCCGTTTCGGCTACGAAAATGAGGCGGGCGCCTCATGGACGCCGGGCGCTGCCGGGCGCTGGGATGGAGCCACCGGTCGAGCGTTCGAACCGGACGGGGAGGTGAGCGTATGTCGAACCTGTGGCCTCTTCCGATCTTTCTCGGCGCCGCCGCGCTGTTTCTCGTCCTCTACAGCTTCGGCGCCCGGCTCGTCACGGGCACCCGGCCCTTCCGCCAGGCGTTCTGGTGCCCGTTCCGGAACACCAACGTGCGGGTGGATTTCGCGGAGTCGGCGTGGGACGGACGCCTCGTGGACGTGCAGGGCTGCACGGCGTTCACGCCGCCCACCGGGGTCCACTGCGACAAGGCCTGCTTAGTGCTCAAGCGGCTGCCGGCGCTCCGAGCGGAGACGCCCGCGCCGGAAACGCGCTATTGGGTCTGGTGACGGCGCCGGCGACGAAACCCGGCGATCTCATGGGCGGCTTCTGCGAGTACCAGGCCCCCGGCCTGATCTAGCGGGCGGCCCGGCGGCTACTCGGCGCGGAAGACCACGTCGCGGCCGAGGCCCTTGACGCTGGTCTGGCCGCACAGCGCGAGCGTGGTGCGGATCTCGCGGCGCAGGATGTCGAGCGCGCAGGCCACGCCCGCGGCGCCGTCGGCGGCCAGCCCCCACAGCACCGCGCGCCCGATGGCGACCACGTTGGCGCCGAGCGCCAGCGCCTTGATCACGTCGGTGCCGCGCGCAAAGCCGCCGTCGATGACGATCTGGACCTGGCCGGCCACCGCGTCCGCGATCGCGGGCAGGGCGTCGATGGTCCCCTGGGTGTGGTCGAGCTGGCGGCCGCCGTGGTTGGAGACCCAGACCAGCTCCACCCCGGCTTCCACCGCCCGCCGGGCGTCGCGCGCCGTCATGATGCCCTTGAGCCCGATGGGCAGCCGCGTCGTCTTCTTCAGCCACTCGACGTCGTCCCAGGTGAGCCGCGCCGGATAATCCATGTCCGCGCCCCGCGGATGTGGCGCGTGGGCCGTGGCCTCGCGCGGGCTGAAGCGGTGGACGATGTCGCGTTCGCGGCGGCCGTAGACCTGCACGTCCACCGTCAGCACCACCGAGCGGTAGCCCCCAGCCTCCACGCGCGCGAGCAGGTCCGCCACCCAGGCGCGGTCGCCGTGGTGGTAGAGCTGGAACATCTTGGGGCCCGGGCCGGCCGCGGCCACGGCGTCCACCGGCCAGCCGGCGGCGCCGCTGAGGAAGACGAGCGTGTCGGCCCGGGCCGCGCCGCGCGCCATCTCGAGGTCGCCCTCGGGATGGAACAGGATGAGCCCGCCCATGGGCGCGATGGCCACGGGCCAGGACAGCGGCAGGCCCAGGAGCGAAGCGCCCAGGTCGATCTCGCGCACGTCCACCAGGATGTCCTGGCGGATCGCGAGCCGGTCGAGGGCCCGGCGGTTGCGCCGAAGCGTGGTCTCGGTTTCCGCGCCGCCCGCGCCGAAGTTCCACACATCGCGCGGCAGGCGCCGTCTGGCTTCGCGGCGGATCTCGGAGAGCGTCACGAATTTGTCGGCCATAGTCCCGTACCATAATGCTTTCTCACGCTCGAGGCAAACCAGCGTATAATTGAGTTCTCTTCGCTGAAGAGACTCGCGGGCATTGGCGTCCCCGCCCTGTTCCCGGCCCTCGCCCCGCAACCCTGTTCCACCGTTCCGTGGAGCCCCAGTGGAGACCAAAACCAATACCGGCGAGCTGACACCCCTCTCCAAACCCGCGGGCTCGGCCCCGTGTCCCGACCGCGTGGAGATCAATCCGGGCGACGTGATCATTCCCGCGGCCAAGGTCAAGGCCTGGGTCGCTCACCTGCGTTCTCACGGGTGGACCGACAAAGAGCTGGACCTGATCTGGCTCACCCGAGCCCGCCAAGGCGTCACCCGCTAGACACCTAGTCGGTCGCTCCTCCGTCCTCCGAGTTACACTTGAGGCCGGGCTCATGAGTTTTCAGACTACACCGCGCTCGGCCATCGCCCTGGCCCTCGCCGCCGCGGCCCTGTTCGGGCTCAGCACCCCCGCCGCCAAGTGGCTCCTTTCGATGAGCGATCCTTGGCTCC
>JBGPZD010000073.1:0-11795 GCA_041493605.1 Methylomirabilia bacterium
ATGTCCGCGGCCTCACGGCCGCGATGCTAGAAGGGTCGTAGCCGGACGATCCGGTGGTAGGAGGACTCCGCCACGTAGAGGTGGCCGGAGTCGTCGAGGGCGATGCCCTCGGGATCGGCCAAATTGCTGGCGACGACGGCGACCGTGCCGTCGGGAGAGACCCGGAAGATCCGGCCGACGTGGAACCCGCCGCTGACGAAGATGGTCCCGTCGGGCGCCGCGATCATATGGATGCGGTTGTACTGCGCGCGCGGCAGGCGTGTGAAGAGGCCGAAGCCCCCGTCGGCGCCCAGCCGGTAGAGATCCCCGCTCGAGGTCAGAAGGATCAGGTCGCTGCCGCCCACCGGCACCACCGAGATCAGGCGGGGCAGCATCCCGCCCCCCGTTCGGCTGCCCCAGGCGCGCGGGAAGAGCGGCGCCTGCCATTCGAGCCGGCGGGGCAGCGGGATGTGGGCCTCGAGGTCCAGCCGGAAGATGAGCGGGCCGCGGTAGTCCTCCTCCCGGAACTGCTCGAGCCCCGGCGGCGGCCGGTCCTCTCCCGGGGACAGGACCGCGTCGGCGTAGTCGACGATCACGAGCCGGCCGAGACGGTCGAAGGCCAGGGCGCTGCCGCCCGCCAGCCGCTTGAGGCCGGTGGCGTACAGCGACAACGGCTCGCCCGGGGCGAGCCGATACACCCGCGTGCCGTTCTCCTCGCCGAGCAAGAGCTCGCGTGTCTTCTGATTGATCGCGAGGCTGCCGATGGTCGCCAGGCGCTCGTCGGCGAAGGGAATGCGCACGCGGGGCTGGCGCGAGAGATCGACGGGCAACTCGCCGTCGAGGGGGATCTGGTAGAGCTCGCCGGCCGAATCGCCCCGCCGGCCGGGGCTGAGGACGACGAGCGAGCGACCGTCGAGGACAACCTGGAGCGGCCGCGGCACGCCGGTGGCCACGACCTCGATGGCCGCCGTGGAGGGAGCGGACAAGGCGGCCGCCGACGCGCCGAGGACACAGGCGACGCCGGCCAGCACGGCGAGGTGTTTCACACCTACCTCCACTGCGACCCGCCGGCCCGGCGCGCGCCGGGCCGGCGGGTCGTCACGGGCGCCTAGTCGTCGGCGGTGGCCTTCTGCGTCGTGGCGCCGCCGGGCGTGCTGATCAGCAGAAGGATGTACCTGACGGGTGTCGAGCCGGTGTTGGAATGGTTGAACCAGACGCCGGGCGCGTCCATGTAGGACTGCCCCTGGGTGTGGTACTGCACCCCGGCCACACCGATGGGCCCACCCTCGCTGTTGGTCACCAAGGTGCCCTCGAGGATGTAGATGTAGGACTGCACCATGTGCCGCGTCTTCCCCGTCTGGCCGCCCGGCGCGATCTCCATGATCTGACCGGTGATTACGATCGGGATATTGCCCGTGCCCCGGAAGCCGCCGAGGGACGTGACGAGGTTGGTCGCCTTCACCCCCTTCTCGAGCGGGACCGGGCCGACCTGCGCCTGGGCAGTCGGCGTGCTGGAGCCGCCGTACTGGGCCTGGGCCCCCCCGACGAACACGAACACCCCAATGACGATCGCCACCATGGCCTTCACTCTCATGAACGCACCTCCCGACGTGAACGCTCGATTCACCGCACTCACTTGATCGCCGCGCCTGTGATGCCCGAGATGAACTTGTCCAGAAACAGGTTGTACACGATCGCCACCGGCACGCCGACCAGCAGCGCACCGGCCATCAGCGAACCCCAAAAGTAGACGTCTCCCCGGATCAGCTCCGTAGCCACGCCGAGCGGCACGGGCTTCTCCTCCGAGATGGACACGAACGCCAACGAGTACAGAAAATCCTGCATGGACAGCGTGAAGGAGAAGATGACCGAGGTGATGAGCCCGGGGAGGCTCACCGGCAGCACCACGCGCACGAGCGCCCCGAGCTGGCCGCAGCCGTCGAGCATCGCGGCCTCCTCGATCTCGAACGGCACCGTCTTGAAGAACCCCATGAGCAGCCAGGTGCAGAACGGGATGGTGAAGGTCGGGTAGACGACGACCAGCGACCACCAAGAATCTTGGAGATCCAGCGTGCTCACGACGCGGGCCAGCGGGAGGAACAGGATGATGGGCGGCACCAGGTAGGTCATGAAGATGCCGATACCCAGGTTCTCGGCGAAGGGCAGCCGCAGCCGGGCCAGCGCGTAGCCCGCCGGCACCGCCGTCAGCAGGGTGATCGCCGACACCCAGAAGGCGATATTCAGGGTGTTGATGATCCAGTCCCCGTAGAACGTCCGGTAGAACAGGAAGTCGAAGTTCTTCCAGGTCGGCGGCAGGTGGAACCAGAAGGGCACCGTGTCCATCCGGTAGAGGTCGGGCTCCTGCTTGAGCGCGGTGATCAGCATCCAGAAGATCGGGAACACCGCGATGATCAGGAAGGGCGTCAGCCCGAGGTAGATCCCGACGTGGCGGCGGGCGGACTTGGAGCGCTGGCTGCGGGGCACCCGGTAGGCCATCGTCGCCATCAGTACTGCCTCCGGCGCAGCGTGCGCAGCAGCAGGATCATGGCCGGGAGCAGCAGCGGGAAGAGGAAGAGCGAAATGGCGGCGCCGCGCCCGAGGGCGCCCGCCCGGATGCCCATGTTGTAGGCGAGCGTCGGCAGGACCTCGGTCGCGCCGTCGGGCCCGCCGTTGGTGAGCAGGTAGACGATGCTGAGGTCGGAGAGCGTGAAGACCGTGTCGTAGGCCGCGCCGATGAACAGGATCGGCGCGATCATCGGGACGATGACCTTGCGGAACCGCTGGAGGAACGAGGCGCCGTCCACCTTGGCCGCCTCGATGATCTCCGGCGCCACCGAGGTCATACCCGCCATGAGCACGATGGCGCTGAACGGGAAGCCCCGCCACACGTTGACGAACATCACCGACGCGAGCGCCAGCCCCGGCTGGCCCAGCCACACCGGCCAGTCGGGAGAGCCGTAGGCGCCGATGAGGTGGAGCTGGTGCAGCGCCCAGTTGAAGACGCTGAATTGGGAATCGAGCATCCACTTCCAGCCCAGCACGCTGATGGTGATCGGCAGCGTGAACGGAATGACGATCAGGGCGCGGACCACCTTGCGGCCGATGAAGGGCTGCATGAGCAGGAAGGCCAGCGTGGTCCCCAGGAGGCCTTTCATGACCCCGGCGCCGATGGTGAAGACGAGGGTGTTGCGCAGGGCGGTGTAAAAGGTGGCGCTCTCGAGCGCGGCCAGGAAGTTGGCCGGGCCGACGAAGCGCGCCACCGGATCGCCCACGGTCGCGTCGCTCATGGCCAGGTACAGCGAGAACAAGAACGGCACGCCGACCAGCAGGCCGACGTAGAGGATGGCGGGGGCGAGGAGGGTATAGCCGAAGAGGTAGCGACGGGCGGTGGGGGTGTGCCACCAGGACAGGCCCCCCACGCGCCCGCCGACCGCCACCGACAGCGGGGCTCCGGGCGGCGTAGCGCCGCCCGCGGACAGCTCGGTCATGCGTCCCCTACGAGGCCTTCTGCTTGGCGTAGATGCGGCGGATCTCCCCCACGCCCCAATTCATCGTGTCCTCGATCGCGGCGCCGCGGGCCACGCGCGTGAACATATCCGGGACGATGAAGGTGGTGAGCACTTCCTGTGCCGCCGGCGACATCGGCCCCGGGTGGCCGAAGAACGCCGTGATCTTGTCCTGGTCCTGGAGGATCGAGAGCTTCGCGTCGTTGCCCAGGCCCGGCATCGGCTTGGCGTACTGGCCGCGCATGAACGGCATGTTATAGCCGCGGCTGGCCAGCATGGCCTCCTTCTGGCTGTCGCTGATGGCCTGGATGAATTCCTTGGCCGCGGGGACGTTCTTGGAGAATTTCCAGATCGCCCACACGTTGGGCTCGCCCACGTTCCAGCGCCCGCTGGGACCGGCCGCTTCGGGCAGACAGTACGTCTCCTTGAACACCTTGGGGTTGGTGTCCTCCGTGGTCCGGAAGGCCGAGATGGCGTCGTGGACCCAGGAGCCGACGCCGGAGGCGAGGAAGCGGTTGTCCGAGGCGTCGTCCCAGGAGAAGACCTCGGGGGTCATGGCCTCGTCGTACATGGCCTTGGCGAACCGGAGCGACTCGCGCATCTCCTTGGAGTCGAGCGCGATGTTCTGGCCGGTGGGGTCCGTTTCCTTGACGCCGAAGGAGTACATCAACGCGCGCCAGTTGTGGTTGGCGTCGTTGCAGTGCGAGAACTGCATGCCCGTCGGGTGGCCTTTGGCCTTGAGCAGCCGTCCGGCCTTGCGCAGGTCCTCCCACGTGTTGGGCGCGCCCATCCCGACCGAGTCGAAGAGGTCCTTGCGCCAGAGCACCGGGATGGCGATGAAGAAGTCGGGGATGCCGAACCAGCGGCCGGCGACCTGCCCGGCGCTCTTGGAGCCTTCCATCCACGCGCCGTACTTCTTGCTGAGGCCGTCGGCGATGTCCGTGAGGTCGATCAGGTTGCGGTAGTACTGGCCGGTGAGGATCTGGCCCACGAAATAGATCAGGTCGTGGCCGGCGCCCGCCGCGAACTCGGCCGCGTACCGGGCCGGCAGCTCCAGATGCGGGATGTGGTCCACCCGCACCTTGACGCCGTTCTTCTCTCCCCACTTCTTGGCGAAGTCGTCGAACCAGGCGTCGTAGGCCGGCACGAAGTGGCTCCACTTGAGCATCCGGAGGCTCGTGCCCTTGATCTGCGCCGGTGCCTGGCGGGCGTTGAGCATGGTGAGCAGGGACCCTCCCGCGACGCCCGCGCCGGTCACCTTGAGGAAACCGCGACGGCTGACGCTGGAGGAGTCGGTCTGGACCGGGTGTAGGTCACTCATCGTGGATCTCCTTCTCGCTCGTGTGTGGACCGGTTCGGTGCGTCGTGTGCGGTGGAGATTCGAGAAAGTCGGCTGCGTGTCGCCCTGTCGTAACGCAGGGCGTTAACTCCGACCTGGTGCCGCGCTGCTGGGCGGGGGGCCGCGCTACCTCGTTCACTTGCCGTCGACCTGAGGCATGCAATTGCCTTAGAGGGATACTCTGTTTATGCTAGCGGCTCGCCGGTTGTCAAGGGCTATCTGGACTCGCGGCCGAGGACGGGGCGTGGACGCTCGCGGCGCCTTGACCTCGGATCGAGCCGACGCTAGTATCGGCTGGCCTTCTTGCCAACCGATGGTGACTTAGGAGCCCCGGCCTGTCGTTCGCGTCCCTCGCTCAGGCTCTCCTCTCGGGCGCCCTCGTGGGCTGCTTCTACGCCTTGATGGCGCTGGGGTTCTCCCTCGTGCTGGGCGTCTCGCGCGCCATGAACCTGGCGCACGGCGAGCTGGTGATCCTGGGCGGCTACCTGGGCTACTGGCTCTGGGCGGGTTCGGGGCTGCCGCCGCTCCTGCTCGCACCCGTCGCGGCGGCGGCGCTGCTGCCGCTGGGCCTTATCTGGGAGCTGCTGCTGCGCCGGCTGCCCGAGCCCCGGGGACTCAACAGCCTGGCGCTCACCTTCGGCCTCTCGCTGCTGCTCCAGAACGCCATCCTCGCGCTCTGGCAGGGCGAGTACCGGCTGATCTCCGACGCGACCTTCAACGCGGCGCTGCGCCTGGGGCCGGTGAGCGTCAACGTGGGTCGGCTGCTGGTGGCGGCCGCGGCGCTGGCCGTGATCGGGCTGCTCTGGCTCGGCCTCACGCGCACGCGCTGGGGGCAGGCGGTGCGCGCCACGAGCATCGACGCCCAGGCCGCCGCGCTGCTCGGCATCAATACCGATGCCGCGACGCGCGCCACCTTCCTGCTCGCCATGGGACTCTCCGGCGCCACCGGCGTGCTCTTCGCCACCCTGCACTATCTCTACCCGGTGGCCGGCGTGGAGCTGACCCTCATGGCCATCGTCCTCACCATCTGGGCCGGCGTGGGCCGGCTCAGGAGCGTGCTGGTGGCGGGCCTCACGCTCGGCATCGTGGAAGCCCTCACCGTCACGTGGGCCGGCCCGCGCTGGCGGGAGACGGCCGTGGCATTGCTGCTCCTGGCCTCGCTCCTCGCGCGCGCCGGCGGGCTGGCGCGCGGACTCGGCGCCGAGGCCGAGGGGCACTGATGCGACGGGCGCTCCTCGCGCTCGCGGGTGCCGTGTCGCTCGCCGCCCTTCCGCCCCTCCTGGGCTTTCAGCCCTACTGGCTCTATCTGCTCACGACAGCCTTCCTCTGGGCCGCGGTCGCCTCGGCGTGGAACGTCCTCGCCTATGCGGGTCAGATCTCCTTCGGTCACGCCGCCTTCTTCGGCCTCGGGGCCTACGCGGCGGCGCTGCTGTCACTCGCGGGATGGTCGCCCTGGGCCGCCGTCGGCGCGGGCGCCCTCGCGGGCGCGGCGGGCGCCGGCCTCGTGGGTCTCGCCTCGACGCGGCTCGCCGGCGCGTACCTCGCGCTGGCTACGCTCGCCTATGCCGAGGTGTGGCGCGGCATCGCGCTCAACTGGACCGAGGTCACCGGCGGCGGCGCCGGGCTCATCGGGCTGCCGGCGCTGACCCCGGTGCCCTGGCTCCCGGCCGCCCTCACGCGAGGCCGGGCCGGCGCCTACTACGCGGCGCTCGCGCTCTTGCTGGCCGTGCTCGCCGTCTTCCTGCTGATCCTCCGCTCGCGCGTGGGCCTGGCCTTCGCCGCCGTGAGGGAGGAGGAGGAGCGCGCCAGCCTGCTTGGGCTGAGGCCGCTGGGCTGGAAGCTCCTGGCCTTCGCCCTGTCGGGTGGCTTCACCGGCGCGGCCGGCGCGCTGTACGTCCACACGGTGCGCGTGGTCGAGCCCGATCTCGTCTTCAACCGCTACTACTCCATCCTGCCCCTGGTCATGGCCATGTTCGGCGGGCTGCACACCTGGCTCGGCCCGGCCGTGGCCGCCGTCGGGCTCTATCTGCTCAGCGAGCTGGTCCTGCATCCCGTGGCGCCGGCCCTTCACCAGGTCGGGTACGGGCTGGCGCTCGTGCTGGTCATCCTCTACTGGCCGGGCGGCCTCGGCGGGCTCTTCAGCGGGAGGCGCCGTGCCCGTCCTTGAGGGGCGCGGCCTGAGCGTCGCCTTCGGCGGCCTGCTCGCGCTTCGGGGCGTGGACGTGGCCATCGAGGAGCACCAGGTCGTGGGACTGCTCGGGCCCAACGGCTCGGGCAAGTCCACGCTCTTCAACGTGCTGGGCGGACTCCTGCGGCCCACGGCGGGCGAGGTCTGGTTTCGCGGCGAGCGCGTGACGGGCCGGCCGCCCTGGGTGATGGGACGCATGGGCATGGGCCGGACGTTCCAGATCCCCCGCCTCTTCGCGGGGCTCAGCGTGCTCGACAGCGTGTTGGTGGGCGTGACCTTCCGCGGGCGCGACCGCTACCGGCGCGCCTCCGACCGGCGTGGGGAAGCGGAGCGCCTGCTGGCGCTGGTCGGCCTCAGCGACAAGGCCGGGGCGCGCGCCACCGAGCTCTCACTCGGCCAGACGAAGCGCCTCGAGCTGGCCGTCGCGCTCTCGAGCCGGCCCACCTTCCTGCTGCTCGACGAGCTGGCCTCGGGGCTGTCGCCGCGGGGGCGCGAGGAGGTGCTGCTCTTCTACGGCCGGCTGCGGGAGCGCGGGCTCACCCTCTTCGCCATCGAGCACTCCTTCGACGTGCTGGCCCGCGTGGCCGACCGGATGCTGGTGCTGGACCAGGGGCAGATCGTGGCCGACGGCGCCCCGGCCGCCGTGCTCGCCTCGCCGAAGATCGCCGAGGCCTACCTCGGCGAGGAGGACCACTAGC
Organism: Methylomirabilia bacterium; assembly: GCA_041493605.1. Taxonomy (GTDB): domain Bacteria; phylum Methylomirabilota; class Methylomirabilia; order Rokubacteriales; family CSP1-6; genus DASSSH01. The sequence goes on from JBGPZD010000073.1 coordinate 7,711, forward strand.
GGGACGGTCTCACGCGGGCAGGCGCTCGTACATGCGGTGCACGTCGGCCGCGTGGAAGCGCGCCACGTGGTTGGTCGGGGGCACCGGCTCGTTGTAGAAGAACTCCGGCAGCTCGTCGTCCTTCTCGGTGAAGCCGGCCTGGCGGTTGAACTCCTTCTCCATGCGCAGCGCGTCGCGGCCGAGCGCCTCGAAGAACTCTTTGGTCAGGCTCGTGCCGTGCGCGGCGTTGAGCGCGGCCGTCAGGAACTCCGTGTTGGGGTTCGTCACGCTCATGCCGAAGATGCAGAGTCCGAGCGAGTCGTTGGCGGCCACCCGCGTCTGGTGCAGCAGGCTCTGGCTCACGAGCGACTCCGCGTCCATCTCGCGCGTCTTCAGGCGAGGCAGGTTGCCGACCGTGTGGTCCGCGCCCTGCGCGGTGGCCATCATCGAGATCCCGGTGGCCTCGACCACGCGGGGATCGTACGCGCTGATCGCCTGCTTCTTGATCACCGGCACGCGGCGGACCTTGTAGTGCTCGCCCACGCGCGCCGTGCCCTGCGCCCAGAGCCGCCCCTTCTCCGTGCCCGTGCGGATCTCGCGCAAGCACTCGGCCATGAATTTCACGTCGCCGAAGGCGCCCAGGCCGGCCTCCATGAGCACCCCCAGCATGGCGCCGAGCTCGATCGTGTCCACGCCCAGGTCGTTGGCGATGAAGTTCAGCTGCGCAAGCTGGTCCGGATCGCCGATGCCGCAGTTCGTGCCCAGCAGACCGAGCGTTTCGTACTCCACCGGCGAGACCACTTCCTTGCCGCTGGCGTCGTGGTACACGTTGCTGCACTGGATGACGCAGCCGGGCATGCACGCGTGGGTCTGCTCGCCGCCGCGGGAGGTGTTGAGCTGCCCGATATAGTCGGCGCCCATCTTGAACTTCTCGCCTGCGGAGACGTTGGCCTGCTGACCCGCGCTGAAGTTGCGCACCGGCAGGCCGCCCATCTGGTTCTGGACGTCGGCCATGCCCATCGTCCCGAGCGGGGCATAGAAGTTCTGCACGATGCCGTCCGCCTGCAGCATCTTGGCGTAGTCCTTGATGCTGGCGTTGACCTTCTTGGCGTCCTCGAACGGCGGGACGCGGTCCAGGTCGACGACGATGGCCTTGACCTTCTTCGACCCCATCACCGCTCCCACGCCGCCGCGCGCCGACAGGCGGGATGGCCGGCCCTCCTTGTCGCTGAAGGAAATGCCGGCGATGAGGCCCTGGTACTCCCCTACCGGGCCGCACAGGGCGATGGTGACCTTCTTGCCGTACCGGGTGTGCAGGAGATCCTGAGCCTCGAAGTTACCCTTGCCCAGGTACGGCGCGGCGTCGTCGAAGTCGATGCCGCCGCCCTTCGTGAAGTGGATGACCACCCAATCCGGCGAGGCCCCCAGGAGCGTGAACCCGGCGATCGTCAGCTGGCCCAGGCCGTAACTGAAGGTGCCGCCGCCGTTGGCCTCCTTGATGCCGCCGGTGAGCGGGCTCTTGCAGCCGACGCTGGTGCGGTTGGCGTTGGAGAAGCTCGTGCCGGCGAAGGGCCCGGCCGAGAAGATCAGCGGGTTCTGCGGCGACAGCGGATCGACGGTGGCCGCGCCACGCTCCAGGAGGGTCTTGGCGATCAGGTAGCGGCCGGCCCTCACGACCGCCTCGCCGTGCAGCTCCCGCTTCGCGATCCGGCGGTCGTTCAGCTGAATGTCGCAGTAGGTGCGCATCAAACGCTCCCCCTTTACTGGCCGGTTGTCGTCGTTGACCTGCGTTGTTCCAAAGTATTCGCTGGCGCCCGCGGACTGTCAAGGCCGCCGAGCCTTCCCGGCGGTTGACGACCCCGCGCGGGAGGGCCCATAATCCCGCACGGTGACTCCCCTGCTCGAAGTCCGCGACGTCCACGCCGGCTACGGCGATCTCGAGGTGCTCCAGGGCCTGACGCTCGACGTGCCCGCCGGCGCCTTCGTCGCCCTGGTCGGGCCCAACGGCGCGGGCAAGTCCACGCTCATGAAGGCGCTCACCGGGCTCGTGCCCGTTCGCGCCGGTGAGATCAGGCTGGCGGGCGAGCGCATCGACGGCCGCGCGCCCTACGAGATCGCCGCGCGGGGCCTGACCATGATCCCCGAGGGGCACCGGCTCTTCGGCCCGCTCTCGGTCCGCGAGAACCTGGAGCTGGGCGCCTTCCTGCCGCCGGCGCGGCGGCGGTGCGAGGAGACCCTGCGCACCATCTTCAGGCTCTTCCCGGTGCTGGAGGACAAGCAGCGCGCCCCCGCGCGCGTCCTGTCCGGCGGCGAGCAGCAGATGCTGGCGCTGGCCCGCGGCCTCATGGCCTGCCCGCGCCTGCTGTGCCTGGACGACCCCTTCTTGGGCCTCGCGCGCGCGGTGACCGACCGGTTCTGCGCCGCCGTGCGCGCCGTCACCGCCGAGGGGCTGACGATTCTGGCGGCCGGCCAGCACGTGCGGAGGCTGCTCCGGCTAGCCACTCGGGCCTACCTCCTCGACGAGGGCCGGGTGGTGGCGGCGGGCTCGGGGCGCGAGCTGCTCTCCGACCCGCGGCTTATCCACGCCCTGCTCGAGATCGGCCCGGGCGGCGCCCGGTCCGGCCGCTAGAACGGCCCGTGGCCTCCTCGGGCACCGGGCGGGCCAAGTGGCTGCTCGTCATCGTCGGGCCCGCGCTGTTCATGGTGCTGGGGAGCGTGCTCGTGATGCTCTTCCTGCCCCACCCCATCCCCAAGAGGGCGGCGCCGGCCCAGCGCATCTACCTCGCCCAGTGCGCGACCTGCCACGGCGCCAACGGCGCGGGCTCCTGGCGGGCCACGCTCTTCCTCATGCGCCCCGGCAACCTGGCCGACCCGCGGAGCACCGATGGGCTGTCGGATGAGTATCTCTTCGACCTGATCAAGCACGGCGGGGCGACGATCGGAAAACCGGGCATGCCGGCCTTCGGCTTCCACCTCTCCGACGAGCAGGTCCGCGAGGTGATCCGCTACGTGCGGACGCTGCCGAAGCGCTAGCCGCGGGGGGAGATCGCCGCGAGGGTCTCCCGCAGCAGCTGGCGGTCGAACGGCTTGGTGAGGACGAAGTTGACCCGCCCGCGCTCCTCGGGCGTGAGGTCCTGCTCGCCCCAGCCGGTGACGAGCCCGACGGGCATGTCCGGCCAGCGCTCCTGAACCGTCCGGGCCACGTCCCAGCCCGTCATGTCGGGCATGCCGAGGTCGGTGAGCACCACGTCGATCGGCTGTCCCCGGTCGAGGAGCCCCAGGCCTTCGCGGCCGCCCGAGGCCTGGACGACCGCATGGCCCTGGTTCTCGAGGATGTCGCCCAACGTGGTCCGCACCTGCAGCTCGTCGTCGATGACGAGCACGCGGAGCGGTACCCCGGGTGTCGCGGCGGCGGGACGCGCCGGTTGGGGCGCCGCGACCCGCGAGGCGACGGGCAGGCTCATGGTCACCGTGGTCCCCTGCCCCCCGACGCTGTCGAGCGCCAGCGTGCCGCCATGGCGCTGGACGGTGCCGTAGGCGACGCTGAGCCCCAGCCCGGTGCTCTTGGGTCCCTTGGTGGTGAAGAAGGGCTCGAGCGCCCGCTTACGCACATCCTCGGACATCCCGGCTCCCGTGTCCGACACCGCGCAGTGGACCCGGTCGCCAACCGTCCAGGTCTTGAAGGTGATCCGGCCACCCTGCGGCATGGCGTCGGTGGCGTTGAGGAGCAGATTCATGAGCACCTCGCGCAGCGGCGCCGGCTCCCCCGCGGCCGCCGGGATCTGGCCCGGCTCCACCACCACATCGATCTGGCTGCCACGCAGCTGCGACTCGTCGCGCCAGCGCGGCCGCGTCAGCTCCACGACCTCCTGCACCAGCTGGTTGAGATCCACGGCCACGGGCTCGGACACCGGCTGCACCCGGCTGAAGCGCTGCACGCGCCGCACCACTTCCGCGCCGTCCTGCGCGGTCCGCTGCAGGATCTCCAGCGAGTGGCGGACACCGGCCTCGTCCACCTTTCCCAGCATCAGCTCCGTGCGGCCCAGGATGACGGCGAACAGATTGTTGAGGTGGTGGGCCATGCCTGAGGAGAGCTGGCCCATGGC
>JBGPZD010000111.1:0-6568 GCA_041493605.1 Methylomirabilia bacterium
CTTCGCCGCGGCGCCGCTGAGCGCGCTGATCGTGCCCGAGGTGAGCGGCTGGCCGTTCTGGAGGATGGCGATGCTGACGGCGCCGTCGTCGGCGTGGCCCTCGAGCGGCAGCGGCGTTTCAATCGGCACCGAGGAGGTGAGGCGTCCCTCGAGGAGGCGCGGGCCCGCGGCGCGGCCGAGCGGCGTCGCGGCCTCGTCGAGCAGGGCGACCAGGCCGCCGCCGTGCACGATGCCGGGCCAGCTCTGAAGGGGCTGGGGCGCCGCGAAGCGGCCGTGCCCGTCGTGGCCGAGCGCCACGGCGGCTGAAAACGCCTCGGCGATGGTGTCCAGGGGCGGGCCTACCCGACGCGCGTGCTATACTCGACGGCGCACATGGCGTGCGTTATTCTACTGCCAACGCTACTGCCAACGCGAATCTCGCCGCAACGCGCGTGAGCTCCGCTTTCGAAATCATGCTGCGCGGCCCGTTCGCGCGCGCCATGGTCACCAACTTCTTTTTCTTCGGCAGCCTGAGCGGATTCGTCCTGCTGCCGCTCTACATCCACCGGATGGGCGGCAACGAGGGCGATATCGGCGTGGTGCAGGGGATGTACAGCGCGGCCGGCATCCTCTGCCAGCCGCTGGTGGGCGTGTTCATCGACCGCATCGGGCGGCGCTTCTTCATGCTTCTCGGCGTCGTGCTGGTGACCGTGACCAGCGCGGCGTTCCTTCTCTTCAGCTCCATCCCGCTCCTGACGCTGCTGCGGGGGCTTCACGGCGTGGCCTTCTCGGCTTTTTTCGTCGCCAACTACCTCCATGTGGTCGATCTCGTGCCCCAGGAGCGGCGGGGCTGGGCGCTGGGGATCTTCGGGCTCTCGGGGCTGCTCTCGACCTCGCTGGCGCCGCTCGGCGGCGAATTCCTGATCCGGCGCTGGGGCTTCCCGTGGCTATTCGTCGGCTCGAGCCTGCTGGGCGGCGCCGCGCTGGCGCTCGTGCTCCGCATGCGCGACGTGCTTCCGCCGGCCATCGGCGCCGGTCCCGGCCTCAACGTGTTCCGGCAGGGCCTGCGCGAGCTGCTGAGGCTGCACATGGCGCTGATGTTCTTCTTCGGGCTTGGGGCGGGCACGATCTTCACCTTTCTGCCGACGTTTGCCGAGCGGCTCGGCGTCACCGGCCTCGGCCTCTTCTACACGGCCTATGCCGGCGCGGCGATGCTGGTGCGCGTGGCGGGCGGCGCCCTCATCGACATTCGCGGCCGGCGCGCCGTGATCGTCCCGTCCATGTTCGTCCAGGCCGCGGCGACCGTGATCCTCACCTTGGTCGCCATGCTCATCCGGCCGGCGAGCAGCGTGCCGGTGCTGCCCTTCCTGTTTCTCGCTGGCTTCCTGGCGGGGAGCGCGCACGGCTTTCTCTATCCGGGACTCTCGGCGCTCCTGATGGACGTGACGCCCGAGGGACGGCGCGGCAGCGCGGTGGGAATCTTCAGTTCGGTGTTCCTCGTGGGCAATGCGCTCGGCGCCGTGGTCTTCGGTTATGTCGCCCATGGCCTGGGCTACTCCATCATGTGGGGCGCCCTCACGGTGCTGCTCGTCGCCGGCTTTCTCTGGAGCCTGCGCCTGCGCGTGGGAGGGCCTGCCCGCGTGCTCCTTCCCGCCGCCTGATTTGACTTGCCCTCGGGGGCGGCCGATACTGCCCCCACATGGCACCCGAGCCCGAGAAAGAGACTGCTGCGCCCACGCCGGCCGTCCCGGAGCTGGAGGGGCAGCAGTGGGGGATCCAGCGCCGCCTGGAAGACGTCTTCGCCAAGCTGGGGGAGAAGTTCGGTGACCTGACCGGCCGGGTCGAGGTCAAGGTCAAGCCCGAGACTTCCTTCGACCAGATCGGCGGTCTCGCGGAAGCCAAGGGCATCGTCCGCAGCTTCATCACCGCGCTCACCGACCCCGAGCTCTACCGCAAGTGGGGCATCACGCCGCCCAAGGGCCTGCTCATCTACGGCCCCCCCGGCACCGGCAAGTCGCTCCTGGCCCGCGCCCTGGCCACCGAGGCGGGCGCCATCTTCTATCACCTCAAGCTGACCAACCTCACCTCCAAGTTCGGCCCCAACACGGGCGACGTGCTGCAGGAGATCCTGTCCGTCGCCAAGGAGCAGGGCAAGGGGGTGGTGTTCCTTGACGAGGCCGACGCGCTCTCCCTCGAGCACCTGCTGCCGCCCGCCCAGGCGCGCGAGGCCAGCGCGCGGCTGGTGGCGGCGCTCTGCGAGAAGCTCGACGCGTTGGAAGACTTCTCGCGCCTCGTGGTGGTCGCCGCCACCAACCGCACCGACGCGGTGGACCCCTCGCTGGTCGCCCCCGGCCGGCTCGATCGGCTGGTGGAGGTGACCCTGCCCGACGGCACTGCCCAGCAGCAGATCTTTCAGATGACCAGGGGGCAGGCGGAAGCCGCCGCCGGCCGCCGGCTCGTCGCCGACGTCGACTTCCGCTCGGTGCTGCCGCCCATGGGCGGCATGAGCGGGGCGGAGGTCGCCGAGGTGCTCCGCCGCGCCCTCGAGCAAAAGGTCCACTCCGCCGGGCAGGGGCAGGACAAGGGGCTCGTGACCACGCAGGACCTGCTCCAGGAGATCGACGCCTACCGGAAGATCCGCGCGGTGGTGGAAAAGATCAGGTACGGCCAGTACCTCTGATTCCCTCTCCCCCTCACCCTACCCTCTCCCCCACAGGGGGAGAGGGTAGGGTGAGGGGGTCAGGGTGAGGGGTCGGCGTCCTACTTCTTGTCCTTCTCCGGGCTGCCGGTGGTTTCCACCGCGATCCGGTCCCCGACGATCATGAACACGACCTGGCCGTTGGAGGCCTTGTAGGTCCACTTCTCCATCGGGCCGAATTTCCCGATGTCGTCGGGCCGACCGAGCGCCTTCTCGAGGTCGGCCTTGGTCGCCGCGTTCTTCGCCTTGGCGAGGATGTCCTCTTTCGTCGAGCCCCCGCACGACGTCAGCAGCGCCAGCGCGATTCCGCATACGAGCGTCTGAAGCACGAGTGCCTTCATCAGCGCGCCCTCCTTTGCCCAGCCGGCTCGACCTACTTCACCGCGCCGGCGGTGAGGCCGGACACGTAGTAGTCGAGGAAGAATACGTAAACGGCGACGATGGGCACGGAGCCCAGCACCGCCCCCGCCATCAGCGAGCCCCAGTAGTAGATGTCCCCGCGGATCAGATCGTTGGTCACGCCGACCGTGATGGTCTTCTGGTCGGACGCCGACGTGAAGGTGAGAGCGTAAATAAACTCGTTCCAGGACAGCGTGAAGGCGAAGAGCAGGGCGCAGATGATGCCGGGCGCGGCCACGGGGATCACGATGCGGAGCAGGGCCTGGACGCGATTGCAGCCGTCCACCATCGCGCACTCCTCGATCTCCTTGGGGATCGTGCGGAAGTAGCCCATGAGCAGCCAGGTGCAGAAAGGCACGAGGAAGGTCGGGTAGGTGACCATGAGCGCCGCGATGGAGTCGGAGAGGCCCAGCGCGTTGACCACCTGGGAGAGCGGCAGGAAGAGCAGGCTCGGGGGGACCAGGTAGGTGATGAACACGGCCAGGCCGAAGCTCTGGGCTCCGCGGAAGCGCAGGCGCGCCAGGGCGTAGGCCGCGATGATCCCGATCACCACGGCCACGACGGTGGAGACCAGGCTCACGACGACGCTGTTGAGCAGCCAGCGCCCGAACAGGGTCTCCTCGAAAAGCAGCTTGTAATGCTCGGTCACCACGCCCTGGCGGATGAAGAAGGGCACGGCCTTGAGGTCGTAGAGCTCGGCGTCCGATTTGAACGAGGTGATCAGCATGATGTAGAAGGGGAACAGCGCGAAGAAGACGAAGGGCGCGAGGCCCATGTAGTCCAGCATGGCGCGCAGGCGCGGGTGGCGGCGGATGGCCATCAGATCTCCTTGCGCGCGTAGTGGAGCTGGAAGTAGACGATGGCCGCCAGTGCCGGGAACATGACGAGCGCGATGGCCGAGCCCTCGCCGATGCGCCCGGCCTGCAGCCCGACCTGGTAGGCCAGCGTCGCGAAGAGGTGGGTCGAATTGATCGGCCCGCCGCGGGTGAGCACGTAGACGATATTGAAGTCGGCGAAGGTGAGGATGGTGGAGAAGAGGATCACCACGGCCAGCACGGGGCGCAGCAGCGGGAGCGTGATGTGCCAGAAGCGGCCCCAGGCCCCGGCGCCGTCCGACTCGGCGGCCTCGTAGAGCTCGGGGTTGATGGCCATGAGCCCGGCCAGGATGGTGATGGCGTAGAACGGCAGCCCGCGCCAGACGTTGACGGTGATCACGGCCGACATCGCCAGGTGCGGGGTGCCCAGCCACTGCAGCCGCTGCTGGATCAGGCCCATGTGCAGAAGGCTCCAGTTGATCACGCTGTAGAGCGAATCGAACATCCACCACCAGCCGAGGGTGGAGAGCGCCGTGGGGATGACCCATGGCAGGAGCACGGCGCCGCGGATGAGCCGCTTCATCCTGAGATTCTGCGAGAGCAACAGCGCGAGGGACAGGCCCAGCACCGTCTTGATGGCCACGGCCGCGCCCGTGAAGACGAAGGAGTTGCGGAGGGCCTGGCGGAAGATCTCGTCGGACGTGAACAGCGAGACGAAGTTGGCGAGCCAGATAAAATGGCCGGCCCGCCCCACGATCGAGTCGGTCAGGCTCAGCCAGAGCGCGATGGCGAAGGGATAAGCCACCAGACCGGTCAGGAGCAGCAGCGCGGGCAGCACGAACAGGTGACCGAGAATGCCCTCGCGCTGCAGGACCTGGCCGATGCGGCCCACCGCTCAGGACCGCGTGCTGTCCACGATGCGCTTGATCTGGTCAGCCGCCCATCCCATGGCGTCCTTGGTGGACATGCCGCCGATCGCCTTGGCGACCATGTCGGGCAGGATGTAGAGGTCGTCGATGGCGCCAAAGACGTCGCTCGGCGGCGCCGGCCAGCCGCGCATGCGGCCGTAGACTCCCTCGGCCGGCAGGAGCCGGAGCTTGGGGTCAGTGTTCCACACGGGGTGCTTCTCCCAGTAGCGCCACATCGGGTGGTTGAAGCCGGCGCCGGCTTGGATCCACTCTGAGAAATTCTCTTCGCGGTAGAGGAACCGGAGGAGGTCCTTGGCGGCGTCCACATTCTTCGAGAACTTCCAGATGCCGTAGCCGCGAGCGTTGGGGGCCCAGAAGTGGCCGGCTGGGCCCGCCGGCGTGGAATGGTGGTTGATGTCCTCGGCGATCGGCAGCTTCTTCGCCATGGCGGCGGCGTACGGGCTCACCGGGTTGTGGATCCAGGAGCAGTGGCCCGAGTTGAGGCAGCGGTTGTTGCCGGAATCGTCCCAGGACAGCACGTCGGGCTCCATGGCCTCGGCGTAGAGCTCCCGGTAGTACTCGATGACCTCCGCCATCTTGGGCGAATTGATGGCGATGGTCTTGCCGTCGGCCTCCGTCACCTTGGCGCCGTAGCACCAGGCGATGGACCAGAAGGTGGTGGGTGCGTCGATGCAATGGCTGATCTGGATGCCGACCGGGTGGCCGGACTTCTTCAGCTTCTTGCCGGCGCGGAGGAGATCGGCCCAGGTGCCGGGCGCAGGCTCGCCGACCTCACGGAACTTGGACTGCAGGTAGCTGCCCGGGATGGCCGGCCAGATGGACTCGAGCAGCTTCCAGTGCCCCTTGATGAAGAAGGCATCCTTGCAAAACGGATAGATGTCGGTGCCGTACTTCTTATTGAGCTCGCCCACCACGTCGTCCAGGTCCACGAGGTTGTCGCGGTGGCGCCAGCCCTGCTCGTTGTAGAACATCATGAGGTCGTGGCCGGCCCTGGTCTGGACCTCGGCCGCCTGCTTGGCGGCGAGCTGGACGTTGGGCACGTGGTCGGCGCGCGCGATGACGCCGGTCTCCTTGGTGAACTTCTCCAGCAGCTCCTTGAGCTTCTTGTCCGATTCGGGGACGAAGTGGCTCCAGCCGAGCATCGTGACTTCGCGCTTCTGGGCGAAGGCCGGCGCCGTCCGGGTGAGCAGGATGCCGGCGAGGCCGGTGGCTCCGACCGCCGAGTGCGCCATGAACTGACGTCGCGTGACCCGGTCCATATGCCCCTCCTGGCTGTGGGGTGGGACGTGGGAAGTGCCGCGAGAATAGGGCGGGCCGGTGGGCCGTGTCAAGGCCGGCCCGGTGGTGATACGATGGGCGTCGGGCGTCCGGCCCGACCGACCGTACCGATGCCGTCCCTCACCCAGATCCGCGTGCGATACAAGGACACCGACACCATGTCGGTGGTCTACTACGGCAACTACCTGACCTACTTCGAGGTGGGGCGCGTCGAGTACCTCCGCCAGGCCGGGCAGCCCATGTCCCAGGTGAACCCGCGCATCCACATGCCGGTGGTGGAGGCCTTCGTCAAGTATGTCAAGCCCGCCCGGCTCGACGAGCTGCTCGAAGTGAGCTCGCGGGTGAGTGAGCGCAAGCGGGCGAGCTTCAGGTTTTCCTACGAGATCCGCAACGAAGCCAAGGAGCTGGTGGCCTCGGGCTGGACGCTGCACGCCTGCTGGGACCCGGCCACCGGCAAGATGATTTCCATC
>JBGPZD010000171.1:0-2746 GCA_041493605.1 Methylomirabilia bacterium
AGCGACGAAGTGGACGCGCTCATGCACTCCTTCTCCCGCATGCTGAGCACCATCGAGCAGCAGGCGGCGGATCTCAACCAGTACTCGCTCCGGCTGGACGCGGCCTACAAGGAGCTCGAGTCCACCAACGCCCGGCTCAAGGAGTTCTCCTTCAAGGACGAGGTGACCGGGTTGTACAACCGGCGCTTCTTCTCCATCCGCCTCGAGGAAGAGGTGTCCCGGTACCGCCGGTTCAACCATCCCGTCTCCGTGGTCCTGCTGGACCTGGACGGCTTCAAGGCGGTCAACGACGAGCTGGGACACGCGGCGGGGGACGAGACGCTTCGGGGCATGGCCGACATCCTGCTCAAACAGTCCCGCGGCATCAACGTGATCTGCCGCTACGGCGGCGACGAGTTCGCCGTCCTGCTGGTCGAGACCTCCAAGAACGGCGCGCGGCTGTACGCCGACCGCATCCGCTCTGTGCTGTCCACCTCGGCCTTCGGTCACGGGCGCCGCGTGACCGCCAGCATCGGCATCGCCTCCCTGCCCGAGGACGTGATGCCGTCCACCGAGGAGCTCATCCGGGCCGCCGACGAGGCGCTCTATGCCGCGAAACGGGCGGGCAAGAACCGCGTGTCGGTCCATGAGGATATCGGCGCCGCCCCCAGCGGCCTGCGGCCGGGGGCCTAGGTGGAATGAGTCCGGCCTCGACGCCGAAGCGGGTGCTGATTGTCGAGGACGACCGGCAGGTCCGCGCGGCCCTGCACGAGGTCTTCCTCTCCAACGGCTATACCTGCCAAGTGACCGCCAACGGGCGCGAGGGGCTGGAGGCCTTTGAGGCCTCGCGTCCGCCGCTGACCATCACCGACATCAAGATGCCGGTGATGGACGGGCTCGAGTTCCTGCGCCAGGTGCGGGCGAAGGAATCCGACGCGGCCATCATCGTCCTCACGGGGGTGGGCGACGTCAAGGTTGCGGTGGAGAGCCTCAAGCACGGCGCGTACGACTTCATCCTGAAGCCCGTCAACATGGACCAGATCCTGCTGGCCGCCGAACGGGCGCTGGAGCGACGCCAGCTGCTGATCGAGCGCCGCGATTACCAGGTCCTGCTGGAGCGGCGCGTGACCGAGGCCACGCGCGACCTGGCCCGGACCATCGAGGAGCTCGAGAGCACGTACCAGGCCACGCTCGAGGCCCTGGGCTCGGCCATCGAGACGCGCGACGTGGGCACCGAGATGCACTCGCGGCGGGTGCACGAGTACTCGCTGGCTCTGGCGCGCGCCCACGGCGTGCCGGCCGCTCAGCTGCGGGACCTGGCCCAGGGCGTGCTGCTGCACGACATCGGCAAGATCGGGATCCCGGACGCCATCCTCCTCAAGGCCGGCCCGCTCAGCGCGGAGGAGTGGCGGATCATGCGCACCCATCCGGACCTGGGCCGCCGCATCGTCGAACGGATTCCGTTCCTGCGAGGTGCGATCCCCATCGTCTATCACCACCACGAGCGCTGGGACGGCGCCGGCTATCCGCTGGGGCTCAAAGGCGAGGCCATCCCGCTCGGCGCTCGCGTGTTCGCGGTGGCCGACGCCTTTGACGCGCTGACCTTCGATCGGCCCTATTCGCGGGCCATCTCCTTCGACGAAGCCCGCGGGCGGATCCGCGACTCGTCGGGGACGCACTTCGACCCTGCCGTGGTGGAGACCTTCGTGGCCATGCCGCCGGAGGTCTTCGCGGAGATCCGGGACCGCTCGCAGCGCTGGCCCGAACGCTGACCCGGGCGGCGGGCCCGCCGCGAGGCGGGGCCCGGGTCCATCACCGCACTTGTGCCTGGTCGATGTGCTCGACCAGCTGTCGCGCCTTGGCCGTCGTCACGTTGAGCTCCTCCCGGGAGATGCCTTCCTCCCTGGCCCGCTGGATGTGGAGCAGCAGCCGCTGGACCACCTCCACGGCGGCGGGGCGATTGCCCTCACCCAAGAGCCGCGTGACGGCCCCCGCGCCGGTTTCGGCCAGGCGTTCGAGCGTCCGGAGCAGGGCGTTCCGCACCTGCCGCTGGCGCCGGGCATCGATCTCGCGCATGCCCAGAGCCGTGAAGAGGGCCTCCATGGCCGCCTCGAAATTCTCCGACTCCAGGCGCCGGATGCCGAGCTTGGCGTAGCCGCGCCAGAGCCGCCGCGTGACGGCGCTGCGCTGGGTGGGCGTCACCGCCGCGTCCACCAGCCCCGCCAGCATGGCCTGCGCGGTCTCGAGGGCGACCACGGCCTGGCTTTCGTCGGCCGTGCCGCGGATGGCAGGCGCGGTCAGTCGGCCGATCTCTTCAGTCAGCGAGGTCGACAGGAGCTCGAGCAGCGCCGCGCCGCGCTCGGTGGACAGCTCGCCGCGGTCCAGGCCCTGCTGCACTAGTGCGCGCGCCTCGCCGAAGTCCTGGCGGCGGATCAGGGCGCGCCCCACCTCCCAGAAGCCGTCGGCCAAGGCCTCGCGCGCGTGCTCGAGGAGCGCGACGGGCGCGCGGTCGCCCGGCGCCATCGCCAGCCGCCAGCCGAGCCACACCTGGGCCAGGCGCGGGCCGATGATGCGCTCCGTCCCGCCCACTGGGGAGCGATCGGCCAATTCGAGCAGCCGCCGCCCCACCGGCACCGACAGCGCCGCCAGCCGCGGCGGGCAGGATTCCCACGAGACCTCGGCGGCCGCCTCCGGCGCAGCCGCCAGCGCCGCCTCGAAGGCGTGCCGGGCGCCGCTCGGGTCGCCCATCGCTTGGCGGGACAGCCCG
>JBGPZD010000125.1:0-5535 GCA_041493605.1 Methylomirabilia bacterium
CCCTGCACGCCCTGCCGGCTGTCCCGCCCCTGCTGCTGGAAATCGACCACCACCTTGACCTGCTTCCCGCTCTGGGCGAGTCCCGGGTCCGGCGCCAAGGCCGCCAGCACCGCCGTGAAACCGAGTACGCCGAGGATCCGCATCGCGCTAGCCGGGGATCTGCGCTTCTTCGGGCAGCGCGTCCCAGACCGGCTTCCATTCCGGCACGTCCAGCCCGAACTGCTCGCAGAGGCCCTTCACCTCGGCGGCGAAGGCCCGGCGCACCTCGTCGTTGTCGCGGGCCTTCAGGCGGTACTTCCGGTACAGCGCGTTCTTCGGCGAGCCCGGGCGCCCGAAGATGTTCATCGTGCGGACATACCACTTGTTGAAGGTCGCTTGCGCTTCGGCGCGGGTCTTCGGGTCCTCGGCCAGGCGCTTGACCCAATGCTCGCCGTGGCGGATGTGGAACTTCTCCTCCTTGAAGATGCCCTCGATCGCGCGCACCCAGGGACCGTAAGAGCAGCCGCGCACGTCCTCGAGCTGGTGCCCCGCGCCGCGATCCATGCAGAAGTTGAAGAAGACGAAATCCGGCCAGGTCTCGATGGGGTAGTAGAAGATGTTCACCCGCTTGTCGGAGGTGATGCGCGCCGTGCCGATGTCGGCGTCGGCTTCGATCCGCATGGTGAACACCTCGTCGTGGGCCGTCACATGGTCGTCCACGTCGACGCCCAGATCGGCCAGCAGCCCGTACATGACCGCGGCGTGACGCAGCTCGTCCTTCACGATCTGGGCCACGACGTGCTTTTCCTCGACGCCCGGGGCCTTCATGATCCAGGGCACGTAGCCGTAGCCGCCGGCCAGCTCCGAGTCCGCCTGCATGGTCATCAGATGGACGAGGTTGCGCTTGTAGTCCTCGGTCATCTCGTCCGCGGACTCGATGCGCTTCCCTCCCCGGATCCGCGCCAACAGCCGGGTCTCCGCTTCCGCGTCGCTCATACCGATCTCCTTTCCACCACCCACACGGCCCGCCCCTGGCGGTTCCAGATCATGCTCAGCCCACCTTGACCCGCTCGACGAGCCAGCGCTGGCGCTCGAGGAAGCGCGCGATCGTCTCCAGCAGCTGCGGGTCGGCACTGCCGTCGAGGCTGATCCGATCGGCCAAGACGTAGCGCACGTCGGGATAGGACACGAGCACCTTGAGCAGAGTCCTCACGCGCGGGTCCCACGCCAGGAGTCCCCGGTGCCCGGGCGCCGCGCTCCTCGGATCCCAGTCGGGCTGAAAGCCCACGTCAAGCGACCGAGCGGCCACGGGTCCCATCACCTTCTTCCTCCAGCTGCCAGCAGCCCCTCGTAGTGGCCGGCCATGGCCTCCACTTGCCGGGCGGCCGAGAAGCGCTCCTCCGCCACGGTCCGAGCCGCCCGCCCCATGGCGTGGCGCCGCGCGCGGTCGAGAAGCAGCCCGATGGCGGCGTCCGCAAGATCGCGGGGCTCGGCCTTGGCGAGCACCCCCGTCTCGCCGTCGCTCACCACCTCGTCCACCCCCGAGGCGCGCACGGCCACGGCGGGAAGACCGCAGGCGTGCGCCTCGGCCAGGACCAATCCCTGGGTCTCGGTCTCAGACGCGAACAGGAACAGGTCGGCGGCCCGGTAGAATGGCGGCAGGGCCTCGCGGGCCATGCCCCCGTGGAAGTGGATGTACTCACGCGCCGGGCTCAGGGCCGCGCGGCGCCGCAGCGCTCCCTCATGGCTTCCCTGCCCCACCAGGCGCAGGGTCGCGCCCGACACCGCGGCGCGGATTGAGGCGAACGCGTCGAGGATCCGGTCCACGCTCTTCTCCCGGTCAAGCCGGCCCGCGTAGAGACAGACAAGCCCGTCCTGCGGCAGCCCGAGCTGGCGGCGCGCCTCCTGCCGGCTGCCCGGGTGGAACAGGTCGAGATCCACGCCCGTGGGGATCACCGCGATCGGGGCCCCGACCCCGCGGTCCCTCAGCAGCGCGGCGATCCCGTCGGACGGGGCGACCACCAGGTCCGCCGACTCGGCGAACCGGCAGGACAGCCGGACCGCCAGCGCGGAGACCAGGCGCTCGGGCAGCGGCACGTAGTGGGCATATTTCTCATAGCGCGTGTGGTAGGTGAAGACAAGCGGCCGGCCTTGCCGCCGCGCCAGCCGTCGCGCCGTGACACCGAGCAGGAACGGATGCTGCGCGTGGATGATGTCGAGGTCCAGGGCCGCGGCCTGCCGGGCCAGCCGCGGCGAGAACGGCAGCGGCAGGGCGAAACCGGGATAGGTCGGCGCCGGGACCGACGGGTAGCGGAAGACGAAGGCCGGGTCGTTGACCGGCCTCGCCGGCGCCGGGGCGAACACCCAGGCGCGGTGGCCGAGGGTCTCAAGCCCCCGGCGGAGCGTCTCGACGGCCGTGGTGACCCCGCCGCGGAACGGCAGGTAGTTGTTGGTGAAGAGCCCGACCCGCATCCACTACTCGTCGGGCCGGCTCGGGTCCGTGCCGCCCTCGAGCTTGTCGAAGTCCCCGGGCTTGAGCGACTCGAGCCACTCCTTGATCTTGGCCGGGTCATCCACCTTGCCTCCGGCGCCCTCGGGCTCCTTGGACACCGGCACCTCCACGGTCTTGGCTTTGGTGATGACCTCCTCCTCGACGAAGATCGGCGCCCCCACGCGCAACGCCAGCGCGATGGCGTCGGAGGGGCGCGAGTCCACCGTGATGTCGCTGGAGCCCAGGCGCAAGTGGATGACCGCGTAGAAGGTGTTTTCACGCAGGTCGTTGATCTCCACCTTGGCGACGCGCGCGCTCAGGGCGCCGAGGATGTTCTTGATGAGGTCGTGCGTCATCGGCCGCGGCGTCGAGATCTTCTCCAACTCGAGCGCGATGGCATTGGCCTCGAACAGCCCCACCCAGATGGGCAGGGAGCGCTTGTCCTCCTCGTCGTGGAGGACGATCATCGGCATATTGGACAGCGGGTCCAGCGCCAGCCCCTTGACCTTCATCTCCAGCCACATGGTGCTCCTCCTCCTAGGCAGGCTCGAGGACGGGGACCCGCAGCAGGGCGTCCCGTTCGGCCAGCGCGCCCCGAAGGCTGTGAGGCAGGGCCTGGGTGATGCGCACGGGCACCACCAAGCCCAGCAGCTCCCGCCCGCCGGCGTGGAAGTTGACCACGCGATTGCACCGGGTGCGGCCGGCGACCTCCTCGGGATCCTTCCTCGACGCCCCGTCCACGAGGACGGGCATGATCCGCCCCTCGAGCCGCCGGCTGCGCTCGGCCGCCACGCGCCCGGCCACCTCGAGGATTCGGCTGTTGCGCTCCGCCATGACCTCCTCGGCGATCTGGTCGGTCATGGCGGCGGCCGGGGTGCCGGGCCGCCGCGAGTAGCGGAAGGCGAAGACGTTGTCGTACCCGACCCGCTCGACCATGTCCACGGTCTGCTCGAAGTCCGCCTCGGTCTCGCCCGGGAAGCCCACGATCAGATCCGTCGAGAGCGCGATGTCGGGCACGGTGGCCTTCAGCTCCGCGATCAGCTCCAGATAGCGCGCCCGCGTGTAGCCGCGGTTCATCCGCTCCAGCACCCGATCCGAGCCCGACTGGAGCGGCAGGTGCAGGTACTCCACCACCCTGGGGAGATCGCGGATGGCGCGGATCAGGCGGCTCGTGAGGTTGTAGGGGTTCGAGGTCGTGAAGCGGATCCGCTCGATGCCCTCGATCTCGCTGACCCGCTCGAGGAGCGCGGCCAGGTCGATGGGCGGCGTGAGGTCGCGCCCGTAGGCGTTGACCGTCTGGCCGAGGAGCGTCACTTCCCTGCAGCCGCTCGCGGCCAGGCCCCGGATCTCCTCCACGATGGACTCGGGCGAATGGCTGCGCTCCCGCCCGCGCGTCATTGGCACCACGCAGAAGGTGCAATGTTTTTCGCAGCCCTCCATCACGGTGACGAACGCCTTGAGGCGGCTCGGACCCTCGGGCCGGGCCGTGATCTTGACCAGGGCGCCTTCGCCGGTCTCGAGCACCGGGCGCCGCCCCGTCCGCACCCGATCCACGAGCTCGGCCACCCGCGCGATGGCCGGAGAGCCGAAGACCAGGTCCACGTGGGGGGCGCGCTCCTGGATCCTTCCCTGCTGGAGCTGGGCCATGCAGCCCATGACCCCGATGATGAGGTGCGGGCGCGACTGCTTGAGGCGCTTGAGCACGCCCAGCTGGGAGAAGACCTTTTCCTCCGCCCTCTCGCGGATCGAGCAGGTATTGAGCAGGATCAGGTCGGCATCTTCGGGCTTTTCCGTGAGCTCAAACTGCTGCCGCTTGAGCAGCCCCGCCACCCGTTCGGAGTCGTACTCGTTCATCTGGCAGCCGTAGGTGATTAGGTGCAGCTTGGACATGATCGGCCGGGACGCCTCAGCAGCGGACGCTGACGGGAGTTTTTGGCATAAATGACCGCGAGTTACGTTAACACCCGGGTCCCGGCATGTCAAACCGGGCCCCGGCTCAGCCGGCTTCTTCGAAGACGCCGATGCGGCGGAATTTCTCGTAGCGCTCCTCGACGAGCTCCTCCCCGGATTTGGACTTGAGCTCCCAGAGCTGGTCGCGCAGCGCGGCCCGCAGGTTCGTGGCCGTGGCCTCCCAGTTGCGGTGGGCGCCGCCCACGGGCTCGGGCACGATGGCGTCGATCACTCCGAGCCGCAGCAGGTCGGGCGCCGTCACCCGCATCAGCTCGGCCGCCTCCTGCGCCTTCGCGGCGTCGCCCCACAGGATCGCCGCGCACCCCTCCGGCGAGATCACGGAGTAGATGGCGTACTCGAGCATGAGCACCCGGTTGCCCACTCCGATCGCCAGCGCCCCGCCGCTGCCGCCTTCCCCCGTCACCACGCAGAGGATGGGCGTCCTGAGCCCCGCCATCTCCCTCAGGTTGCGGGCAATCGCCTCCGCCTGACCGCGCTCTTCCGCCCCGAGCCCCGGGTAAGCGCCGGGCGTGTCGATGAAGGTGAGGATGGGCTTGCCGAACTTGGCCGCAAACTGCATGAGCCGGAGCGCCTTCCGGTACCCCTCCGGGTGTGGCATTCCGAAGTTTCGCGCGATGTTCTCGCGGGTGTCGCGACCCTTCTGGTGCCCGATGACCACCACGGGCTCGCCGTCGAAGCTGGCCAGCCCGCCCACGATGGCCTTGTCGTCGCCGAAGACGCGGTCGCCGTGCATCTCGACGAAGTCGTCCAGGAGGAGCCGGAAGAAGTCCAGCGTGTGCGGGCGCTTGGGATGGCGCGCCAGCCGGGCTCGCTGCCAGGCCGTCAGACCGCCGTAGACCTTCTGCTGCAGGCGGTGGAGCCGCTCTTCCAGCCGCGAGATCTCGTCCCGCGCTGCCTGCGGGGCCTCCGAGGCGCGCAGCTCCGCGATCCGGTTTTCCAGCTCGAGCAGCGGTTTCTCGAACTCAAGCTCTTCCGGCATACTCGACGAGTATACTGCCCCGCCCCAGCAGACTCTCGACTTTTGCGATCATGGCCGCGTCGGGCTCCACGGCGAGTTCCTTGACGCGCACGACCACCTCCTGCTCGGGCAGCAG
>JBGPZD010000063.1:0-13330 GCA_041493605.1 Methylomirabilia bacterium
AACTAGGATGACGACCCGGGCGGAGTTCCTCGACGCCGTCAGGCGGGAGGTGGGCAAGGGCCCGGGGCTGTTCCGGGCTTCCACGGCACCGCGCCCCGCCAAGCCGGCCGAGGCGGCGGAGGCCGTCAGGCGCCAGCTCGTCGAGCGGTGGCCCCAGGCGCTCGAGCGCTTCCGCGAGGAGTTCGAGCGCGTGGCGGGAGTCTTCCACCGCGTGCGGAGCCTCGACGCGGTGCCCGGCGTGATCCGCGACCTCGCGCGCGAGCGGGGCGCGAAGGAGCTAGTGAGCTGGGACCCGGCGGCCGCGGGCCTCGATCTCAGGGCGAGCCTGGGGGGCGAGGGGCTCGTCGTGACGGTGGCCGAGTCGGGGCAAGAGAGTGAGGCGGCCCGGCTCCGTCACCGCGAGCAGGCGGCGCGGGCCCAGATCGGCGTGACCGGCTGCGACTTCGTCCTGGCCGAGACCGGCACCCTCATCCTCGTGTCGGGCTCCGGGCGGCCGCGCTCCACCTCACTCCTGCCCGACACCCACGTCGCGGTGTTCGGCCGCGACCGGCTCGTCGAGTCGCTTGAGCAGGTGGGGATCCTGCTGGAGGCGCTGCACGTCGACCCCGCGCTGAGCATGAGCGGCGCCATGATCAACTTCATCACGGGCCCTTCGCGAACGGCCGATATCGAGCTCACCCTCACCCGCGGCGTCCACGGTCCGAAAGAGGTCCACGCGATCTTCGTGGAGGGGCCATGAGCCAGCGTCACTTCACTCCCGAGGAAGTGGACAGCCTGATCCCCCAGCTCTCCGAGCTGATGGACGCGGCCATGGAGCGGCATCGGCAGGCCACCGCGCTCCAGCGCCAGCTCCAGGAGGCGCAGCAGCACATCCGCGTCTCCGGGGGCGGGCAGGTGAACCAGCGCGACTGGAAGGCCCGGGCCGAGCGGCTCGACGGGCTCAGCATCGAGGTGCGCGGCGTGCTCGAGGAGATCCAGGCCCTGGGCGGCGAGATCAAGGACCTCGAGACGGGGCTGGTGGACTTCCCGGGGCTCGTGCCCGAGGCGATGAGCGACCAGACGGTGAACCTCTGCTGGAAGTATGGCGAGTCCAGCGTCCGCTTCTGGCACGGGCTGGACGAAGGCTATGCCCAGCGGAAGCCGCTCCCATGAGCTACGGCGCCGTCCTCTTCGACCTCTTCGACACCGTCGTGCTCTTCGACCGCGAGCGGATGCCGGAGGTGCGCATCAACGGCCGGGTGGTCCGCTCCACCGCCGGGCATCTCCACGCGGCGTTTCAGCCCTTCGCCCCCGGGGTCGGGCTGGAGCGCTTCTTCGAGGCCCTGATCGGGAGCTGGAACGAAGCGGAGCGGATCCGCGACGCGACCCACCGCGAGGTGCCGGCCCCCGAGCGCTTCGGCATGCTGTTCCGCCGGCTGGGGCTGGACGCCTCGACGATTCCGCCCGAGGCGCTCGCGACGCTCCTCGCCACCCATATGCGGGAGCTGTCCAAGGCGGTGGTCTGCCCGCCCCACCACGCCGCGCTTCTCGGAACGCTCAGGAAGTCGCACCGCCTGGCCGTGGTCTCCAACTTCGACTACACTCCGACCGCCCGCCTGATCCTCGAGCGCGAGGGCCTCAGCGCGCTGTTCGAGACCGTGATCGTGTCCGACGAGGTCGGCTGGCGCAAGCCCAAGCCCGTGATCTTCGAGACGGCCCTCCTGCGGTTGGGGGTGAGCGCCGGAGAGGCCCTGTTCGTGGGCGACCGGGCGGATATCGACGTCGCCGGAGCCCACGGAGTGGGGATGGCGGCCGCCTGGATCAACCGCGAGGGGGCGGCGTTGCCCGAGGGCGTCCGGCCCCCGGCGTTCGAGATTCGCGATCTGGAGGAGCTCGTGGCCATCCTGGCGGGTTGACCGGGAGCATCCCGGCCTGCCCCGGGCGCATCAAAAGAGGCGACCGACTTCGAGGAGGCTGACGTGGCGACGACGCGCAAGGTGATCATCATCGGCTCCGGCCCGGCCGGCTATACGGCGGCTATTTACGCGGCCCGGGCCAACCTGGCCCCGGTCATGTTCACGGGGATCCAGGCCGGCGGCCAGCTCATGCTGACGACTCTGGTCGAGAACTACCCGGGCTTCGTCGAGGGCATCGACGGGCCGCCGCTCATGGAGACCTTCAAGAAGCAGGCCGAGCGCTTTGGCACCGAGATGATCGCCGAGGACGTCACGCGCGTGGACTTGAGCCGCCAGCCCTTCACGGTGTCGAGCGGCGACATCACGCTGGAAGGCGATACCGTCATCATCGCCACCGGCGCCTCGTCCAAGCTCATCGGGCTCGAGAGCGAGGCCAAGCTCATGGGGCGCGGCGTGTCCACCTGCGCCACCTGCGACGGCTTCTTCTTCAAGGACCAGAACATCATGGTGGTGGGCGGCGGCGACTCGGCCATGGAGGAGGCGCTGTACCTGTCGCGGCTCGGCCGCAAGGTCGAGGTGGTCCACCGGCGGGATGCGCTGCGCGCCTCCAAGATCATGCAGGAGCGCGCCTTCAAGAACCCGAAGATCTCCTTTATCTGGGACACCGCCGTCGAGGATGTGCGCGACCCGGCCCAGGGCAAGGTGACGGGCGTGCGGCTCAAGAACCTCAAGACCGGGGCCCAGTGGGAGACGGCCGTGGACGGCCTCTTCGTGGCGATCGGCCATCAGCCCAACACGGCCCTCTTCAAGGGCCAGATCGACCTGCACCCCAACGAGTACATCAAGGTCAAGCCGGGGACGACCCAGACCTCGATGCCCGGCGTCTTCGCCTCGGGCGACGTCCAGGACTTCACCTATCGCCAGGCCGTGACGGCGGCGGGCACCGGCTGCATGGCCGCGCTCGAGGCGGAGCGCTACCTGGAGGCCCAGGACCTGGGGCACTAGGCTGGCGGTGGGTCTTCAGCCGTGAGGGCGGTTGTCCACCCGAGCCTGCCTGAGCCGGGGCGGCTCTATGCCGGCCCTCGTCCCGCCCAGCCGTTCGATTATTCCGTCTCAGCGATGGCCGCCATGGGAATCACGGCGGTGGCCTGTCTTCTCGAGCCTCATGAGTTCCCGGCCGACCTTCGGAAGGCGTACGACGACGCCGGCCTCGAAGTGCTCTGGTTCCCGATCCCCGACTTCGAAGCTCCCGACGATCCGGCCGACTTCGCCGAGCTCCTCCGTGATCTGCTGGGCCGACTCCGGCGCGGAGAAACGCTCTACGTCCACTGCCTGGGGGGCATCGGCCGCACGGGCACCCTGCTCGGTTGCCTCTTCAAGCTGCTCGGCGTAGCGGACGATCCGCTCACGCTCGTCCGCTCGGTCTACGCGAGCGTGGCCGTGGAGAGCCCGGCCCAGCAGCGCTTTATTGAGCGCTTCGAAGGCACACTCTAACGGGTCAGTTCCCGACCTGGACCGAGGCCCCCAGCTCGCGCAACATGGCGATGGCGGAGAGGTAGGACAGCTTGCCGGTGCGCGGGTTCTCCGACGGCACGTTCTCGATCTCGATGCGCAGGCGGCCGAACTCGCCCTCGATCGTGATGCGGTGTTGGTTGCGCTGCTGGCCGGGCACGGCGTAGAGCTTGATCCGGGTGCGCTCGGGGCCAATGCCGGCGAGGGAGAGCGCGGCCACCACGTTGACGTTGGCGGGGAACGCCTTCACGGCCTCGGTGGCGGGCCCCTCGAAGATCAGGGTCTCTTCCTTGATGGCGTCGAGGTCGATCTTTTTCGCCTCGATGTAAGGGGCGCCGGCCAGGCCGCGGGGCGGCTTGCGGGTCTCCATGGTGACGGCGGTGATCGCGGCCTCCCGCGCGCCCTTCATGCCGTCGAGGCCGGCGATGGCGCCCGAGGGCACGAGGATCCGGCAGCCGTGCTTCTCCGCCAGCCGCGCCCACTCGTCGAGCACGCCAACGAGCCCGCCCACCGACAGCACCATCAGATGCTTGCCCGCCGAGAGCACGGCCGGGCCGAACTCTCTCAACGCGGCCTGGGTGGCCGCCTCCACGATGAGGTCCGATTCGCGGATCAGCCACTCGAGCGCCAGCGCCCGGTGGCCGCGCGCCGTGGCGGGATCGCGTACGGTCACGCCGGCGAGCGCGATGCCCGGGATTCCTTTCGTGATGGCCTCGGCGATGTGGGTGCCGATCACGCCCATCCCGACGATGCCGACCGTGATCATGGCGGAGCCTCCGCGGCGCGGGTTTGCCCGGATGATAGCGATGTAGGCGGGGCGGGGCAAGCACCCGTGCTAGAATCCCGGCCAGAGGCCGTTGGATGCCCCCACAGCCCCGGCTCAAGGAGCCGCTCGAGCGGCTCTACCGTGAGTTCGACTGGGCGGCGCGCGCCGAGCAGGACGCCATCCGTTACCCTCTCCGCTACCGCGATCCCGCCGACCGCGAGGTGGCGGGACTGCTGGCCGCCTGCATGGCCTATGGCCGCGTGGACCTCTTCGGCCCCTGGGTGGACTGGGCGCTGGCCAGGATGGGCGAGTCGCCCCACCGCTTCATCCTGGGCTTCGACCCGGCCAAGCACGCCCGGCTCTTCGACGGCTTCCTCTACCGCTTCAACCGCCCGCGCGACCTGGTGGCCTTCTGCCTCGCCTCCCAGCGGCTCCTGATCCGCCACGGGTCCCTCGGCGCCTTCTTCGCTCAAGGCTTCTCGCGGGGCGACCCCGATGTCGGGCCGGCGCTGGAGCGTTTCGTCGACGGGTTTCTGAGCCAGGATCTCCGGGCGGTCTTCCCGCGAAACCGGCTCTCCTACGGCTACCGCCACTGGTTCACCCGGCCGTCGGCCGGCGGCGCATGCAAGCGACTGCATCTCTATTTGCGGTGGATGGTGAGGCGGGAGGCGCCTGACCTCGGCCTCTGGCGCGCGATCCCGCCCTCGGCGCTGCTGATTCCGGTGGACACCCATATCGAGAACATGGCCCGCTCGGTGGGGCTCACGCGCCGCAAGACCCGCAACTGGAAGATGGCCGCGGAGATCACGGCGCGCCTGAGGCAGCTCGACCCCGAAGATCCCGTCAAGTACGACTTCGCGCTCTGCCATACCCGGATGTCCGGCCAGTGCTTGAACCGGCGCGACGCGCGGGTGTGCCCGCCCTGCGGGCTCCGCGCGGTCTGCGTGCACTGGCGAGGGAGGGCCTGAATGGACCTGAGCGCCGTGCTGCTGGTCATCCTGGCGGCCGTGGTCGCCCTGACCGCCTTCGCCGTCTTCGGACTGGCCGGCCGGTTCAAGGACATCGAGGCGCAGCGGGGTCAGCCGGACCAGGCGCTGCTCATGCTCCAGCGCGAGATCCAGGCGGCGCGCGAGGAGAGCGCCCGGGGGCAGCTGGCCGCGACGGAGTCGCTGCGCCACGAGATGCTCCAATTCACCGGCCAGGTGGCCGCCCAGCTCGGCCAGGTGGGCACCGGGGTCCAGCAGCAGCTCCAGCACGTGAGCGAAGTGGTCGGGGCGGTGCAGGGGACCCTGGGCCAGCTCGGCGAGGTGACCCAGCGGGTGTTCGACGTCGGGCGCGACATCGCCGGGCTCGAGCAGATCCTCAAGTCGCCGAAGGCGCGGGGTGGGCTGGGGGAAACCTTTCTCGAGAACGTCCTGGCCCAGATGCTGCCGCGCGAGCACTACGAGCTGCAGTACAGCTTCGCCACCGGCGACCGGGTGGACGCCGTGGTCCGCATCGGCGACCGGCTGGTCCCGGTGGACGCCAAGTTCCCGCTCGAGAACTTCCGGCGGCTGATCGACGAGACCGATGAGGAGAAGCGGCGCCAGTTCCGGCGCGCCTTCGTGCGCGACGTCAAAGCACGGGTGGACGAGATCGCCAAGCGGTACATCCTGCCCGATGAGGGCACCTTCGACTTCGCGCTGATGTACGTGCCGGCCGAGAACGTCTACTACGAGATCGTCGTGAAGAGCGACGACGGCGTGGAGGAAGAGGCCGTGGCCGAGTACGCCATGGGCCGGCGGGTGATCCCCGTGTCTCCCAACAGCTTTTACGCCTATCTGCGGGTGATCGTGCTGGGGCTCAAGGGACTGCGGATCGAGCGCGACGCCCAGGAG
Organism: Methylomirabilia bacterium; assembly: GCA_041493605.1. GTDB lineage: Bacteria > Methylomirabilota > Methylomirabilia > Rokubacteriales > CSP1-6 > DASSSH01. The sequence continues at coordinate 6,051 of JBGPZD010000063.1, forward strand.
ATCCAGGCGCGCCTCGGCCGGCTGCGCGGGGACCTGGACCGCTTCCGGGAGACCTTCGAAGTCGTCGGCAAGCATCTGACCAACGCCAAGAACAAGTACGACGAATCGGCGACGGCGCTCGGCCGGGTCGAGGCCAAGCTGGAAGGGGTCGAGAACCAGGGCGACCAGGCGGCGCTGCCAGGACCCGGCCCGTGATCCTGGGCAGCCTCGATTGGCTGGTCATCGTCCTCTACTTCGTGTTGTCCCTGGTTGTTGGTCTCCTCTATACGCGGCGGGCCGGCAAGAGCGCCGACGAGTATTTCCTCTCCAACCGCAAGCTGCCGTGGTGGCTGGCCGGCACCTCCATGGTGGCGACCACCTTCGCGGCCGACACGCCGCTGGCCGTCACCGGCCTCACCGTGAAGCACGGCATCGCCGGCAACTGGCTCTGGTGGTCCATGGTGATGAGCGGGATGCTGACCGTCTTCTTCTACGCGCGGCTCTGGCGCCGCGCCGGGGTGATGACGGACGCCGAGTTCGCCGAGCTCCGCTACTCGGGCCGGCCGGCCGCCTTCCTGCGGGGCTTCCGCGCCTGCTACCTCGCCATCCCGATCAACTGCGCCATCATGGGCTGGGTGACCCACGCCATGGCGACCATCGTGGGGCTGACCATGGGCGTGAACAAGTGGCAGGCCACGGTGGCGCTCCTCGCCATCACGGCGTTCTACTCGACGCTGTCGGGGCTCTGGGGCGTCGTGGTGACGGACTTCTTCCAGTTCATCCTCGCCATGGCCGGCTGCATCGCGCTGGCCTTCTTCGCGCTCCAGGCCGTGGGGGGCCTCAGCGGGCTCGAAATGGCGCTCAACCGCGCCTATCCGGATTCCTCGCCGGTCGCCGTACTGCCCGACCTCAACGCGGCGTGGATGCCCGCGCTGACCTTCTTCGTTTATCTGGCGGTGAGCTGGTGGGCGTCCTGGTACCCGGGGGCCGAGCCGGGCGGGGGCGGCTACATCGCCCAGCGCATTTTCGCCACCAAGAACGAGCGCCACGCCTTCCTGGCGGCGCTCTGGTTCAACATCGCCCACTACGTGCTGAGGCCGTGGCCGTGGATCCTGGTGGCGCTGGTGTCCATGGTGCTCTACCCGGGGCTGCCGAATCCCGAGGAGGGCTATATCCGGGTGATGGTGGACTATCTGCCGCCGTTCTGGCGCGGCTTCATGCTGGCGGCCTTCTTCGCCGCCTACATGTCCACCATCTCGACGCAGCTGAACTGGGGCGCCTCCTATCTCGTCAACGACGTCTACCGACGTTTCATGCGGGCGGGCGCCACCGCCGGCCATTACGTCAACGTCGGCCGGCTGGCCACGATCGGCCTGATGGTGGTCGCGGGCGTCATCGGCTACAACATCCGCTCGGTCGAAGGCGCCTGGAAGTTTCTCCTGACCATCGGCGCGGGCACCGGGCTGGTGTACCTGCTGCGCTGGTACTGGTGGCGCATCAACGCGTGGTCGGAGGTCTCCGCCATGATCGCGGCCGTCGTCCTGTCGTTGGCGCTTCAGTTCGGCGCGGGGCTCGACCCCGACCAGCCGCTCGGCTTCGCCTGGCTCATGCTGTGGACGGTGGCCGGCACCACGGTGGTGTGGCTCGTCGTGACCTTCCTCACGCCGCCCGAGCCCGTCGCCCACTTGAAGCGGTTCTACGCGCGCGTGCAGCCGGGCGGGTGGGGGTGGGAAGAGATTGTCGGCGGCGCGGAGGACGCGGGGCCAGGCTGGGTCGGCCTGCTGCGCTGGGCGGTCGGTTGCGCCATCGTCTACCTCGGCCTGTTCGGGACGGGCCAGCTCTTGCTCGGGCGGGCGTGGCGCGGCTGGCTGTGCATTCTGATCGGCCTCGCGCTCACGGTGTGGGTCGTGCGCGGCGCGGAGAGCGCGGAGGCCGAGTAGCGCGCTGTGGTAGACTGACCCCCATGGCCGCCATCGAATTCCAGGTCTACGGCATCAACCTCCTGGTTCGACTCCTGCCCGAAGCGCCCGCCGACGTGCGCGTGCACTGCCCCAAGGGCTCGCCGATCCGCTACGGTGAAGTGGTCGGGCGGGGCGACGGGTTCGACGAAGGCGCCAACGCCTTCCGCGACATGCCGCCTTTGAAAGCGGTGGTCGCCTTCGAAGAAAACCCCGAAGAGGTGGAAGGGCACTACTTCTACATCGCCGGGGACGAGCACCGCGTGATCCGGCTCGACGCGGTGATCCTGTCCTTCCCGCTCGAGTAGCCCCGCGCCTCGGCGGTGAGCGCGCTCTCACAGATTCTCCGCACGATCGACCCCGATGAAGTCGTCGAGCTGACGCGCGCCCTGGTCCGCATCCCGAGCGTGTACCGTCCCGGCGACCCCGACGGCACCGAGGCCGGGGTCGCGGCCTTCGTCGAGAGCTGGCTGCGCCGCGAGGGCTTCCAGGTCGAGGTGCAGCAGGCCGCGCCCGGCCGGCCCAACGTGATCGGCTGGCTCGGCGAGAAGACCCCGGGGCGCAGGAGCCTGCTGCTCGAGGGCCACACCGATGTGGTCACCGAGGGCGACCCCACGGAGTGGGCCCACCCGCCCTTTGGCGCCGAGCTGATCAGCGGCCGCATCTACGGGCGTGGGGCCGCCGACATGAAGAGCGGGCTGGCCGCCGCCATGATCGCGGCCGCGGCGTTCAAGCGGGCCGGGGTCACCCCGCGGGGCAAGCTCGTGGTGGGCGCCCTGGTGGACGAGGAAGGCGGCATGATCGGCGTCCGCCATCTGATCGGCACGCCCGTGGGGCGGGAGCTCGACGCCGCCATCATCTGCGAGCCCGAGGAGAACGAGCTCTGCCTCGAGCAGCGCGGTGTGGTCTGGGCGCGCGTCCGCGTGCGCGGCAAGATGGCCCACGGCGCTATGCCCGAGGCGGGCATCAACCCCATCGTTTGCCTCGGCGCGCTGCTGCGCGATGTGCCGGCCTTGGAAAAGCGGCTGAGGAAGCGCTGCGAGCGGAGCCGCTACCTGCGGCCGCCCACGGTGACTCCTACCATCGTCCAGGCGCCGCCGCGTGGTGTCGGCGTTCCCCAGTCCAACGTGATTCCCGCCCTGGCCGAGGCGACGCTGGACGTGAGGCTCACGCCCGGCATCGACGCCGACGGCGTCCGCGAGGAGATCGAGGCGCTCTGCCGGAAGGCGGCGGACGCCCATCCGGGAATCAAGATCGAGTGGGAGCCCGTGAACCCCTTCAGGCTCGCAACCAAGGTGGACCGGAAGGAGCCGCTGGTCCAGGCCATGGTCAGGGGCGTGAAGAAGGCGACGGGCCGGGCGGCAAAGTACGGGGGAGTGCCGGGCTCCACGGACGGGACCATTCTAAGGATGGAGCTGGGCATTCCGATCGTGACCTGCGGGCCGGGGAATCGGCTGATCCCGCATCAGGTCGACGAGTACGTCGAAGTGGCGGAAGTCGTTGACGCCGCGAAGATTTATGCCGCATCGGCTCTGAATTATCTCAAAGCCTAGTGGCCTACGCCGGGACGATATGAACCGGCCGCGGCTCCGGGCCCTCGAGGCCTTTCCGGTCGAGCACGACGGCCAGCGGCTCGTGGGGCTGCGCGATCCCGCCGGCTTCACCGAGCAGGTGGCGCTGCTGCCCATCCCGCTCCTCGACCTGGTGTCGCTCTTCGACGGCGAGCACTCGCTGGACGAGATGCGCGCGATCCTCCACCGGCGCCACGGCGAGGCCCCGACGGCCGAGCAGATCGCGGCCGTCGTCGCGGGGATGGACGAGGCGGGGTTCCTCGACAGCGAGCGGTTCGCGGCGCGGCGCCGGGCCATCGAGGACGCCTTCCGTGAGAGCCCGGTCCGGCCGGCGGCCCATGCCGGTGGCGCCTACGCGGGCGAGCCGGAAGGACTCCGAGCACAGGTGCGGCAGTGCTTCGAGCATCCAGAAGGCCCCGGAGGCCACGGGCCGATTCTGATTTCCGGTTCCCCGCCGCTCAGGGGACTGCTCGCGCCGCATATCGACTTCCACCGGGGCGGCCCGACCTATGCTTGGGCCTACCGCGAGCTGCTGGCGCGATCGGACGCCGACCTGTTCGTGATCTTGGGCACCTGTCACGCCGGAATGGAAGCGCCCTTCGCGGCGACGCTCAAGCCCTTCGAGACTCCGCTCGGGCCCGTGCCGGTCGACCGCGACTTTTTCGAGTCGCTCCACCGCCGCTACGGCCACGACCTGCTGGCCTCGGAGCTGGCCCACCGGAGCGAGCACTCCATCGAGTTCCAGGTGGTCATGCTCCGCGCCGTGCTCGGGGCACGGCGGCCCTTCGCCATCCTCCCCGTGCTGGCCTCCTATCTCCACGAGGCCGTGGGGACTCGCGGCGACCCGGAGGCCGACCCGCGGATTCCGCGCTTCATCGACGCCCTGCGCGAGACCATGGCCGCCTCGGGACGGAAGGTCTGTCTCATCGGCGGCGTGGACCTGGCCCATGTCGGGCCGCGTTTCGGCGATGCCGAGCCCAATACGCCGGCATCCCTCGAGCGGGTGGCGGCGGCGGATCGCGGCATGCTGGCAGCGGTGAGCGCGGGAGATCCCGCCGGATTCTTCGCCTCAGTCGCGGCCGACGGTGACGCGCGGCGGATCTGCGGGCTGTCGCCGATCTACACCTTCCTGCGCGCGATGCCGGGCGTCCAGGGGCGGCTCCTGCGCTACAGCCAGTGGCCGGATCCAGAGGGCGCCGTGACGTTCTGCGCGGCGGGGTTTCCCTGATGGCGCCCGCCGATCCCCCGAGCTGGAAGCTGCCGCGCCTCAGGATCGACCGCGAGGGAGCGTGGTTTCAGGAGGACGGCGAGATCACCCACGCCGGCATCCTCGCCAATCTTCTGGGGAACCTCCAGGTGGACGCCCAGGGCCACTTCCTCCAGATCGGCCCGGTGCGTGTGCCGGTGGAGGTCGAAGACGCGCCGTTCGTCGCGGTGCGGGTGGAACGGGAAGGGGACCGGCTCGTACTGACGCTCAACGATTTGACCCGGGAATTGCTCGCGGTGGAGACGCTGCGATTCGCTTCGGGCGCCGTGCCCTACTGCCGGGTCAAGGACGGGCGCTTCGCGTGCCGGCTGAGCCGCGCGGCGGCCTACCAGCTCCTCGAGCATGTCGTGCAGGACCCGCCGAGCGGCCGCGCCATTCTGGTGCTGGGCGGCGCGCGCTACCCGCTGCCGGACTTGTCCGAGGGGCCGCCCGAGCGGTAGGCGGACATCGCGCGCAGCCCGGCCTCGTCCTTGGCGGCCAGCAGCCGGTGCAGCGGCCCATTCTCCCGCCATGCCTGGCACGTATTGATGAACCAGACCCCGGCGCTCTCCGTCCACGACTTCTGTTTTGCGTAGAAGGCGGCGCCGGCCGCCTGCTTGATCGCGGGCGCCATGGCGTGGATCAAGCTCGTCACGTGGGCGCAGCCCTTGGCGCGGCCGAAGCGCTCGTTGACCGCCCGCGTGAAGCCCTGGACCACCGACAGCCCGACCAGGCTCTGGAGGGAGGGCAGGGCCTCGGGACAGATCTGATAGGGATGCGCCGTCATCCCGGCCTCGACTCCCGCGATGGTCAGGTCCGGGTGGCGCACGCGGAGCGCGACGGTCATATGGTGGATGACGGGCGGCGGCTCGGCGCCGAACCAGGGCGGCCCGCCCTGTGGCCGCTCGTCCACCAGAGTGCCCGTCACGATCATCTCGTCCTCGCCCGACTCCACGGTTTCGATCCGAATGGTGCGGACATGCACCGGGGCCTTGCCTTCGCTCATGCGCGTCCGGCCTCCTTTGCGCCCGAGTCTAGGGTGGCGCGGGCGGCACGTCAACGCTCCCCGCGCTGGCTCTCCGCGAGCCCCGATTCCGTGTATTTAATTATGGGCATAGGCACGGCGGCGCGCTCGCGGTACTCAGGAGCGTGCGGCTCGCCGATCCCGCGTATCAGCCCCGTGACGCTGAGCACACCGTGCTCTACGCGGTCATCCGGGACCACCTCGACGGCTTCCTTCGCGAGGCCTCGACGCGGGGCGGGGGCGACGGACTGCCCGAGTTTGTGGAGCGGGAGTTCCGCGAGTTCCTGACCTGCGGCATCCTGGCCCACGGCTTCGCGCGGTTCCGCTGCGAGGGCTGCGCCTTCGAGCGCTTCGTGCCCTTCTCCTGCAAGGGCCGCGGCTTCTGCCCGAGCTGCGGCGGCCGGCGGATGACGGAGCGGGCCGCTCACCTCGTCGACGAGGTCCTGCCCTGGGTGCCCGTGCGTCAGTGGGTGCTCACGATGCCGTACCGGCTCCGGTACCTCTTGGCCTGGAACCATCGCTTGAGCAGGGCGGTGCTCGGAGCCTACGTCCGGGCCGTACTCGAGTTTTATAGACGCCGCGCGCGCGAGGGCGGCATCCGGGACGGCCGGACGGGGACCCTGACGGTGATCCAGCGGTTCGGCAGCGGGCTGAATCTCAACGTGCACTTCCACACCGTGGTCCTCGACGGCGTGTTCAGCCAAGGCCGGTCGGGCGCGCTGGAGTTTCATCCGGCGCCCGCGCCGTCGGACGAGGAGGTGGCACAGGTGCTCGCCACGGCCCGCCGCCGGGTGGGACGCTTCCTAGCGCGCTGCGGGCTCGAGCCCGGTGACGATGGGGTGGGGCCAGCGGACGGGTTGGCGGACGAATCGCCCACGCTCGCGGGGCTGGCCAGCGCCTCGGTGCGTGGGCGCATCGCGCTTGGCCCTCGGGCAGGGAGGCTGGTGCGGCGGTTGGGCAACGCCCCGGACCCCTCTGCCGCCGGCTCGCGCGGGCCGCGCCAGGCGCAGCTGGAGGGCTTCGACCTGCACGCGAACGTCTGGGTGTCGGCCCGCGACCGCGCGGGCCTGGAGCGCCTCTGCCCTATCTGCTCCGCCCCCCGCTGGCCCAGGAGCGCCTGCGGCGGCGCGCCGACGGCCGCATCCTGGTGGAGCTGCGGAAAGCCTGGCGCGACGGCACGAGCCATGTCTTGTTCGAGCCCATCGAGTTCCTGGAAAAGCTGGCCGCCCTGACGCCGCGGCCCGAGGTGCACCTGCTCCTCTACCACGGGATCCTGGCGCCGCACGCCCGCTGGCGCCGGCAGATCGTAGGCTTTGGCGGGGCGTCGAGCGAGGATCCGGCCGCCGGCGCAGCCGGAGACGGGGCGCCCCGGCGTCCGCGTCACTGGGTTTGGGCGGCGCTGATGCGGCGGGCCTTCGGGATCGACGTCTTGGCGTGTCCGCGGTGTAGCGGCCGCCTGCGGCTCATCACCACGGTGGAGGATCCGGGCGTCGTGGGCAAGA
>JBGPZD010000087.1:0-9081 GCA_041493605.1 Methylomirabilia bacterium
CATATGGGCCCACGCGAGTGCGGACCAGGCCGGCCAGCGCGCCGCCCGAGCCCAGCCGCGCTCCGATGTCCGCGGCGAGCGCGCGGATGTAGGTCCCCTTGCCGCAGCGGACGCGGATGACGAAGTCGGGCAGGCTCAGGCGCTCCAGAAGGATGGAGTGGATGGTCACCTCGCGGGGCTCGCGCTCCACCTCGACGCCCTCGCGCGCCAGCTCGTAGAGCCGCCGGCCACCCCGCCGCAGCGCCGAATACATCGGGGGGACCTGCTGGATCGTTCCGACGAACGGCCGCAGCGCGGCCTCGACGGCGGCGGCGTCCAGCTCGGGCACCGGGCGCGTCTCGACCACCGCGCCCGACAGATCCTGGGTTTCGGTGGTGACGCCCAGCCGCACCGTGGCGACATACTCCTTGTCGAGATTCACCAGATAGGGCGTGAGCTTGGTGGCCTCGCCGATGAGAATGGGCAGCAGCCCGGTAGCCTCGGGGTCGAGCGTGCCGCCGTGGCCGATCCTGGACACGCGCAGCAGGCGGCGCAGGTGCGCGACCACCTGGAATGACGTGACTCCGGGCCCCTTCTCGACGGGGAGAATGCCCGAGCGCCGCGCCTGGCTCACGGGGCCGTGTCGCCGAGCGCCTGCGCGACAGCGGCCAGCAGGGTCGCGGTGGCGTCCTCGAGCGTCCCGCTCAACGTGCAGCCGGCGGCGTTCTCGTGGCCGCCGCCGCCGAACTTATGGGCGATGCGGTTGACGGAGATCTCGCCCTTGCCCCGCAGGCTCGCCTTGACGACGCCGGGCGCCTCCTCGCGCAGCAGGACCGCGACCTTCACGCCTTCGATGGAGCGCGGGTAGGTCACCAGGTCCTCGGCCGCCATGAACGGCTCGGAGGTCAGGCCCCGCGGCACCGTGAGCCAGGCCACGCGGCCGTCGGGGCTCACCTGCACCCGCCGCAGCACCTCGCCCAGCGTGATCAACGCGTCCTTGGGCCGCCGCTGGTAGAGCCGGTCGGAGACCAGCGCGGGCTCGGCGCCCGCGGCCGTGAGCTCGGCGGCGACCTGGAAGGTGCGCGTCGTCGTGTTCGAGTAGCGGAAGGAACCCGTGTCGGTATGCACGGCCGTGAAGAGGTTGAGCGCGATGTCCCGGGTCACCTTGAGCCCGAGCGCCTTGACCAGGTCGAAGACCATCTCCCCCGTCGCGGCGGCCGCGACGTCGATCCAGTTGACGGCGCCATAGCGCCGGTTGTCCGGATGGTGGTCTATGTTGAGCACCTGGCTCGACGGTCCCCGCGCGCCCTCGAGCAGGCCCTCGGTGCGCCCGTCGTTCGGGCAGTCGGTGAGCACGATCACGTCGAAGGTCCGCGGAGCGCGCGCCCAGACTTGCCAGCGCTCGGCCCCGGGCAGGAAGGCGAGCACGTCGGGCACCGGATGCGGTCCGGCGTAGGTCACCGCCCAGCCGGCGCTCTCGAGCGCGAGCCCCAGCCCGAGCAGGGTGCCCAGCACGTCGCCGTCGGGATGGACGTGACCCAGCATGAGGACGTGTCCCCGCGGGTGCGCCAGCGCGTCCAGCAGCGCCCGGGGCGGCGTCGGCGAGAGGTGGGTGATGGGCTCGGGCATGTCAGGACTGGCCGGGCGCGTCGGGTTTGGCGCGCAGGTCGGCCAGGAGGGACTGGATGTGTGCGGCGTGCTCCATGGACCGGTCGGGTCGGAAGACGATTTCGGGCGTCGCGCGCAGGTCAAGGTGCCGGCGCAGCCAGTTCCAGACGAAGCCCCGCGCGCTTTCCAGCGCCTTGAAGGAGGCCGCCCACTGGGCCTCCGACCCCAGAACCGAGACGTAGACCTTGGCGTGCTTGAGGTCGGGCGTCACGTCCACCTCGGTCACCGTCACGAAGCCGAGCCTCGGGTCCTTGAGCTGACGCTGGAGGAGCATGGAGATCTCCTCCTTCATCAGCTGATTGACGCGCTCGAGCCGTTTGCCCTGCATGTCCGCCTTATAAAATCTCCACTTCGATGTCCGTTACATAGCCGTCGACGGAGTCCTCGATGAAATCCATGGCCTTGGAGATGACTTCGTTGGCGTGGCGGGAATCGCCGCTGACGCACGCCAGGGCCAGCGTCGCGCGCTGCCAGGAGTCGTGGTGGTCCACCTCGGCCACCGAGATCTCGAAGCGCCGGCGGAGTTTGTCCTTGAGCCCCTTGAGGGCGTGGCGCTTGCCCTTGAGCGAGCCCACATCCGGAAGGTGCAGCTCCACCGTGCCGACCGCCACCCGCGCCGCCGACATCGCGCGAGCCCTAGAGCGTCCGGGCCACCTCTTCGGTGGTGAAGGCCTCGATGATATCGCCCGGCTGAATGCCCTTGATCCCCTCGACCCCGATGCCGCACTCGAGGCCCTGGAGCACCTCGCGGACGTCGTCCTTGAACCGCTTGAGCGAGTTGATGGTCGCCTCGCCCAGGAGCGTGTCTCCGTGCCGGACCCGCGCGCGCGCGCCGCGCACCATCTTCCCTTCGGTGACCGTCGAGCCGAAGATGGTGCCCAGCTTGGAGATCGGGAAGAGCTGCTTGACCTGGGCCCGCCCGAGCACGGTCTCGCGGATCTCGGGCGCGAGCATGCCGCTGAGCGCCGCCTTGACGTCGTTGATGGCGTCGTAGATGACGTTGTAGTTTCGCACGTCCACGCCTTCGGCTTGGGCCTGGCTGGCGGCCTTGGGCTCGGCCTTGACGTTGAAGCCGAGCACGATGGCGTTGGAGGCCGAGGCCAGCATGACGTCCGACTCGGTGACCGCGCCCACCGAGCCGTGGATGACCTTGAGCCTGACCTCGTCGGTCGACAGGTGCTCGAGCGATTCCGTCAGCGCCTCCACCGAGCCCTGGACGTCGGCCTTGAGCACGAGCCGCAGCTCCTTGACCTCGCCCGCCTCGATCTGCTTGTGCAGATCTTCGAGCGTGACCCGCGCCGCGGCTTTGCCCTTGAGCTTGTCGCGATCGGAGCGCACCGTGGCGATCTGGCGCGCCTTGCGCTCGTCGGCGACCACCAGCAGGGTGTCGCCCGCCTGCGGGACCCCGGACAGCCCGAGGACCTCCACCGGGTCCGAGGGCCCGGCGCTCGTGACTTTCTTGCCTCGGTCGTTGAACATGGCCCGCACGCGGCCGGAGTTGGAGCCCACGACCACGGCGTCGCCTTCCTTGAGCGTGCCCGATTGGATGAGGGCGGTGGCCACCGGGCCCCGCCCGCGGTCGAGACGCCCCTCGACGATGACCCCGCGCCCGGAACGGCTGGGGTTCGCCTTGAGCTCCAGCACTTCGGCCTGCAGCGCCGTCATCTCGAGCAGCTGCGGGATCCCGTCTCCGCGCTTGGCCGAGGTGTGGACGAAGATCGTCTCACCGCCCCAGTCCTCGGGCACGAGGCCGAGGTTGGACAGCTCGCGCTTGACCCGGTCGGGATCGGCGCCCGGCTTGTCGATCTTGTTCACGGCCACGATGATCGGGACATTGGCCGCCTTGGCGTGGTTGACCGCCTCCACCGTCTGCGGCATCACGCCGTCGTCGGCGGCCACGACCAGGATCACGATGTCCGTGGCCTGGGCCCCGCGGGCGCGCATCGCCGTGAAGGCCTCGTGGCCCGGCGTGTCGAGGAAGGTCACCCGGCCGTGGGCGGCGGTGTCCACCTGGTAGGCGCCGATGTGCTGGGTGATGCCTCCCGCCTCGCGCTCGGCCACCTTGGTCGTCCGGATGGCGTCCAGCAGCGACGTCTTGCCGTGGTCGACGTGGCCCATCACGGTGACCACGGGCGGCCGCAGCTTGAGCTGGCCCGGATCGGACTCCTCCTCCTCGAGCACGTCGCCCTCGATCGAGCGGATCTCGACGTCGCAGTTGAATTTATCCGCCACCAGCTTGGCCGCGGTGGGATCGAGGACCTCGTTGACCGTGGCCATGACGCCCAGGTCCACCAGGGCCTTGATGACCTCGACCGCCTTGTGGCGCATCGCCGCGGCCAGCTCGCCCACAGTCACGGACTCGGGAAGCTTGATGAGCTCCCGCTTGACCTCGACGGGCGGCTCCGGCGGCGCGGCCGGGGCCGGCGCGGGCGCGGCCGGCTTGGGTGGCGCGGCAACCGGCGGCGGCGCGGCCGCGGCCGCTGGACGCACGGGCGCGGCCGGACGAGCCGGGGCGGCCGGCCTGGGCGGAGGCGGCGCCACGGTGCGCGTGGGCGCGGCCGGCACGATCCTCCGCGGCGCGGGCGGCGCAGGGCGGAGCTCGGTCGGCGCGGCGGCCGCCGGGCGGATCGGGGTCGGGGCGGGCGCGGCCGGCTTGACCGGCGGGGCGGAGGGCGCCGCAGGCGCCGGGGCCGCCACTTCTGGCGCCGGAGCGGGAACGGCCGACGGACGGAAAATCGTGGCCGCGGGCTTGATCACCTCGGCCGGCGCCGGCTCGAGCTCGACCTTCGCCGTCCTGGCGGCCACCTTCTTCGGTTTCTCGGCGGCCTCTTTGGCGGCGGCCTTCTTCCCGGTGGGCGCCGGGGGCGGTGTTTCTCCCTCGGCCGCGGTCTTCTTGGATTTGGCGGGGCGCTTGGGCTTGGCCTCGGTGGGCAGGTCGCGGCCGCGGCCAAGCTTGACGCGAAGCTCGTTGGCCGTCGCCACCAGCAGCGGGCTCATGGCCCGCATGCCCTTGTGGCCCATGCCCTCGAGGGCCACGAGCAAGTCCTTGCTGGTGACGCCCAACTCCTTCGCCAGGTCGATAACCTTTGCACGTGCCGCCACAGCGCTCTACCTCCCCACCCAGGATTTCAGGATAACCTCCGGGCTCTCCTCGGGCGCCCGGCTCGCCCGCTTGAATGCGTGGCCGAGCCGTCCAGCCTGGAGTCCCTTGCCCATACACTCGGCCGTGGGGCATACATACGCCCCGCGGCCCGGCCCCCTGCCGTTACGATCCACCCGCACCCGCCCATCCGCCCCGCGCACCAACCGCACCAATACCGCCTTGGGCCGCGCCTGCCGGCAGCCGATGCAGGTCCGCTGGGGCGCCTCGGTCACTCAGCGGGCGCCCGCGCGGCGTTCTCCGGGGGCGCTTCGCTCTCGCTCGCCGGCCCCGGCTCGTCGGGCGATCCCTCGTGCTCGGCGAAGGCCGCGGCCTCCACGGCCTCCGGCTCCTCGGCCGGCGGCGCGGGCGGATGCTCGTCGACCCAGGTCTGGGCGGCTTCGAGGATGGCGGCGGCCTTCTTCTCGCCGACTCCCGGCACGGCCTCGAGCGCCACCTCCCCGGCACGCACGATGCGGGCCGGTGAGAAGAGCCCGGCAGCCACCAGTTTCTCCACCAGCTGGGGCCCGATGCCTGGCAGCTCGGCCAGCACGAGGCGCCCCACGGCCAACTCTTCCTCCTCCTGGCGCCGCTCCTCCTCGACCTCACCCTCGCTCTTGATGTCCACGCGGAAGCCGGTGAGCTTGGCCGCCAGCCGCGCGTTCTGCCCCTTCTTGCCGATCGCCAGCGAGAGCTGGTTGTCCGGGACCGTCACCAGCACCGTGCGCTGCTCGCCCTCTTCCTCGGTCCCCTCCAGCTCCGACACGGTCACCGAGCTCACCTTGGCCGGGGACAGCGCGCGCGCGACGAAGATCGCGGAATCGGGCGACCACTCCACGATGTCGATCTTCTCGCCACGCAGCTCCCGGCTGATAACCTGGATGCGCGTGCCCCGCAGCCCCACGCAGGCGCCGATGGGATCCACGTCCCGCTTGGTCGAGGACACGGCCACCTTGGCGCGCTCGCCGGGCTCCCGCGCGGCGCCCTTGACCTGCACGATGCCCTCGGCGATCTCGGGGATCTCGCTCTCGAACAGGAGCACCAGGAAGCCCGGGTGGGTGCGCGACAAGAGCACCTGGGGCCCCTTGGCCGTCTTCTTGACCTCGAGCACGTAGGCGCGGATCCGGTCGCCCGGGTTGTAGCGCTCACCAGGCAGCTGCTCGCGCTCCGTGATGATGGCCTCGGCCTTGCCCAGCTCCACGATCACGTTGCGCTTCTCGATGCGATGCACGACGCCGCGGATGATCTTGCCTTCCTTGTCGATGAACTCCGCGTACACGGCGTCCCGCTCGGCGTCGCGCACCCGCTGCAGGATCACCTGCTTTGCCGTCTGGGCGGCGATGCGGCCGAACTCCTGGTGCGGCAGCTCCATCTCGAGCTCGTCGTCCAGCTGGGCCTCGCCGTTGAGCCCGCGGGCCTCCTCCAGGCTGATCTCGAGCTTGCGGTCCGCGACCGTCGGGACGACCTTCTTCCGCGCGAACACCCTGAGCGCGCCAGTGTGGCGGTCCAGCTCCATGCGGACGTTGTCGGCCAGGCCCATGGTCTTCTTGGAGGCCGAGAGCAGGGCGGACTCCACCGCCTCGAAGAGGACCTCCTTGTCGATCCCCTTCTCGTTGGCCATCTGCCCGATCACGTACATCAGCTCTTTGTTCATTTAGCTTCCCGCTCACTTCCGCCCCGCGGGCCGGGACCGGCCGAACGCCAGCTCGAGCCGCGCCTTGCTCACGATCGGCCGCGGCAGCTCGCGTGCGGTCCCGTCCGGCTCCATCACCGTCAGCCGCTCCGGCGAGACGGCGGCCAGCCGCCCCGCGAACTCGGTCCGGCCCTCGACGGGCTCCCTCACCCAGCAGTGCACCTCCCGGCCCACCGCCCAGGTGAACTCGCGGTCCTTCCGGAGCTCCCGGTCCAGCCCGGGGGACGAGACCTCGAGGTCATAGGCCGGCTCGATGAGGCCCGACACGTCCAGCACGTCGCCGGCCTCGCGGCTGAAGGCCTGGCAGTCGGCGATGCGCACGCCGCCCGGCTTGTCCACGAAGAAGCGGAGCACCCAACGGCGCCCTTCACGCTTCCACTCGGCGTCGACCAAGCCGAGCCCATGGGAGGCCAGCACGGGGGACACGACCGCCTCCACCTTCCCGAGCCACGCCTCCCCTTCCATCGCCCCGTTTCCCCCAAGAAAAAAAGTGGGCAGCGCCCACTTTCGTCAGAACTTTAGCATATCTAGGGACCACCCGCAAGAACGCGTGCTAGGTCATGGCGTGCATTGCCTTGATGGCCTGGACGGTTTCGAGAACCTGAGTCTTGGGGACCTTCCGGTCGACCCGAGAGGCCCGGTCGCGGACCTCCACCACCCCTTCCTTGGCCAGCGCGTTGCCGACCGTGACCCGGATCGGCACCCCCAGCAGGTCGGCGTCCTTGAACTTGACCCCGGCCCGCTCGTCCCGGTCGTCCATGAGGACCTCGAAGCCGGCGCTCCCGAGCTCTCGGTAGATCTCCTCGGCCGCCGCCATCTGGGCCGGGTCCTTGACGGCCACCGGGACCACGTGGACATGGAAGGGGGCGATGGCCCAGGGCCAGATGATGCCGTCGGCGTCGTGGCGCTGCTCGACGGCGGCGGCGGCGATGCGCGCGGGCCCGATGCCGTAGGAGCCCATGACGATCGGCTTCTGCTGCCCCTGCGCGTCCAGGTACACCGCGTTCAACGGCACCGAATACTTGGTGCCGAGCTTGAAGATGTTGCCCACCTCGATGACCCGCTCGACCCCGAGCGGCTTGCCGCAGCTGGGACAGCCCTCGCCGGGCAGCGCCACCTGGAGGTCGGCGAACTCGCAGTCGAAGTCCTTGCCGGCCGTGATGGCCGTGAGATGGAAGCCGTCGCGGTTGGCGCCGACCACGTAGCTGCCCTGCTTCAGGCTCAGGTCGGCGAGGATGCGCGTGACGCCGCGGGCTCCGACGGGCCCGACCGAGCCCGGCGCTACGCCGAGCTGGGATGTGACCTCGTCGGGACGGGCCGGGCGGGCTTCGGCCCGCAGCGCGCGCGCCAGTTTGCGCTCGTGAAGCGCGTGATCGCCGCGGATCAAGGCGAGCACCGGCCCGTCGGCCGCCATGTAGACCAGGGTCTTGATCGTCAGCTCGGGGCCGATCTTGAGCAGGGCCGAGACCTCGGCGATGGTCTTGGCGTTTGGGGTCGCCACTTCCTCCCGCTTCCAGCCGGGGGCGGCCGGCGTCACGGGCACGCCGCGGGCCAGCTCGACATTGGCCGCATACCCGCAGGCGGCGCAGAGGGCCACGTCGTCCTCGCCCGCCGCGCTCGGGGCCATGAACTCGTGGGAGCCCGAGCCGCCCATCATGCCGGGATCGGACTCGACCACGACGTACGTGAGCCCGCAGCGGTCGAAGATCTTGCAGTAGGCTTCCTTGTGGGCGTTGTAGGAGACCTCCAGCGCCGCCGCGTCGGGGTCGAGGGTATAGGAGTCCTTCATCAGGAACTCCCGGGTGCGGAGCACGCCCGAGCGCGGGCGCGCCTCGTCACGCTCCTTGGTCTGGATCTGGTACCAGACCTGGGGCAGGTCCCGGTAGGATCGGATCTCGCGCGCGGCGATCCAGGCCACGACCTCTTCGTGGGTCATGCCCAGGCACATGTCGCGCCCGTTGCGGTCCTTGAGCCGGAACATCTCGTCGCCGATGACGTCCCACCGGCCGGTCTGCTGCCAGATCTCGGCCGGGTGGAGCACCGGCATGGTGATCTCCTGGCCGCCGATCCGGTTCATCTCCTCGCGGATGATGGCGTTGATCTTGTCGATGACCCGCTGGCCCAGCGGCAGGTACACGTAGATGCCCGCGGCCAGCTGGCGCACCAGCCCGGCCCGCACCATGAGCTTGTGGCTGACCGCCTCGGCGTCGGCAGGGTCGTCGCGCAGCGTCGGGATGAGCGAGCGGGTCCAGCGCATGGGGACTACTTGGCGCCCGGAACCTTGTTGGGCCCGGCCACGCCCGGATCGTAGACGAGCCGCTTGACCGGGACGCCGCCCAGGATGTGCGAGTCGAGGATCTCTTGCAGGTCGGACTCCTGGACGCCCGAGTACCAGACGTTCTCGGGGTAGACGACCATCATGGGCCCGTGGCCGCACTGCGAGAAACAGCCCGCCTTGTTGATGCGCACCTCGACCGTCCGGCCGGCCGCCGCCGCCCCCGCGCGGAGGAGCTTCACGAACTTCTCGACGTCTCCCTGGGTCGGGCAGGTCTCGCCCGACGTGCAGACGAAGACGTGGCGCTCGTACTGGCCCATGCCGTCA
>JBGPZD010000113.1:0-6422 GCA_041493605.1 Methylomirabilia bacterium
GCTGCCCCTCGAGCTGTGAGATCAGCTCGGCGGCCCGGCCCACGAGGGCGGCGGCCGTATCGAATCGGGCGCCGGCCACCGTGCCGACGATGCGCGCCGCGAGCCGGGACGGCAGGACCTTGGTCAAACCGGCCACGTTCCTCGGTTCGCCGGCCAGGACGATGCGCTGGGCGCCGTGGCCGTCGGCGAGCTGGGTCAGGCTCTCGGCCACCGCCTCGAAGTGCGGCCGCCGCATGTCGAGGATGTGCTTCCGGTAGTGCGAATAGGCCCGCGCGGGCCAGCCCTCGGAGCGCGGATGTGGCGGCGGCTCGTTCTCCAGCGTCAGCTCCTCCTCCGCGCCGGCCGGGGTGAGCGGGATAAGGCGGGCCCGCTCGGCGTCCACGAACACGACCAGGGTGGTGGGCGCGTCCTCCAGCAGGGCCGCCAGCGGCCGCAGCGCCGGGGCATCGGACACGACGAAACTGTCTTCGAACGGCACGCGCACCAGCAGCACCTCGCGCAGCCCCAGCGCCTCACAGGCGAACAGCGCCACGCCGTGGGCGTCGGGCGTGCGCGCCTGACTGATCAGCGCCTCGCCCTCGGCCTGGATCCAGTCGAGATCCGCGCCGGATACGCGGCCGGCCGCCGACTGGCGCGCCTTGCGCAGCTCGTTCTTGAGGAACACCCGCACGCGGCCCCGCTGGTGCTCGTCGACCCAGCGGGTGTTGAGATACACGCTCACGACCGGCGCCGGCGCGCCGGTGATCTTCGACAACTCGGCCAGCCGCACGCTGAAGTTCATGGCTCTCCTCAGGAACTCGGATCGGTCTCAGACACCCCCGTGGCGCCCGGGCCGGAGCAGCATGACCGGCGCCTCCGCCCGCCTGAACACCTGCTCGGCCACGCTGCCCAGGAGCGCCCGCCCCATCCCGCCGCGCCCCGCCGTGGTCACGGCGATCAGATCGGCGCCAAACGTCTGGGCCTCGCGCAGGATCTCGGACAGCGGATCGCCGAACCGCACCGCGCACTCGACGGCGGCGCCGTCGAAGCGCGCCTCGACCGTGCGCAGGTAGTCCAATCCCTCCGCTTCGAGGCGTTCCGTCTCCTGGTCGGTATAGGCGACCACCACGCCGTCCTCGTTCACCCGATTCTCCGGCTCCGGGGCGACGTAGAGCAGGCGGACGGTGGCCCCGCCGCCCCGTGCGGCATCGGACACCACCGGCACCAGGGACTCCGCGAGCGCGGACCGGTCGAGCGGCAGCAGAATTCTCTTTGCCATGGTGTGCTCCTTTCGCGGGCGCCCTACCCCGTCTTCCGTGGTCCCCTGACCCGAGGCGCGGGCGGGCTCTCGATCAGCCGCTTGGCGACGAAGTACTTCTTGGGGTGGCGCCGGTTGTCGCGGTCGCGCTCGCGGTACCGTTCGAGCAGGCGCTCGAGCGTGGCGAAGCCGCCGTCGAAGGCCAGCCGCTCGGTCTCGGCCGTGTGCTCGACGCGCACGCTGGGCCGGTAGGGCAGTCGCACGGTGATGGCGCACCGCATCGCCAAGCCGCCCTTGGGTCCGTTGTCGTCGAAGAAGCTCACCTGGGCGCCCACCGGCCTGACCTTGAGCAGAGACAGCGCGGCGCCCACCTGCTTCTTCACATGGGCGAGGAGCACCGGGTCCCTCTGAACGCCGCTGATCTCGACTCCCCTGAATTCGAGTGTCATCGCCACTCCTTGGTCTAGGGGTTCACATTCGACAGACCAAACAATTGAGCAACCTCGATGCCAAGACGCAACGTCAATGATACCGCGGGATTTCGTTCAGGGTGCGGCCGCGGAATCCGTCGGAGTGGGGCGCGGCTGCCCCAGCGACCGGCCGCGGCTGGCTTTGACGATTTCCAGCGCGACAACCGGCCAGAGCACGCCGGCGGCCAGGACCAGCCAATCGCCGCCCGCCAGCGGAACGGTGGTGAGCAACCGGGACAGCGGCGCCGCGGACACGGAAAGCCACTGCAGCCCAAGCAGCACCACGAGCGAGACCCAGATCCAGGGATTGGGCGGCAGCCGCCACCATCCAACTTGGTCGGAGCGGCAGTTCATGGCCTGGAACGGATGCAGGAGCACCAGGGCCATGAACGTCATGGTGCTGGCCCGCGGCCCGGCCCCGGCCTGCCACACCACCCAGAGATAGGCGCTCAGCGCGCCGGCGGCGAGCAGCGCGCCCTCGCCCAGCATCCGGGCGCCGAAGCGCCAGGTGATCAGGGCCTCGCGGGGATCGCGGGGCGGGCGCCGCATGACGTCGGGCTCGGAGGGATCACGGACCAGCGCCATGGCCGGCAGGATGTCGGTCACCAGGTTGACCCACAGGATCTGCAGCGGCAGCAGCGGAACCGGCAGCCCGAGCAGGATGGCGGCGAAGATCGTGATGATCTCGGACAGGTTGCACGAGAACAGGAAATGGATGACCTTCCGCAGATTGGCGTAGATGACGCGCCCTTCTTCCACGGCGTGCACCAGGCTGGCGAAGTTGTCGTCGGTGAGGACCAAATCGGCGGACTCGCGCGCCACGTCGGTGCCGTGCCGGCCCATGGCGACGCCGATGTCGGCGCGGGCCAGGGCGGGCGCGTCGTTGACGCCGTCGCCCGTCATGGCGACCACCTGCCCCTCGGCCTGGAGCGCCTCGATGAGCGCGAGCTTGCCCTCGGGGCTGACCCGGCTGCGAATCGAACCGGACTCGATCCCGAGACGGCGTCCCACGGCCTCGGCGGTGGGCTGCTGGTCGCCGGTCAGCATGATGGTGCGGATGCCCGCTTGGCCGCACGCGGCGATGGCTTCCTTGACGCCGGACCTCAGGGGATCGGCCAGGCCCACCAGCCCGAGGAAGGTCAGGCCCTCGACGCGGGCGTCCTCGACGGACTCCACCGGGCGCCAGGCCACCGCGAGGACGCGGAGCCCTTCGCGGGCCATGGCGCGGTTCTGTTCGAGGAGGCTCTCGCGATCCTGCGAGCTGAGCGGGACCGAGCCCCCATCACTGTAGCGCCGGCGGGAGAGCTCGAGCAGCACGCCCGGCGCGCCCTTGACCAGCATGACCGGACCGCCACCGGGCATCTGGTGGAAGGTCGCCATCAGCCGCGTGGCCGGGTCGAAGGGGATCTCGCGGCGCCGCGGCCAGGCCCGTCCGAGCGACGCCGACTCGAGCCCCGCCTTGAGCGCGGCGACCAGCAGCGCCGCGTCGGTGGGATCGCCGTGCAGCTCGAGCCCGTCGCGTCCGGGCTCGGCGCTCGCGTCGTTGACGAGGGCGCCCACGGTGAGGAGCAGCAGCAGGTGGGGATCGGCGAGCGGCGCGACCGGGGCGCCGCCCTCGAGGAAGGCGCCGGTGGCGGAGCGGCCGCCGCCCGTCACGCCCACCGTCCGGCCGTCCAGACGCAGCTCGACCACCGTCATCTGGTTTTCGGTCATCGTGCCGGTCTTGTCGGCGCAGATCACGGTGGTCGAGCCGAGCGTCTCCACCGCGGGCAGCCGCCTGACGAGGGCGCCGCGACGGGCCAGGCGCCACAGCCCGGCGGCCAGTGCGACCGTGGTGACGGCCGGCAGCCCCTCGGGGATGGCCGCGACGGCCAGGCTGATGGCCGTCTCCAGCATGAGGCCCAAGGGCTCGCCGTGAAGGATGCCGGCCAGCCCGACGACGGCGCAGATGCCGAGGGCCAGGGCCATGAGGCGGCGGCCGAGGGCTTCGACCTGCCGCTCGAGCGGCGTGGCGCGCTCGCCGGCCAGCGCCACGAGCTGGCCGATGCGCCCGAGCTCGGTGGCCAGACCCGTCGCTGTCACCACCGCGACCGCGCTGCCGGCCAGGACCGTCGTGCCCAGATAGACCATGGTCCGCCGGTCGCCGAGCGGCGTGTCCGGCGCCAGCGGTGTCGCGGCGTTCTTCTCGACGGCGTCGCTCTCGCCCGTGAGCGCCGCTTCGGTGACGCGCAGTGCGGCGCTGCGCACGAGCCGCGCGTCGGCCGGGACCTGAGCGCCCGCCTCGAGGACGATCAGATCGCCCGCCACGATGGCGGCGCTGGGGACGCGCGTGACGCGGCCGTCGCGGCGCACGAGCGCATGGGGCACCCCGAGATCGCGAAGCCGGGCCAGCGACACGCGGGCCCGCCACTCAGAGCCGAAGCCGATGGCGGCGTTGAGCACGAGGGCGGCGAGGATGGCCAGGGCCTCGGCCCGCTCGCCCAGTGCCCAGGCGACGGCGGCGGCCGCCAGGAGCAGCAGGACGACCAGACTGCGGAACTGGGTGAGGGCCAGTCGCCAGAGCGGCGTCTCGGGATGATCGCCGACGCGGTTAGGCCCGACCCGCTCGAGCCGGCGGCGCGCTTCCTCAACCGCGAGCCCGCGCTCGGAATCGGTGCCCAGCTGGGCGAGCGCGTCCTCGGGGGGGAACGCGTGCCAGTCGCGGCCCAAGAGGTGGGCCGCCGGGTGAGCCGCCATCAGGCCCTGGCCCGGTGCCGCGGGCTCACGGGTAGGAGACGACGATCTCCGCCATCCCAGGCGAGCACTCGGCATCCGCCCGGCAGATCTGGCGCAGCAGGTCGGTCTCGGTGAGGATGCCGACCACCCGGCCGCGCTCCAGGACCGGCAGCGAGCCGACCTTGTCCTCGAGCATTGTCCGCGCCGCCTCGCCGAGGTCCTCGTCCACGTCCACGCTCACCACCGGCGTCGACATGATCTCGGCGACCGGCACGGCCTTGAGGAGGATGTCGAGCGACGTGGCCCCCAGCTCCTTGAACACGCGCGGGGAGAAGAGGTGATGGCGCAGATCCCGGTCGGTGACGACGCCCACCAGCCCACCCTCGCGGTTGACCACCGGCAGGTGCCGCACCCGCGCCTGGTGCATCCGCGCCACGGCTTCCTGGCACGAGTCCGACGGCCCGACGGTGACGACGCCCCGACTCATCAGATCCCTGACTCGCATGGCTGCCTCCTCGCGAGAATGACTCCGGCCAACGTGCAGCCGGACGACCTGGAGAAAGGTGCAACCGCGGTGCCACGGAGTCGGCGCGATAATTCAGCGGCTTACGAGGCGGGACTCGCGCGCGTGTGGGGAGCGTTCACCTCAGGTGGGGCGTCCGCGCCCGACGGCCCGCCGTGCTATTCTGCTGCCGATGCCAGCCAAGGATGCGGCGGCGCTCCTCCGGCAGAATCCCGTGTTCGCCGGCCTGCCGGCGCGGGAGGTCGAGGCCCTCGGCGCTGTCGCAATCCAGGAGTCCTACCGCCCGCGCGATTTCGTCTTCATGGAGAGCGACCCGGCGCGGTGGTTCTGTCTGGTCAAGACCGGCCGCGTGAAGATCGTCCGCCACTCCAAGGCCGGCAAGGACGTGGTGCTCGAGCTGGTCGGGCCGGGCGAGATCTTCGGCGGCGTGGCCGTGCTCGAGCGCCGCCCCTACCCCGCGGCCGCTCAGGCCACCGAGCCGACCGTGGTCCTCAAGGTCCCCGCGGAGGCCGTCAACGCGCTGACCGAGCGCCACCCGACGCTCATCAAGGAGCTGGCGCTGATGATCGGCCGCCGGCTGCGCCAGGCGCACGATTCGGTCAAGTCGCTGTCCGTGGACCCCGTCGAGGCGCGCCTGGCGGCGGCGCTCCTGCGTCTGGCCGAGCGCGACGGCGCGCGGAGCACCCAGGGCCTGACCCTACCCTTCCACTTGACCCGGCAGAGCCTGGCCGACATGACGGGGACGACGGTGGAGACGACCATTCGGATCGTGAGCCGCTGGCTCAAGGACGGCCTGCTCGCTGACGACGGCGCCCGGCTGCGCGTGGCGGATGTGGAAGCCCTGCGCGCCCTGGCCGGGGGCGAGGCGGACTGAGGTGACGCCGCTCATCCGGCGCTACATCAAGACCAGCTTCGTCTTCCTGATGGCGGGCCTGGCGCTGGGCGCCTGGATCGTCGTGGACGAGTTTCTCTTCGACACCAATCCCCCGCGGCTGCTCATCACGGTCCACACCCACCTGCTGCTCGTGGGCTTCATGCTGATGATGGTCATGGGCGTGGCCACCTGGATGTTCCCGCGGCCCGCGCGGGAGGGCACGCGCTACCGGCCCGAACTCGCAGAAGCCGTGTACTGGATCGTGACGGCGGCCACCGCGCTGCGCGCGGGAGCCGAGCTCGTGGTCGCCCTCGCGGGTCTTCCCGGCGTCCGATGGCTGGTCGCGGCCGGCGGGCTCGGCCAGCTGGCCGGCGCCCTGCTCTTCGCGCTGAACATGTGGTGGCGGGTGCGCATGCCGCCCGCGGCGGCGCCCTCGGCTCGCTAGCCCCGCGCCCCTCGCGCTTGTTCCCGCCTTCACCACCTATGACGGCCGTCATAGGCGCCCCCGCGCGCCACCCGTATGCTTTGAGCCAAGGAGGATTCACCATGGCGCACGAATGCGGTTGCCATAGCGGCGGCGCGACGCGATCCGCGACGCCGGCA
>JBGPZD010000070.1:0-12168 GCA_041493605.1 Methylomirabilia bacterium
CAAGAAGGCCTTCGAAATCGGCTGGCGGCCGACCCAGTTCCTCAACAACGTCTCGGCCTCGGTCGGCTCGGTGCTCAAGCCGGCGGGGCTCGAGGCCTCCCAGGGACTCATCACCACCGCCTACATCAAGGATCCCACCGACCCGCAGTGGAAGAACGACAAGGCCTTTCTCGACTGGCTGGCCTTCATGGGGAAGTACTACCCGGACGGCAACCTGGCCGACTCCGCCAACGTCTACGGCTACTCGGTGGCCCAGACCATGGTCCAGGTGCTCAAGCAGTGCGGCAACGATCTCTCGCGGGCTAACGTGATGAAGCAGGCCGCGAGCCTCAAGGACTTCGAGGTGCCGATGCTGCTGCCCGGGGTCAAGATCAATACGAGCGCGACCGATTTCGCGCCCATCGAGCAGGAGCAGTTGGCCAAGTTCGACGGCAAGGAGTGGGTGCGGTTCGGCGAGATCTACGACGGCAGCAAGATGAAGTAGTCGCGGCGGGCGCTGAACGCGCGACGGCCGGCGGGGAATCCCCCGCCGGCCGTTTTCTTTTCCGGGACAGGCGGCGGCTAGCGGCGGGCGGTCGTGTCCACCTGCGCGGCGGCGCCGGCCAGGGCCGCCGCCGTGTCCACGTGGGCGTTGGCCAGGTCCACCGTGACGCGCAAGGCCCGGAGGCCCGGCACGCCCTGCAGCTCTTCGAGATCGAGCTCCTCGACGTCTCGCGTGAGGTAGCCGAGCTTCTGCAGGTAGACGATGTAGTTCCGGTACTCCGCGGCCTCGCTGTTCTGGGAATAGACGACGGCGATCTTGCCTGGCTGGGTCAGCCGCTCGCTCGTGCCGCTGATCACGGCCTTGTCGATCCGCTTCTTGATGATCTCGTAGCGCACGTTGTAGGCGCCGTCCACGTCGAAGCGCTTCTCGTCGAACCGGAACCGGATGGACAGCGGCGCGTGCTGGACCAGGATGAGGCTGGTCACTTCGAGCGGCACCGCCAGGCGCTCCTTCAGCCGGTCGGCGCGAAGGGCCGCGCCGCAGGCCACCATGAGCTGCCAGAGCCGCAGGTTCCGAAGGTAGAGGGGGTCGTAGCGCCCGTCCTCGATCAACGACGCGCCCACGTAAATGCTGTAGTCCACACCGTCGGTCCGCTGTTTCTCGAAGTAGTGCGGGAACATGGCCTGGGCGGCCTGCTCCTCCAGGTCCACGTATGCGGAAATCGTGTCGTTGATGAGCGTCATGCTCTCCTCGAAGGCCTTGCGCTGGCGGTACAACGCGCCCAGCTGCGGGTCGAGCGCGGTGCGGTAGGCGTCGATCCGCTGGCGGACTTCGGGGCCGAACGTGCCCAGGTGGTCGAATAGCGGCTCGATCTCGCGGCGGAGGAAGCCGACCAGCGCCAGCTCGTCCCCCGAGCGGAGCGTCACCTCGAGCTCGGCGGCATGGCCGTCGATCCGGTGGGCCAGCTGATCCAGGATGGGCAGCCGGCGCGCCTCGTGGGCGGCGCGGATCACGTCCCGGGCGAGGCCCAGCTGGGCCAGCAGGTCCGCCTGGATCGCCCACGCGCGATGGGTGGAGGAGCCGCGGATGTCCGTGAGCGCGTAGAGCGGATGCACCTCCCGGAAGACGATGGGCTCGATCTCGCTCGGGCCGGCGCCATCCGGCGCCTTCCGCTCGATGGCGTCCAGGACGGCCTTGCGGAACTGCCACTCCACCACCGGGTGGATGGCCGTGAACTTGTCCTTGATGAAGGCTTGCACGCGGCCGTTGAGCTCATCCACGCTCCGCTTCACGGCCATCGAGAAGAGCGGCAGGATCTCCTCGAGCTTGGGCGCGTGGGTCGCGTTGAGGTCGCCCGGGTTCGGGGAGACGAGCTCGAGCGTGCCGATGAGCGCGTCCTTATAGAACAGGGGCGCCACCACGATGTTCCGCGCGCCGACCCTGAGGAGCTCGTCCTCGAAGCACGTGCGCCCGGGATAGTCCTCCAGGTCGTCGATGATGAGCGGGCGCCGCTCGAGGGCGGCCCGCTGCCAAATGGTGCCCGCGAAGTCCTGGACCTTGTGGTGCGCCGAGTCCGCGAAGATGCACGAGTGCTCGAGCTGCGCGCCCGAGTTGAGCTTCAGCACCCGGCCGCCCTCGATGGCCGCGAGAGACAGTGAGAGCCGCGGGCGGCGGAAGAGCGTGCGGAGCTTCTGCTCGAGGGCCTGGAAGTGGGCGGTCGAGACGATGGACTCCTTGTCGATCAGGTCCCGCTTGAGCGCCGAGATCACTTCCTGGTCCGTGACCTCGACCGCCTTCACGATGGAGAACCCCCGGAACCGGAAGCTCGACGGCGGCAGGAGCTCCTGCAGCACCTCGACGTCGGTGATCCGGGACCGCAGGCGCTGGCGGGCGTCGGCATCGAGGGCGGGCGCCGGGCCGATGGTCTCGACCTCGACGAAGCGTTGATCGAAGCTCGTCTTGAAATGACGCTCGAGCCCGGTCTCGGGGCAGGTCACGGTGAACACGACCGGGAAATCCACGACCAGCTCCATGTCGTAGACGCGCTTGAGGATCAGCGAGTAGCCGTTCAGCAGCCGCATCCTGATCAGGGTCTGGGGGTCGACATTGAGCCGGCCGCGCGGCATGTCGTCCGGCCCGAGCAAGGTGGCCCGGAAGGACGGCGTGGCGAAAAAGCCCTTGAGATAGAACGGGAAGATCGCGGCGCCGAAGTCCAGCGCCCAGGAGGCGGGCGGGAAGATGGCCGCCATCAGGGCCGCCAGCAGATCGCGGTGCGCGTCGAGCCGGTCGGGATCGAACACGGGCTGGGCCAGCTCGGGCGCCTGCCGGAGGCGCTCCTGAATGGCGCGGGCCATCGCGCCCTGGGCCGAGTCCTCCCGCGCCGCCCGCTCCCAGAACGCCACCAGCGGCGCCAGGCTGAACTCGCAGGCGAAGGGGAATTCCTTCATGGCGCGGGCGAGGAAGGATCGAAGGTCCGTCGAAGGGGTCGGCTGGTCGCTCATATCAACCGATTAGATGCCGAAGTGGGCCCCGGGGATGCAGGCCCCGGCGGGGTTTCAGGGACCCTGGACGGGGGCCGGAACGAGCACCGGGGCGGCGGTGAGGTCGGCCGCGATCTCCGCGGGAGTCTGGGACGTTTGCCAGCAGGCGCGCGGCGCCTCGGCGGTCTCCACGCACGCCAGGTACACGGGCCGGTCGCCTGCGGCGCGGCGGCTGTCGCTGACGTTGGCGACGATCAGGTAGACGACCAGGATGAGGACCACGACCCCGGCCGAGGCGATGGCCATGATCGTAAACGGATCCATCGCGTCCGCCTTCGCGGGGACGGCGACGGTCAGCGCCAGGGCCACCACGAGCACCACCGCGACCAGCCGGAACGCCGATCCTGAGAGTCTCATATGGAGATTATACCCCCCGCCCGCCTGGAACCCCGCAGACATGTTCCAGTGCGGCTTGACGCGTTCCGACGGGTGGGATAGAGGTAAGCCATGCTTCGACCACGCCTGCTCGAGTGGCAGTGGAGCGATTACTCCGCCAAACACCGCGACCGCGCCAACCTCCTGCTCCACATCGTCGCGGTCCCGCTCTTCCAGATCGGCACGGTTATCCTGGCGTACGCGGCGATCCGGGCCTCCGGGGCCGCGGTGGTTCTCGCGGCGGCCTGCATGGTGGCCGCGCTCGTGGCCCAGGGCCGCGGGCACCGGCTCGAGCGTGAGACGCCGACGCCCTTCGACGGCCCCGCCGACTTCGTCAGCCGCTTCGTGGCCGAGCAGTGGGTGACGTTTCCCCGCTTCGTCCTGTCGGGAGGCTGGTACCGCAACCTCACGCGCGCTGATCAGTCGTAGGCTGAACCTCTTCGCCTTCTCGCCGACCGGGTAAGGGTTCCTCTCAGCTTCGCCTCATCCTTCTCGCATGAGCGGCTCCGGGTGGAGCCGAAGCGCTTACGCCATCATGCCCTTCAGGTGCCGCTCGAGCGCCGCGGCCACCTCCTCGGGATGGGTCAGCGGGGACATGTGGCCGGCCTCGGGCAGGATCTCCAAGCGCGCCCCGGGGACGTGCTCGGCAACCAGCTCGGTCATCCGTCGGTAGCGTGGCACGGTCCTGGCGCCCACCAGGACCAGCGTCGGCACGCTCAGGCGCGTGGCCTTCGGGATCGTGCCGAGCGCGGTCTATCTACTTGGCATTGACGGTCGTGGGCTTGCCCTGCTCTCCCGAGAAGATGACCAGGATCTTCACCGGTGCGCCACCTTTGTTGGACGCCTGGTGCCAGTGGTTGATGTCCTCGATGTAGGCCTGTCCCGCTTTGTACTCCCGCGGCTGTCCGCCTTGGGCCTGCACGGTGATCGTGCCCTCCAGCACGTAGACGAAGACAGGCACCGGGTGTTGATGCAGGGCCGTGCGCCCGCCAGGCTCGAGCTCGCCGATTACCGAGACGATCTCTGCCTTCCCCGTCTTCGGGTACTCCACGGGCATGTTGCTGGCGGTCATGCTGCTCTTGAGCACCGGGGTGGTCTTGAAGCCCTTCGGCAGCGCCTGATCCTCGCCGGCGGCCTGCGCCACTTGCGCGGGGGCCGGCTGCTGAGCCGCGGCGGCGGTGATCAGGAAGAGGCTGGAGACGCTAGCGATCAGCAGGCGCTTCATCATGGTGATGCTCCTCTCGTCGTGCGGGTGAGATCGGTTCTGGGCCACGCGGATGGACTATAGCCAGACGCTTCGACCGGGTCAAGCGCGAGCGAGGACGAACCTCAGAACACCGCGATGGGGTTGACGGGCGAGCCGGTGACGTTGCACAGGCGCAGGGGGCACACGGCCAGCAGAAATTGCCAGCGGTTGCGCTGGGCGCAGGCCTGGGCCAGGTCCTCCAGGTTGGCGTTGTCGATGAGCCAGAGCCCCATGGCCACCAGCGACACCACGTGGAAGGAGTTGCCGATCGCGGGGTAGGGCGGCGGCGTGACGTCGTTGTGAGTGTCGGTGCCGAGCATGGCCACCCCGCGCTCGCGCAGCCAGGGACAGCAGGCGACGTGGAGCGCCGGCGAGCCCGCCTTGAGCGGGTGCACCGGGCCCTCGGCGAGCCGCCGCGCATAGTAGCCGGTGCGCACGAGCAGGATGTCGCCCGGCTCCACGCGCACCCCCGCCGCCTTCTCGGCGGCCTCCAGATCCTCCGGCATCACGCCCTGCCCCGGCTCCATCCACTTGACCCCGCGCGCGCGGGCGACGTCGAGCAGCACGCCGCGGCTCACGACGCCGTCGTGCAGCGCCTCGATGGAGTTGACGGTGGCGCCCTCGCGCGAGGTCACGAGACTCGAGGGCCGGCCGTTGTAGAACTTGCCTTCCCAGAAGTAGTGGGGCGGCGCGTCCACGTGGGTGACGGTGTAGCCGTGGAACACCATGCCGATGAACTCGGAGGCGCCGCGGCGCTGGAGGGTCCGCTCGTGGGACTCGTGCTCCCGCCCCTCGCCCGAATCCACCATGAAGCGCAGGGGCTGGAAGGTGGTGTCGGCCGTGATGTCGGTGACGAGGGGCCGGGCGCAGGTGACGCTCACGCCCTCCTGCACGAGCCCGGCGGCCTGCACGCGCTTGGCCGGCGTGATCAGGTTGACCGTCCCCAGCTCGTCGTCTGGGCCCCAGCGCCCCCAGTTGGAGAGCGTGCGCAGGTAGTCGCGGACCTGCGCCTCGGTGGGAGGAGCGGTCGGCACCCCGGCTATTTCACCTCGCCGGAGTAGATCTTCATCACGGTCGAGAGGAAGGCCAGCGCCTTGTCCCGCTGCCGCTGGAACGAGTTGCGCCCGATGATGGAGCCGAAGCCGCCGCCGTCGCGGATGGCGCGGCACTCTTCAAAGATGGCCTCGTCGTTCTCCTTGGTGGCGCCGCCGGAGAAGATGACGATGCGCCGGCCGTCGAAGGCCGCCTGGACCACGTGGCGCACGCGCTCGGCCAGGGTCGAGACCGGCACGCCGGCCTTCTCATAGGCCTTCTTGGCCTCGGCCTGCTCGATGTGCGGGGTCGGGGGCTTGACCTTGATGACGTGGGCGCCCAGCTGGGCGGCGATCTGGGCGGCGTAGGCGACCACGTCGATGGCCGTCTCGCCTTCCTTGGAGAGCGCCGAGCCGCGCGGGTAGGACCAGACGACGGCCACGAGGCCGTGGGCCTTGGCCTCGGCGATCATCTCGCGGCACTGCTGGTACATGACCTGGGCATGGGACGAGCCCGGGTAGATGGTGAACCCGACGGCCACGCAGCCTAGCCGGAGCGCGTCCTTGACCGACGCCGTGACCGCCGAGAGCGGGTCCTTCTCGTCGTTCAGCACGTCGTGGTTGTTCATCTTGAGGATGAGCGGGATCTCGCCGGCGAACTCGGCCGCGCCGGCCTCGAGAAAGCCCAGCGGCGCCGCGTAGGCGTTGCAGCCGGCGTCGATGGCCAGCTGGAAGTGGTAGGTCGGGTCGTAGCCGGGCGGATTGACGGCGAAGCTCCGCGCCGGGCCGTGCTCGAAGCCCTGGTCCACCGGCAGGATGACGAGCCGCCCCGTCCCGGCCAGCCGGCCGTGGTTCAGCAGCCGGGCCAGATTGGTCCGGGTCCCCGGGCTGTCGCTCGCGTACCCGCTCAGGATTTCGCGTACCCGCTTTCCCATCGCCGTCGCGTCCTTTCTTGGCTCGCCGGTCACCGGCGGTAGAACTCTTCGGCCTTGGCAACGTCGTCCGGGCTGCCCAGGATCACGGCGGCCCGCTGGTGGTACTCCTTGGCCTCGAGCTCGAGGCAGCGCTCGGTGCCCGTGCTCGAGCGCCCGCCCGCCTGCTCGACCACCAGCGAGATGGGCGCGACCTCGTAGAGCAGGCGGAGCTTGCCCTTGGGCTTGGCCGGGTCCGTGAAGTCGGCCGGGTACATGAAGAGCCCGCCGTCGAGCAGGGTCCGGTGGACGTCGGCCACCATGGCTCCAGAGTACCGCAGGGAGTAGGGCCGGCCCGTCGCCTTGTCCCGTATCTTCAAGTATTCCACAAAGGCCCGCTGGCCCGGGTGCCAGGCATTGAAGTTGCCCTCGTTGATGCCGTAGGTCTTGCCCTTTTTCGGGATGCGGATATGCGGGTGGGTGAGGAGGAATTCACCTGTATCTCGATTGAGAGTAAAGCCGTGAGTCCCCTGCCCCACCGTGTAGACCAGGATCGTGGCCGGGCCGTACATGACATAGCCCGCCGCCACCTGCTCGGTGCCGCGCCCAAGCCCGGCGGGCCCGGCCGGCCGCCGGCCGCCCGAGGGCCTGAGCCCGAAGATGGTCCCGACCGAGCTGCCGACGTCGAGGTTGGAGGAGCCGTCCACGGGATCGGTGCAGACGACCAGCGCATGGGCGCCGCCGGCCTCGGGGATCTCGACCGGCTCGGGCGCTTCCTCCGAGATCAAGGCGGCGCAGGCCCCCGTGCCGCGGAGAGCGGCCAGCATCGTCTCGTGGGCCCAGAGGTCGAGCTTCATGACCTTGTCGCCGCTGGCGTTGGTGCCGCCCAGATAGCCCTGGCGGTCGTGGAAGGCGGCGTGGGCCAGCTCCTGCGAGATGACGCCGGCGACGCGGCCGATGCGGCCGATGATGGCGGCGACGTTGGGGGCGATGGCGGGCGAGAGAAACGCCTGCTGGGAGGCCAGGTGCTCGGTCAGCGTCAGCGCCTTGTCGGCCACCAGGTTCCCCTCTTCGTTGAGTCGGGGTGACAGCCGGCCCGAACCTCGGAGCCGATGCTAGACGATAGCCCCGCCCCAGTCAACCCGCCAGACACCTCAGCAGACCCCGCAGCCCCGATCTGGCCCGCTGGCGGGCGCTCGGCCCGGCGAGCGGGAACCTCGGGTCCCGCCCCGCGCATCTAAGGGACAAGGAGATCCCCCATGAAGATCCACCTGACACTCGCCCTGGCCCTCATCTTGGCGCTCGGGTCTACCCCGGCCGGGGCCGCCCCCATCATCAGCCCCTCGGGCATTCATCCCCTGCTCCACTTTGAATATCAGGTGGGCCAGGATAGAAAGGGCCGGCCCGAGATCGAAGGCTATCTCTACAACGACTACATGCGCGCCGCCATCAACGTGCGGATGATCGTGGAGACCCTCGACGCCTCAGGGCAGGTCACCGACACCACCTTCGCCTATATCCAGGGCACCGTCCCGCTCCTGAGCCGCACCTACTTCGAGGTGCCGCTCAAGCACCCCGGGGCCAGCTACCGCCTGCGCATCACCATGTACGAGTGGCGCGACGGGGGATAGCTCAGCCTCCTCAGTACGCTACCGTCCCCCCACCATGACTTCGGCGCGGGACTCCGCCCTTGACAGGCCCGCCGCCGAGACACACTCTCCCCTCCGTGAGCGCTCGAAGGGCATTGATGTCTCCGAGACACTGGCCCCGACTCTCTCTGGCGTGGACGGGCGCCGTCGCCCTGCTCACGGCCTGCGGGACCCCGCCGCCCGCGGCGCCACAAGACGCGCTGCCGCCGATGAAGGAGGTCTGCAGCACCTTCACCGCCGAGGGGCCATTGGGGCGGTTCACGTGGCAATTCTCGAAGAGCACATTCCCAGGGGAAACCGTCCCGCGCGGCGCCCGCCTCGTCGCGCTCGAGCTGGCCGCCAAGCTGAAGGCCTCACGGCCCCCGCGGCCGCCGGAGCCGCGCTGGACCAGCATTGGTCCGGCGCCGGCAATGGCAACCACTTCAGAGAGGCAAGACATCCGGCATGTCAGTGGGCGCGTGGCTGCTGTGGCCGTGGATCCCGGCGGCCAACGCCACTGGCTCATCGGCGCCGCTCATGGCGGCATCTGGGAGACGCGGAAAGCGGGGCAAAGCTGGGCGCCGCGTACCGACGACCAGGCTTCACTGGCGATGGGCGCCATCGCCTTCGCCCCGAGCGACCCACGCATCGTCTACGCGGGCACGGGCGAGGCCGTCTTCTCCCGCAGCACGTACGGCGGAGAGGGGCTGTTGAAGTCCCAGGACGGCGGCCGGACGTGGGCGCCGCTCGCGGTCAGGGAGTTCTCGGGCGTCGCCTTCAGCGATCTGGCCGTGGATCCCTCGAATCCCAAGGCCCTCGTGGCCGCCACGGCACACGCCGGCGTGGCCAGCACTCCTGGCCGGCCGGCGCCGCGGGGGATCTGGACGTCCACGCATGGCGGCTACGAGGGGACATGGGTGCAGAGGCTCCCCGGCGACGCCACCAGCCTCGTCGTGCACCCGAAGGATTTCTCCCAGCAGTATGCGGGGATCGGCGCAGTCTGCGGCGATGCCCGGGCCAATGACGTCTACCGGTCAACGGAGGCGGGGAAGAGCTGGCACAGGATCAAGGGCCCATGGACGGCGGGCGGCGCCGTCGGGCGGATCGAACTCGCCATCGCGCCGTCCAGGCCCGACGTCCTCTACGTCAGCATCCAGCGCACGCCCGATGCCGACGGCAATGGGGGCGACCTGCTCGGCCTCTGGCGCACGGACGATGCCTGGGCGGCCACGCCCGCGTGGCGCGAGATTGCCAGCGCCCGCACGCTCGGTGCGACGGGCAAGGACAACTACTGCGCCTTCCAGTGCTGGTACTCGCACGTGCTGAGCGTGGACCCCCAGAACCCGGATGCGCTCTACGCGGGCGGCTTTGAGCTGTGGCGCTTCGACGGCAGCGGCTGGAGCAAGGTGAGCGGCGACCCCATGAAGCCCACCGGCATTCACGTGGACCAGCACGCGCTGGCGTGGGCCGGCGGCCGGCTCATCGTGGGCAATGACGGCGGCGTGTGGAGCACGGGCGATGGCGGCCGCACCTGGGATGGCCACAACGAGGGACTGGCCACGAACCAGATCTGGCACGGGACCATCGACCCGACGGACGAGAACGTGGCCCTGGCCGGCAGCCAGGACAACGGCACGGCGCGCTGGACGAAAAGTCCGCTCTGGCGCCAGGTCTCCGGTGGAGACGGTGGGGCCAGCGCCATTGCCAAGGACCAGCCCGCGACGTCCTGGGCCTTGTCCGCTCAGCGGGCCTGGTTTTACCGGACCACCGACGGCGCCAAGCTGACCTTCGTGGGCGACCCTGTCTTCGGGGCGCCCGCCCTGACCAAGCCTTTCATCACGCCGCTGGAGAAATGCCCGCACAACGACGACGTCTTCGTGGCGGGCACCGTCCTGCCCTGGCGCACTGACGACTTCTTCAGCAGCGCCACGAAGGGCGCCCCGCCGGCCTGGACCGCCAATGGCCCGGAGATGCCGAGGCGGCTCCGCGCCATGGCCTTCGCGCCGTCAGATCAGACCTGCCGCACCTATGGCTTTGGCACCCTCGACGGTCAGCTCCGTCTGACGGCCGTCGGCGGAGGACCTTCCGGATGGAAGGATCTGGACCCCGGGGGGCTACTGCCCAAGCGAGTGGTCACGGCGCTGGCCTTCGATCCCCGTGAGGCCAAGATCCTCTACATCACCCTGGGCGGCTTCGATGAGGCGACGCCGGGCCGGCCCGGCCATGTCTTCAGGACGGACGACGCCTTCGCCCCGTCGCCACAGTGGACGCACCTCAAAGGAACGGGAACACCGAACCTCCCCCACAACGCCATCGCCCTGAGCCCGATGAACCCGCAGGTCATCTACGTCGGCACCGACGTGGGCCTCTGGTACACCACCGATGGCGGCCGCCGCTGGGATTACATGGGGCCGGAGCGCGGGTTACCCAACGTCGCGGTGTCCGAGGTGCGAATCCATCCGACGACGGGCCGCGTGTTCGCCTTCACCTTCGGCCGGGGCGCCTTCACGCTCGACGGTGGGCCGGCCGCCCAGAAGCCCCCTCCGCCGCCTGCAAAACGAAGCCCCTGACGGGCGCCGGTGGCGCGCCCTACCGCCGCGGCCCGCGGGCGTGACGCTGGACGAAGACCGCGACCTCAGCCTTACTCACTCGGCCGGTCGCCACCCCGATCACCAATTCGACGAGCTCCGCTTCCGCCGCGTGCAGTCGCAGGGAGTTCAATCCGAGGAAGGCCAACATCGCCATGAGGCCCACGCGCTTGTTGCCGTCGAGGAATGGATGCCCCCGGACGAGGTGGAAGAGGTACGCGGCGGCCATCTCGGGCAGGCTCTCGTGGAGCCGCCGGCCCCCGAACGCCGCGCGCGGCATGGCCAGGGCGGACTCGAGCAGACCCAGGTCCCGGATGCCCGGCCGGCCCCCGTACCGCTCGATCTGGTCCGCGTGCAGCGCCAGCACCTCGTCGAGCGTCAGGAAGACCGCCGTCACGAGTCGGCGAGCCGCCTGAACACCCCCCCGTACCGCCGGTGCGCCTCTTCGACCACCCGCTTGAGCTTCCCCGTCCGGCGCCGGGCCCGCACGGGCGAAATCACGATGACCTCGCCGTCGGTGGAGACCTCGAGGGGCGTATTGGCGCCGATCCGCACGTGATCCAACAGAGGCTTGTCCAGGACGAGCGCGAGGCTGTTGCCTGTCTTCGTGAGCTTCTTCCGCATGGCCGAGCCCTCCGTACGTACATTAGCACACTTTCGTCCGTACCCAGCGACGTGCGCGCAACGCCCACTCCTCTACAACGACTACATGCGGGCGGCCATCAACGTGCGGATGATCGTGGAGACGCTCGACGCCTCAGGGCAGGTCACCGACACCACCTTCGCCTAGATCCCCGGCACGGTCCCGCTCCTGAGCCGCACCTACTTCGAGGTGCCGCTCAAGCACCCCGGGGCCAGCTACCGCCTGCGCATCACCATGTACGAGTGGAAAGACGGAGTGTAAGCCACCCATCGGGGACGTTCCGTACCGGAATCTAGAAGGAACGTCGTGTTCCGCGCTTCCCGCCGGGTTGGGGGGCTGGGCGTCGAGGGAAACTGATTGTGACATCCCGGCCCAGCGCCCTGGCCAGCCGGCCCAGAGTTTGAAGCGTGAGATTCTGCCCCGGGCTGGTTTCAATTCGAGACACGTTCGGCCCGCTCATGCCGGCCTTGGCCGCCAGCTGGGTCTGGCTTAAGCCCCTCCGCTGCCTCAGCTTCGCGAGCTCGGCGCCGACCCTCAGGGCCTGCAGCTCCTCCTCGACGCCGGCGCGGAACTCGGGATCTCGGATCTGCGCGGCGTAGAACCGGTCCCAGTTGGTTCGCCTAGTCTTCTTCATGCCGCCTCCAGAATCGTAGCGTGCGAAGGCACGCCGCCATGCGTCGCTCGCCGGTCGCGATATCCCCTTCCGGCACTCTCCCCGATCG
>JBGPZD010000054.1:0-14462 GCA_041493605.1 Methylomirabilia bacterium
AAGCGCCTCCCCCAACGCCTCGCGGTTCTGCTGGAAAATCTCCCGCCAGACGACGGGATCGGAGGCGGCGATCCTGGTAGTGTCCTTGAAGCCGCGCGCCGCCACGTCCAGGAAGTGCGGATCCATCCGCAGCACGGCGTCGACCAGGGCGTCCGCGACCAGATGCGGGAGATGGCTGATCGCCGCTACGGCGCGGTCGTGGGTCTCAGGGTCCATGGTCGTCACGCGGGCCCCCACCGCCTCCCAGAATTCGCTCACGCGTTTGACGGCCTGAGGCTCGCTCCGCTCCGTGGGAGTCAGGATGACCAGCGCGTCCTTGAACAGGTCGGCACGGGAGATTCCGTAGCCGCTCCGCTCCGAGCCGGCCATGGGATGGCCGCCGACGAAGTGGCGCGGCGCGGCGCGGCCGAGGGCCTCGGCGTCCCGCACAATGGCGCCCTTGGTGCTGCCCACGTCCGTGAGAACCGCGTCGGCCGGCAGCGCCCGCCACACCACGGGGAGCAGGGCCTTGAGCGTAGCCACGGGCACCGCCAGAACGCAGAAATCCGAGCCCGCCACGCCGTCGGCGACGTCGGTGGTGATCCGATCCACGACCCGGTCCCGCAGCGCCGGCTCCAGGCTTTCGCGCCGCCGGCCGACGCCGATCACCTCGCCGGCGAGCCCCTCCGCCCGGGCGGCCTTGGCCACCGAGCCCCCGAGGAGGCCGAGCCCGACGACGGAGAGACGGCGAATCACGCGCCCTTGCCCTCGGCCAGCACCTTCTTGAGGGCTTTGATGAAGCGCCGGTTCTCCTCCGGGGTGCCGATGGTGACGCGGAGGGCGCTCTCCATGCCGAAGCTCGTCATCGGGCGGACGATCACGCCCTCCTTGAGCAGCCGCTGGAAGACGTCGGAGGCGCTCCGGCCCACGTCGACCAGGATGAAGTTGGCGCGCGACGGAGCGTACTTGAGCTCGAGCGAGTTGAACTCGTCGGAGAGGAAGTGTCGACCCGCCTCGATCATCCGCAGGCACTCGAGGATATGGGAGTCGTCCTCCAGGGCCGCCAGCGCGGCCGCCTGGGCCAGCGAGTTGACATTGAAGGGCTGGCGGATGCGGTTGAGCAGCGCCACGCAATCGGCGTCGGCGACGCCGTAGCCCACGCGGAGGCCCGCCAGGCTCGCCGCCTTGGAAAAGGTCCGAAGCACGACGACCTTGCGCCCCTGTTTCATGTATCCGAGGGAGTCGGGGAAATCCGGCCCCTGGGCGAACTCGATGTAGGCCTCGTCGAACACCACGATGACCTTGTCCGGCACGCGCGCCATGAACTCCTCGACCTCCTGGGCCGTGACGATGGTCGCCGTCGGGTTGTTCGGGTTGGCAATGAACACCACCTTGGTCATCGGCGTGATGGCGCGGGCCATGGCTTCGAGGTCGAGCCTGTGGTCCTTGAGCGTCACCACCACGCGGATGCCGCCGGCCGCCTGGACGATCATGGGGTACACGACGAAGGAAGGATGCGGGATGACCGCCTCCTCACCCGCCCGCAGGAAGCCGCGCACGACCAGCTCGATCAGGTCGTTCGAGCCGTTGCCCAGAATGATGTGATCGGCCGTGACGCCGTGACGGCGGGCGAGGGCCTGGCGCAGGTAGTAGGCGCCGCCGTCCGGATAGCGGTTCAGGTGCGGGAGGGCCTGGCTGATCGCCTTGAGCACGCGATCCGACGGCGGCAGCGGGTTCTCATTCGACGCGAGCTTGATGACGTCGGTCAGCCCAAATTCGCGCTCGAGCTCCTCGATCGGTTTCCCGGGTTCGTACGGCGCGATCCCGAGGATGTGGTCGTTGGCGAGCGATTCCCAGGGCACAGGCATGGAGGCTCCTTACGCGGCCGGGTAGGACCCGAGGACCTTGAGGAATTGGCAGCGTTCCTTGACCTCGTCCAGGACCGCCCGGACATCTTCGGTGTCGCGGTGTCCCTCGAAGTCGACGAAGTTGACGTACTCCCATGGGCGCCGCTTCGTCGGTCGCGATTCGATCTTGGTCAGGTTGAGCCGGCGCGCCGCGAAGGGCTGCAGGATGCTGTAGAGCACCCCGGGCTCGTTCTTCATGGAGAATAGGATGGATGTCTTGTCCCGCCCGGTGCGCGGCGCGGGCTGCCGGCCGATCACCAGGAAGCGGGTCGAGTTGGAGGGGTTGTCCTCGATCCGTTGCCGGAGAATTGGCACGTCATACAGGCGGGCGGCCATCTCCGAGGCGATGGCCGCCACGGTCGCGTCGTCCCGCGCCCGCTCACTCGCCGCCGAGGTCGAAGAGGTCTCCTCCGTCTTCACGTCCGGCAGGTTGGTGTTGAGCCACTCGCGGCACTGCGTGAGCGCCTGGGGATGGGAGCAGACCACCTTGATCTCGCCGAGGTCGGCGGCGCGCGACACCAGGTGGTGGGTGATGTCGAGCGTCACCTCACCCGTGATGTAGACCTCGGCGTCGATCAGGCGGTCCAGCGTCACGTTGATCGCGCCTTCCGTCGAGTTCTCGACCGGCACCACGCCGAAGACCGCCCGCCCGCGCTCGACCTCGTCGAACACCTCGGCGATGCCCTTCACCGGCGCGAACCGCGCCGAAGACCCGAATCGCCGCGCGGCGGCGGTATGGGTGTTGGTGCCTGGCGGGCCGAAATACGCCACCGGGAGCGGGTGCTCCAGCGCCAGGGACGCCGAGAGAATCTCGCGCCAAATGGCACGGACGGCCTCGGCGCTCAGCGGCCCCGGGTTCAGCGCGACCAAGCGGTCGAGGATCTGGGCCTCGCGCTCGGGGACGAAGTACGGGAGATCCTTCTGCCTCTTGAGCTCGCCGATCTGGAGGGCGGCGCTACCGCGCTGGTTGAGGAGGTCGAGGATCTGCTCGTCGAGGTTATTGATCCTGGAACGCCAATCGTCCAGGTTCATAGAAGCTCCTGATGCGCATCGGTCGGCTAATCCACAGGAGTATAGGGGAAAATCACGGCCCACGCAAGTCGTTCAGCCGCGCGAGCTCTCCCGGCGTGAGCGGCCTGCAGCGCCCCACGGGAAGCGTCCCGAGACGCAGGGGGCCGAAGCGGACGCGGCGCAAGCCCAACACCGGGTGGCCGAGCGCCTGGCAATACCGCTTGACCTCGCGGTAGCGACCCTCCGCGAAGGTCAGGCTCAGCCACGTGCTCCTCGCGCCGCGGCGGAGAATGCGCACCTCCCGCGGCACCGCCGGGCCGTCGGGCAGCGTGACGCCGCGCCGCCAGCCGACGAGCTCGGCCTGGCCGACACGCCCCTCCACCTCGGCTTCGTAGACCCGTGGAATCTCGTAGCGGGGGTGCAGGAGCCGGTTGCTCAGATCGCCGTCATTGGTGAGCAGCAGCAGTCCTTCGGCGTCGTAGTCGAGCCGTCCCACGGGAAACAGCCGTCCCACCCCGACCGGCAGCAGCTCCACGACGACGCGCCGGCCGCCGGGGTCGCTCCGGCTGCTCACATACCCGCGCGGCTTGTGCAGGAGGAAGTATTGGCGAGGGGTGGCTCGCGGCAGCGCGCGGCCGTCGACGGCGATCGTATCGGCGTCGGGGTCCGCTTGGGCGCCCGGCTCGAGCCGAACGCGCCCGTTGACCGTGACGCGCCCGGCTGCGAGGAGGACCTCAGCCCCGCGGCGCGACGCCAGGCCCGCCTGCGCCAGGATCTTGCTGAGACGAATCGGCGGCAGCGGCAACCTCCCCGGTGGCGGCCGATTCCTGCGCGTCGCCGCCTTCTGGTGCGATGGGCTCGGGAACCACGAGCTCGCCCTCGACCTTGGGCAGGTCCGCCAGGTCGCGAAGTCCGAACGCCACGAGGAACTCGCGCGTGGTCTCGTAGAGAAAGGGCCGGCCGGGCGATTCCTTCCGGCCCGTGATCCGGATCAGCCGGCGGTCGAGGAGGTTCTCCAGGACGGCGTCGGAATTGACGCCGCGGATGGCATCCACCTCGGGGCGCGACACGGGCTGACGATAGGCGATGATGGCCAGCGTCTCGAGCGCCGGCCGCGAGAGGCGGGATTTCGTCCGGCTCCGCGCCAGCTTCACCAGCCACGGGGCCATCTCGGGACGCGTGACCAGCCGGAAGCCGCCGCCCACCTCCATCACCTGCAGCGCCCGCCCTTCGCCGTCCAGGCGTTCCCGCAGGCGGCCCACCATCTGCCGGGCCGCGCCCGCCGAGGGCAGGTCGAGGATCTCCTGGATCCGTTCAGCCTCCACGGGCGCGTCCGAGGCAAACAGGAGGGCTTCCAGGACGTCGATGGACTCAGTCATTCGCGGCCTCCCCCTTCTCCCCCGGCTCTTCCGCCGCCGCCGGCTCGCGCACGCTCACCGAGTGTTTTTCGATGACGATCTCGCCGAACAGCTCGGCCTGCCGGGCCCGGGCCTGCCCCATCCGCGCGAGCTCCAGCAGGGCCAGCAGGGTCACGATCCACTCCGCGCGAATGCGCTCGGCACCGGCCACCGAGGAGAACAACAGGGACCACGTGTGGCGCAGCAGCTCGAGGATCTCGCTCATGCGCTCGAGCACCGACAGCGGGTTGGGCTCCACGTCGCGCGGCGCCTGCCGCTTCTGCTCGTCGATGAGCCGCTGGAGGGCCCGCTGGAGCAGATGGACCGACAGGTCCTCGAGCGGGATGTCCTCGGGGGGCGGGAGGTCGGCCACGGTTCGGCCGAAGAGCAGCGCCTGTTCCGCCTCGCGCTCGCCCAGCCAGGCGCCCAGGGTTTTGATCCGCGCGTACTCCTTGAGCCGCAACTCGAGCTCCTGCTTGAGCAGGAGGCCTTCCTCGTCCAGCGCCTCCTCGGCGTCCTCGGGGCCCGCGGGCAGCAGGAGCTTGGACTTGAGGTAGATCAGCGTCGCGGCCACCACCATGAAGGCGCCCGCCATTTCAAGATCCTGGAACCGGACCGACTCCAGGTGCGCGAGGTACTGGTCGGTGATGGTCCGGACCGAGAGCCGCGACAGGTCCATCTCGTTCGTGCGGCAGAGATGGAGCAGCAGGTCCAATGGGCCGACGAAGGACTCGACCCTGACCGTCAGTCCGGACTGCTCGCTGGAGGGCGTGGTGGCGATTTCGGTCATGGCTCAAGTTTCACCGCCGAGCGGACCTCCTCCATGGTCCGGCCGGCGAACTTCCGGGCGCGCTTGGAGCCCTCGTGGAGGATGTCCACGATGTCCTTCGGCTTCTCGGCGAAACGTTGGCGCCGCTCGCGAATCTCTCCGAGCGGCGGCAGCATGTGCTTGAGCAGCACCGCCTTGCAGTCCAGGCATCCGATCCCGGCCGTCCGGCACCCGATGGCGCAGGCCTCGCGGTCGGAATCAGGGGTGAAGATCTTGTGCAGGTCGAATACCGGGCAGATGTCCGGGTTCCCGGGATCCGACCGGCGCGCTCGTGCGGGGTCGGTCACCATGGGCTTGATCTTGGCCGTGATCTCCTCCGGCGAGTCCGACAGGTAGATCGCGTTGCCGTAGGACTTCGACATCTTTCGCCCGTCCGTGCCCGGCACCTTGGGGATGTGCGTCAGCTTCGCGTCAGGCTCGGGGAACACCGGCCGCCAGGTGTTGTTGAAGCGGCGGGCCACCTCGCGCGTGAGCTCGACGTGCGGCACCTGGTCCACACCCACCGGCACCCAACGCGGCTTGTACATGAGGATGTCGGCGGCCTGGAGCAGCGGGTAGCCCAGCAGCCCGTAGGACGGCGATTCGAGTCCGAGCTGCTCCACCATCTCCTTGTAGGTCGGCACGCGCTCGAGCCAGCCCAGCGGCGTCACCATGGAGAAGATCAGGTGCAGTTCCGCGTGCTCGGGCACGAGCGACTGGATGAACAGCGTGGACCGCTCGGGGTCCAGCCCCGCGCCGAGCCAGTCGGCACCCATCTCCACCGTGTTGGCGGGCGCCCCGGCGCTGTTCCGCGGATCGGTCGTCAGCGCGTGCCAGTTGGCCACGAAGAAAAAGCATTCGTAGTCGGCCTGCAGCCGCACCCAGTTGTCGAGCGCGCCCAGGAAATTGCCCAGGTGCAGGTTGTGCGTTGGGCGCATTCCCGACAGCACTCGTTCACGCGCGTTCGCCATCTTCCTCTAGGAGCCCCCTTGAGGTTCCCGCGCGCGGCCGGCCTCCCAGACCTTGGCCATGCGAAGGAACACGTATTCCGCGTACAAGACGGCCAGCACGAAGCCGCGCCAGCCGTCGAGGAAACCTCGTTGGACGACGTACATCGAGAAGAACCGGCCGAGCGGGCGCGTCACAAGGTGCCGCACCCGGACGGGCCGGCCCCGCCGGACCCAATCCCGGGCCGAGAGGGTCGAGTACCGGTTGGAGCGGCGCACGAAGTCCTCGAGGTCGCGGTAGGAGTGGTGCAGCAGCGGCTCGGCCAGCGTCTCCACCCGTCCGACGACGCGCGCCGACTCGTGGACGGCGTCCTCGACGAAGCGTCCCGAGCCCCGTCGAAACAGCCGCAGCTGGTAGTCCGGGTAGAGCCCGCCGTGGCGCACCCAGGCGCCCCAGAAGATGTTGCGCCGCGGAATGGAGTAGCCGTCGGCCGGTCCGTCGTCCTTGACGATGGCGCCGATCTTCTCGCGCAGCTCCGGAGTCACCCGCTCGTCGGCATCCACGGACAGGATCCAATCCCCGGTGGCCTGGTCGAGCGCGAAGTTCTTCTGGATCGGGAATCCGGGCCACGGCCGCACGTAGACCTTGTCGGTGAACTCCCGCGCGAGCGGCACGGTCTTGTCGGTGGACTCGGCATCCACCACGACGATCTCGTCCGCCCAGGCCACGCTCTCCAGACAGGCGCGCAGGCGCTCCTCCTCGTTCCAGACGATGATCGCCACCGACAACCGGCCCATCAGCCTCTCCTCCGCTTCTCCAGGAGCGCGCCCGCCGTCTCGAACACCACCGTCGGCTCGAGTCCGGCCATGGTCCCGTCGGGGCTCTGAAGCCCACGGCATTGGGCGCCGTAGGGCCCGTTCCGCTCTGCCTTCGTCGGACCAAAGAGCCCGAGGGCGGGTGTGCCCGCCGCGGCGGCCAGGTGCAGCGGGCCCGTATCGTTGGCCACCATGAGCGCGCAGCGCCGCAGCAGGCCGCTGAGCTCGTCCAGATCCGTCGGCGGCGCCAAGATGGCCCGGGCCGAGAGCCCGTCGCGAATCTGACGGGCCATGTGGATCTCATCCGGACCCCAGAGCAGCAGCAGCCTGACCCCTGGCTCGACGCCCAGCCGCTCCGCCAGCGTCCGGAAATGTGCGACCGGCCACCGCTTGTTTTTGCGGCCGGCGCCGGGGTTGAGCGCCACGAGCAGGTCCTGTCGCTTCACCCCGTGCTCGCCCAGGAACTCTTCCATCCGTCGCTCGGCATCGGGGCGGCTCGGCACATGAAACTCCGGCGCCGATGGCGCGATACCCAAGGGCGCCAGGAGGGCCAGATACTGCTCGACGACGTGGACCGCCGAGGGCGGCGGCGTCACGTGCCGGTTGGTGAACAGACAGTTCAGGCGCTCTCGCGAGCACCCCGCGCTGAAGCCGATGCGCAGCGGGGCGCCCGTGTAGGCGGTGAGCAGCCCGCTCTTGATCAACCCCTGCAGGTCCAGCGCCACGTCGAAGCGGGCGGCCCGAATGCGCGTCGTGAGGCGGCCCAGCTTGCCCCAGACCTGCCGCGCGCCGGCCCGCTTCCAGATGAGCCGCCGCCAGAGCCGCGTGTCCACGGGCACCACCGCGTCGAGATCGGGATGGTCTCTCAGGATCGCGTACTCCCGAGCCTCGACGATCCAAGTCAGGTGCGCGGTGGGGTGCGCCTGCTTCAGGGCCCGCGCGACGGGCAGGGCGTGGATCACGTCGCCCAAGGAGGAGAGCTTGACGATCGCGATCTTGAGGCGGCCATCCCGCGCCCTGGGCATCATCGCGCGGGGCTCCCGAAGCGAGCGAGGATGGCCGCGATCAGGTCCTTGGTCGAGTGGCCCTTCGGGTCGCCGGCGATGGCCACCCGGCCGCCCGCAGCGAGCACAGCGGCGCGCTCCGGTACGCTCTCGGCGGTGTAGTCGGTGCCCTTGGCGTGAATATCCGGCCGCAGCCGCGCGATGAGGGCCTCGGCCGTGTCCTCCTCGAAGACCACCACGGCATCCACTCCGGCCAGGGACCCGACCAGCTCGGCGCGCTCGCCGGCCGGCATCACAGGCCGGCCCGGTCCCTTGATCCGCCTCACCGAGGCGTCCGAGTTGAGCCCCACCACCAGCGCGTCGCCGAGGGCCCGCGCCGCGCGGAGGTAGCGGACATGGCCCACGTGAAGGAGATCGAAACAGCCGTTGGCCAGCACGAGGCGCTTCCCCTGCCCGCGCCAGGCCGAAGCCAAACGCTCCGCCTCCTCAACGCTGACGAGCGGCGCCATCGGAGGAGAGGGAATCCGCGAGCTCCCGGGCCGTGACGGTGGCCGTGCCGCGCTTCATCACGACCACGCCGCCCGCCACGTTGGCGAGCCACGCCGCCTCGCCCGGCGAGGCGCCGGCCGACAGGGAAACGGTGAAGGCGCTGATGACGGTATCGCCGGCTCCGGTCACATCGGCGATCTCATCGCTGCCGTGGATCGGCATAAAGGTCACCGGGCCCTCCCGTTCGAAGAGCGCCATGCCGCGGCTGCCGCGGGTGACGAGGAGCAGGCGCGCATCGAGCCGCTCCAACACGGCTCGCCCCGCCTTCTCCAGGGCCGGCTCGTCGCTCACCTCCGCTCCCGTGAGCGCTTCCACCTCCGGCTCGTTTGGCGTGGCGGCGGTGGCGCCCCGGAAGCGGGGCAGGTCGTAGCGGCTGTCCACGGTGACGGGCGCCTGCCGCTGCCGGCCGAGCGCGAGCACGGTCTCGTACACGCGCGGCGTGACCGTGCCGTAGCCGTAGTCGGAGACGAGAAAGGCGTCGGCCCCTGCGGCCAGGGCCTTGAGGCGCTCGATGAGCCGCCCCTCAACGTCCTGCGCGATGCCGCCGTCGGGCTCCCGGTCCAGGCGCACGACCTGCTGGCGCGTGGACTGATATCCGCCGGCCATGATCCGCGTCTTCACGGGAGTGAGCCGGCCCCCGACTTGCAGCAGCCCATCCGTCGCGATCCCCGCCCGCTCGAACAGGCCTCGGGCCTCGTCCCCCGCGGGGTCTAGGCCCACCGTGCCCACGGGCACGGCGGTGGCGCCCAGGGCGTGAACGTTGTGGGCGGCATTGGCCGCTCCGCCCAGCCTCACCTCGCGGTCCGTGAAGCGCAAGATGAGGACGGGTGCTTCGCGCGAGATGCGTGCCGGCTTCCCGTAGAGGTACTCGTCGGTGATGATATCGCCCACGACCAGCACTCGGCGCCCCTTGAAGCGGCCCACCGCGTCCATGAGCTTCTTGAGCGGGAACATCAGCGGCCGATTCGCACCGGGTGGCCCACGCGGCCCACCGTCAGGGTGAGGCAGCCGTCTCGGTCCATGAACACGGCGGGACGCCCAGGCATTGGAAGGCAGTGTAATGCGGACCGTCTGAATGATCAATGAAAATCGAGGGTTTGTGGGCGGCAGGCTCCGCTTCAGCGCATCAACTGCCGATAGAGGGCGATCAAGCGGTCCACCTGGGCGCCATAGGTGAAGGGCTCCGCCGCTTCCCGCGCCGCGCTGCCCAGCGCGGCTGGATCGAGATCCCTGATGGCCTCCAGCCCCTCAGCGATCAGACCCGCCTCGGGAGCGCCGACGA
The DNA here is from genome assembly GCA_041493605.1 of Methylomirabilia bacterium. Classification (GTDB taxonomy): domain Bacteria; phylum Methylomirabilota; class Methylomirabilia; order Rokubacteriales; family CSP1-6; genus DASSSH01. Next base: position 9,701 of record JBGPZD010000054.1, read on the forward strand.
CCCAGCTGTTCAGCCCGGGCCGTACCACCTCGGCACCGCCCGCCGCCCCGCTGGTCAGAACCGGAACCCCCGAGGCGAGCGCCTCGAGGTGGACATTGCCAAAGGGTTCGTAACGCGCCGGCAGCGCCACCACGTCAGCGGCCGCGTAGAGTCGCTCGACGCGCTCGACCGGGCCCGCCCAGCGGAGCAGGTCGTCCACGCCGAGCCGGGCGGCCAGCGCCCGGTAAGGGCGAGCATCGCCCTTCCCGGCGACCACGAGACGGCTGTCGCGCTGGCGGAGCCGCGCCATGGCTTCGATCAGCGGCCCAAGCCCCTTGCGCTCGAAGCCCGAGCCGACGAAGAGGATCACGCGGTCACCCGCGGCCAGCCCCAACTCCTCCCGCGCGGCCTTGCCCAGCCGCTGGCGGTTGTCGGGATGAAAGCGTCCGAGATCGACGCCGTTATAGACCACGGTCACCCGCCCGGCCGGCGTGGAGTACAGCCGCTCGATCTCGGCTTTGCTCCGGTTTGAAATCGCGACGATATGCCGAGCCGTCCGAAGCCCAAATGTCCCGCTCTCGAGCGCTAATACGAGCCGATGATAAGGATTCACTTGAGCCCAGGTGCGACCCATCGCCTTGAGGTAGGCGCGGTGGCACCCCTCCCCGGCCCGATAGATGTCCTGGAAAAAGACCCGCTCGTGGCTCTGGACTATTTGGTACGCGCCCGACCGGGCGACGCGGCGGGCCGCGAGGCCAAACGACAGCAGCCGGAGGACGGACGGGTGCCGCAAGGTCGGCAGCCGGCGCACGGTCACCCCGGGCACTTCCTTCTGGCCGGCCGTCGTGATGAGGTCCACCGCGTGGCCCTGGCGGGCGAGCTCGTCGATGAGCCCGGCCGTGGCTGTTTCGATGCCGCCATGGAAGGCATACGGACGGCAGATGATGGCCAGCTTCATCGCCGCGCGAGCACCCGTTCGATCAGGGGGAAAAGCTCGCGGCGAGCCGCCGCGAAGCTGTAGCGCTCCACGCAGCGTTCGCGGGCCCGCTCGCCGAGCCGCCGGCGCTCCTCGGGATGATCGAGGAGATGGCCGATGGCCTGGGCCAGCGCGCCGACGTCCCCTGGCGCCACCACCACGCCGCAGCCGTCCAGGATCTCGGGGATCATGGACACGCGGGTGGAGACCACCGGCAGCCCGAGCGCCATGGCGTCGAAGATCTTGGCCGGCACCTGACCGCGCGTGTCCGTGGTCTCCCGCTGCGGCACCGCCACCACGTCCGCCGCGAGCAGGTACTCCGGCACCCGGCCGAAGGGAATGGGTCCGGCGAGCCGCACCCCCGGGTAGCGTCGGCCCAGATCCCTCCCGGTGGCGGAGTCGGGGTCCGTCCCGACGAGCGCCAGCGCCACGTCCGGCCGCGCAAGGCGCGCGACCGCGGCGCAGAGCTCCTCCACGCCCTTGTACCCGCGCGGCGTGCCGAGGAACATCACGACGCGCTCCGCTCCCAAGCTGAGGCGCCGCCGCGCTTCAGCGGGATCGGCACAGCCGGGCTTCCACGCGTCGGTGTCGCGCACGTGGGGAAGCAGCACGCCGCCAAACCGCTGCTGGAGAAAGCGCGACGCGACCGTGATTCCTTGGGCGGCGCCCCGCAGGCGCTCCATGAGCCAGGTCCACGGAAGCCCCGTAGGGTTGGCGACGTTCAGCGCGCGGCCCACGGTGCCCCAGAAGCCGGAGCGGAGGAAGAAGCCCGTCTCCCAATCGTCGATGTCCAGCAGCAGCGGCCGGCCCGCGGTGAGCCGTTTGAGATAGCCGATGCCGGCGCTGGTCAGCCGCGGCTTGCAGGCGTAGATCAGGTCGCCGTCGGCCAGGGCCAGAAGCCGCGGCACGGATAGGGCGAAGGCGGGGAATCGCCTCCCCGGCACGCTGCGCGAGCGGATACCGTCGGCGGCGACCGGCTCCCAGACACCCGCGCCGTAGCAGGGGCCCACCACCTCGACCCTGGCGATCGGCTCGAGCAGGTGGGCGAGCAGATACGCCCGCCCGGCGGCATTGTCGGCGAGATCGAAGCAGAGCACCGAAACCTTCACGCCCGCCGCCCGTTTCCCAGCCCCGCGTAGAGCTCCACGAGCCGACGCGCCACGCAGCCGCCCGAGAACCGCGCGCGCGCGAGCCCGGCGGCCCCCGAACCCAGTCTGGCCCTCAGGGCGCCGTCGGCGAGGAGTCTGCCGATGGCCTCGGCCAGGGGCGCGGGCTCGCCGGGCGGCACCAGGAGCGCCGACTCGCCGTCGGCGAGCACCTCCGGCACCACCCCGACCCGGCTCGCCGCCACGGCGCGGCCCGTGGCCATGTACTCGAAGAGGACTCGGGACATTCCGTCGGATTCGAGCGGCGGATACAGCGCGATGTCGAGCGCGGCCATGGCGCCGGGCAGGTCCTCGGCGAAGCCCGAGAGCGAGATCCGGTCCTCGAGGCCCGCCGCGGCGACCGCCCCCCGAATGGCCGACTCCATGGCCCCCTCGCCCAGAAACACCATGTGGAAGCGGTGGCCTCCTGCCGCCAACCTGCCTGCCGCGTCGATGGCGGTGAAATGGCCCTTCATCACCCGATAGCCCGACACCAGGCCCACCACCGGAAGGTCGGCCGCGGCGCCGAGCGCGCGGCGGAACCCGGCGCCGTCAGCCTTGGGGTGGAAGCGCGCTGTGTCCACTCCGCCCGGCAGCGCGATCACCCGTTCGGACGGAACAAGTTCGGCGGCCACGTACTGCCGCCTGATGGCCTCGCTGACGGTGACCACCGCATCGGTGGCGCTCCGATACAGCCAGCGGTTGAGCGCGTGCGGGCGAATCGGCTGGACGATGTGTCGGGTCCGGACAAGCGGCCGAGGCGACTTCGAGAGCCGGTTCGCCAGCGCCGCCAGCCAGTGCTCCTTGCCCCGGTGGACGTGAACGACGTCGGTTGTCGCCAGCCAGCGGCGGAGCCGCCGGAGGTCGGCCAGATCACCGACGGGTCTCACGCCGCCGGCGAAGGCCAGGGTCTCGATCCGTCTTGCCCCCGCTTCACGCGCCCGGCCGATCACGCGCGCCTCGGCGCCGCGCTTGCAGACCAGGGTCACCTCGTGACCGCTCCCCTCGAGCTCGGCGCTGACCCGCGCGGCCCAATAGGCGTCCGAGGACCAGCCGCGGCAGGACATCAGGTGCAGGATCCTCATCAGGCCCGGCCCTGGCCAGCGCGCGCGGCGCGGTAGACGGCCTCCACGCGCGCCGCGTGGCGGTCTGGGCTGAAGATTTCCTCCACGCGCCGCCGTCCAGCCTCGCCCATGCGTCGCGCCCGTTCCGGCGCTTCAAGGAGCGAGCGAAGGGCGGCGGCGACGGCCTCGGGGGTCTCGTCGTCCACCAGCAGCCCGGTCACGCCGTGGACCACGGTGTCGGGCAGCGCCCCCACGCGGCGCGCCACCACGGGCCGGCCCGCGGCCATGGCTTCGAGCGCCGCTCGGCATGACTCGTCCGAGCCGGCGCCCATGAGGACGAAGGCGTCGAGGGCGTGGAGCACCTCGGGGAGATCGGCGTCGCGGTACCCGACGAAGAGCACCCGCTCCGCCAATCCCAACCCCCGGACCAGGGCTTCCAGGCGCGGGCGCGCCTCGCCCTTCCCCACGAGGAGCAGCCGCGCCCCGGGATACTCCGGCAGGAGCAGGCGGAAGCCGCGGATGAGCGCCTCATGGCCCCGGTTGGCCGCGAGCCGCGCCACCGAGCCGAACACGGGCCCCTCGGTCACGCCCAGCTCCGATTTCAGCGACGCCCCGTCCGACGAGCGCGCAAAGCGCCCGAGGTCGACGACTCCATCGACCCGGTGCACAGCATCCGCGGCGATTCCCGCGCGCCCGCATCGCCCCTCGACCTCCCGGCTCACGGCGATGGCCGCGGCGGTGCGCCGATACAGCGCGCTCGACGGCCAGCCGGATCTCACCGCCCGGACATTGTGAAACGTCCTCACGAGCGCCGCCGGGCCGGCGCACAGCCAACCGAGCCAGTGGTCGTGGGAGTGGTGGCAGTGGACGACGTCCACGCCCTCGGCTCGCACCAGGGTTCTCAACCGCGAGACATCCCGCGCCACGCCCAAGAGATTCGCCCGGACCTCAAGCGACAGTCCGGGCACGAGCTCCAGCCCGGCCTCCCGCGCCTTCTGCTCGAAGCGGTCGCCGGAGATCAGGCCGAGCAGCACGCGGTGGCCCCGCGCCCTCAGTCCGCTGACCAGCTGGATCACGGGTTCCGCGCTGCCGGTCCACCAGCGGTTCGCCACCAGATGAAGGACCGTCAAGCGCCCGCCGGCTGTCACGGGCGCTCCCGAGCCCCGGAGGGTCCCGCGGCCAGCACCTCGTCGTAGACAGCGAGTAGCCTCGAGATTGCGGCGACGTGGGAAAAGCGCCCTTCGACCAGCGCGCGCGCCGCCTCGGCGCGACGCATGGCGGCCGCCGGCTCCGCCAGCACGGTCTCCACGGCCTGGGCCAGAGCGGGCGGCGATTCGGCCTTCACCAGCAGCCCGGTGATACCGTCGCTGACCACCTCCGGCACGCCGCCGACGTCGCTCGCGACAACGGGCACGCCCGCCGCGAAGGCTTGGAGCAGTGACTGCGGCACGCCCTCGGTGCGAGTCGATGCCAGGACGAAGCAGTCCATGCACGCGAGCAGCGCCGCCACGTCGCGCCGGAAGCCCGTGAACACCACGGCATCGGCGAGGCCGGCTTCGCGCGCGAGCCCCTCGACCCAGGCGCGCCGGATGCCGTCG
>JBGPZD010000105.1:0-7202 GCA_041493605.1 Methylomirabilia bacterium
CCAGCGCATCGTCATCGCGCCGGGCTCGGTCACGGCCATCGCCTACCGGGCCGTCGGTCCAATCGTGCTGACGGTGAATTCCATAGACGGCGACCTGGGCGCGCTACTCGGACGATGAGCGAATCCTTCGAGCTGGAGGCGCCCGATCACTTCACCGCCGGGGCCATCGGCCTGCCGGGGGCGCGCGTGTTCTATCTCCAGATGCGCCAGGGCCGGACGCTCGTCACGCTCAAGTGCGAGAAGGAGCACGTCCACGCGCTCGGCCGGTACTTCGGCGCGACGCTGGCGAATCTTGGCGACAAGCCCCTCACCCCGCCCTCTCGCCAGGGGGGAGAGGGAGAAAGAACGCTCTCTCGCCAGGGGGGAGAGGGAGAAAGGGAGGGAGAGCTGATCGAGTTCGTCGAGCCGGCCTGGATCGTGGCCGCCATCGGCGGGGGCTGGGACGGGGAGCGCGACCGCTTCATGGTGGGGATGAAGGAATTGCTCGAGGAAGAGGAGACCGAGCCGGAGGCGACGACGGAGCCGGAGCCCGCGGAGGAGCCCGAGCCCGCGGAGGAGCCCGAGCCCGCGACGGCCCGCGTCTGGATCACGCGCGCCCAGGCGGCGGCCTTCGTCGAGCGGGCGGAGGCGCTGATGAAGGCGGGCCGGCCGATCTGCACGATGTGCCGCCAGCCCAAGGACCCCAGTGGCCATATCTGCCCGCGCGGCAATGGCCATTACCCGGCCCAGCATGTGGCCCGCTGATGCCTTCGACCTGCTCCGGCGCGGCGCCGTCACCATCAAGGGCCGGCTGCCCTGGAGCAGCAATTTCACTCTCCTCGCCGAGCTGACGCTCGACAAGGCCCGGGCGCTCGCGGTCTACAAGCCCGGGCGCGGCGAGCGGCCGCTCTGGGACTTCCCGCCGGGCCTCTACAAGCGCGAGTGGGCCGCCTATCTGCTCTCCGAAGCGCTCGGCTGGGGACTGGTGCCGCCGACCGTGTTGCGCGAGGGGCCGTTCGGCGAGGGATCGCTGCAGTGGTTCGTCGAGGCCGACTTCGAGCAGCACTATCTGACCTTGCTCGAGGAGCCGCGGCACCGCGCGCGGCTCGAGCAGATCTGCGCCTTCGATCTGCTCGCCAACAACGCCGACAGGAAGAGCGGCCACTGCCTGCTGGCGGCCGACGGCCAGATCTACGCCATCGACAACGCCCTCACCTTTCACGTCGAGCCTAAGCTGCGCACCGTGATCTGGGACTTCGCGGGCGAGCCCATTCCCGGGGCGGTGCTTGCGGATATCAGGCGGATCGGCGAGGCGGGATTGCCCGAGGCGCTGGCCTCCCTGCTCGAGCCGGATGAGCGCGAGGCCCTGCTCCTGCGCGCCAAGGCGCTCGCCGAGGACGGGCGCTTCCCCACCGACCCCACCGGCCAGCGCTATCCCTGGCCGCTTATCTAGGGGTCAGGTCTTGAAATCCAACACTTTGTTCCCAGATTCACTAAATGTCGTAATTCAAGACCTGACCCCAAGCTGGTGGAGGATGAAGGCGTAGTCGAAGGCGGCTTCGTGGAGGGCGTCGTAGCGGCCGGAGGGGCCGCCGTGGCCGGCCTCCAGGCGCGTCTTGAGCAGGAGCGCATGGCCGTTGGGCCTCATCGCCCGCAGGCGCGCAACGTACTTGGCGGGCTCCCAGTACATCACCTGGCTGTCGTGGAGCGAGGTCTTGACCAGCATGGCCGGGAAGGCGCGGGCGGCCAAGTTGGTGTAGGGGCAGTAGGTCTTCATGTACTCGTAGTGCTCGCGCACCTTCGGATTGCCCCACTCCTCGAACTCGCCCACCGTGAGCGGCAGGGACTCGTCCAGCATGGTGTTGATCACGTCCACGAAGGGCACGCGCAGGACGGCGGCGTGGGCGAGGTCGGGGCGCAGGTTGAGCACGGCGCCGATGAGCAGGCCGCCCGCGCTGCCGCCCTCGATGACCAGCCGGTCGGCGGTGGTGTAGTTGCTCGTGATGAGGAAGTCAGCCGCCGCGATGAAGTCGGTGAAGGTGTTGCGCTTGGCCAGCATGCGGCCCGAGTCGTGCCAGCGCTTGCCCAGCTCGCCGCCGCCGCGGACGTGGGCGATGGCGACCGCCACGCCGCGGTCGAGCAGGCTCAGGCGGTTGGACGAGAAGGTCACGGGGTATGGCATGCCGTAGGCGCCATAGCCGGCGAGGGCCATGGGGCTCGTGCCGTCGCGCGGCGTCTCCGCGCGGCAGACGAGGGAGATGGGCACGCGCGTGCCGTCGGGGGCCGTCGCATGCACGCGCTCCGAGCGGTAGCGCGCGGGGTCGTAGCCGCCGAGCACCTCGGTCCGCTTGAGCAGGCGCCGCTCGCGGCTGACCATCTCGTAGTCATAGACCGATGCCGGCGTGATCAGCGACTGGTAGCGGAAGCGGTACGCCGTCGCCCGGAACTCGGCATTGGCGTCCGGGCCTATCTCATAGGTAGGCTCAGGGAATAAGACGTCGTGGGTGGCGCCGTCGGCGAGGGCGGTGACGCGGAGGTGGATGAGGCCGTCCTCGCGCTCGTGGGCGACGTAGTGGCCGGCGAAGACGTCCACGCCCTCGAGCATCACATTATCCCGATGAGCGATCAGCTCCGTCCAGCGCGCCGGGCGCGCGTCGTCCACCGGCGCCGCGACCAGGCGGAAGTTGCGCCGGCCGCCGCCATTGGTGCGGATGTAGAAGAGGTCGCCGCTTGGTCCCGTCCCATGGTCCACGTCGTACTCGTGCTCGAGCTCGCGCGGCAAGAGAACGGTCCAGGAGCCGGTGGGCTCGGCGGCGCGGAGGTAGCGCACCTCGGTGGCGGTGAAGCTGGCCGAGGCGGCGAAGAGATAGGCCAGGCTGCGCGAGCGCCCGATATCCAGCCTGAAGAGTGCGTCGCCTTCCTCGTAAACGAGGTCGTCGGCCGTCGCGCCCAGGCGGTGGCGCCAGAGGCGGTAGGGCCGCTTGGCCTCATCCTCGGTGACGTAGAAGAGCGTCTGGCCGTCGGCGGCCCAGGCGAGGCCGGCGACCTTCTCGACGCGATCCGGGAGGAGCGCGCCCGTCTGGAGATCTTTCACGTAGAGCGTGTACTCGCGGAAGCCCGTGACGTCGGTCGAGTAGGCCAAGAGATTGCCGTCGTCGCTCACGGCCGAGGCCCCGAGGGAAAGAAACGGATGGCCCTCGGCCAGCCGGTTCAGGTCGAGCGTCACTGCCTCGGGCGCCTCGACGGTCCCCGCCTTGCGGCAGTAGATCGGGTACTGCTTGCCCTTCTCGGTGCGCGAGTAATAGAAGTGGCCGCCCCGGCGGTAGGGAACGGTCGCATCGTCCTCCTTGATGCGCGCCAGCATCTCGGCGTAGAGGGCCGACTGGAAGGCCTCGGTCGGCTTCATCACCGCCTCGGTGTAGTCGTTCTCGGCGCGCAGGTAGGCCAGCACCTCGGGGTCGTCCTTCTGGCGGAGCCAGGCGTAGTCGTCCTGGCGCAGGTCGCCGTGGACGGTGTCCACCTTCGGGGTCTTCTTGGCGACGGGGGGCGTGGGGTCGGCCATGGCGGGTCTGCCCAGTATAGCCAGCGGGCGCCGGGGAATCGAATGCCCGAATCGTGTATGCTGGCCGCTATGAACGCGTCCCAGATGCCTCGCCGGGCATTCCTGGCCTGGGGCTTGATCGGCCTGCTCGCAAGGCCGGCCGCCGCCGCGGGAAAGCCCGCGGTGACCGTGTACAAGGAACCCACCTGAGGCTGCTGTGGAGGGTGGGTGGGTCACCTACGCGCCAGCGGCTATCCGGTCAAGGTCGAGAACGTCCCCGACATCACGCCGATCAAGCGGCAATACGGCGTCCCAGAGCGCCTCGAGTCCTGCCACACGGCCCTCGTCGAGGGCTATGTGGTGGAGGGCCACGTGCCGGCCGATCTGATCGACCGCCTGCTGAAGGAGCGTCCACGCGTGGTGGGCTTGGCCGTCCCCGGCATGCCCGCCGGCTCGCCCGGCATGGAGACGGCGGGCCAGGCGCCCGAGCGCTACCAGGTCCTGACCTTCGACCGCTCCGGCAAGACCACCGTCTTCGCCACCCGCCCCTAGGGGTCAGGTCTTGAATTAACACATTCGTCAGGTCAGCGGCTTCTCGGGCGTCTTGAAATGCTGGATTTCAAGACCTGACCCCGGCCCAAGACGGCCGGCACCGCTCAGCGCCCCGCCGCCTGCTCGCCGCGCAAGATCAGGCAGGTGCTCACGGCGTGCGCCACGAGCTTGCCCTCGGCGACCACGTCGCACTCCACGAGCGCCACGGTGCGCCCGGCGCTCTTCACCCGGCCCTGCGCCTCGAGCCGCCCCGCCCACACGGGCCGGAGGAAGTTGACCTTGATCTCGAGCGTCGTGTACGACTCGCCCTCGCCGAGAGTCGTCATGAAGGCCCAGCCCATCGCCGCGTCGGCCATGGCGGCCAGGACGCCGCCCTGCACCGTGCCCATCGGGTTGGTGTGGGCCGCCGCCGCGTCGAGCGCGACGAGGGCCTCGCCCTGCTTGTAGGATTCGAGCCGCATCCCGATGAGGACCGCCGCGGGCGGCTGCGGCGCCTCGCCGCGCAGCATGCGCTCCATGCCGTCCAGCAGCTTAGCCATTTGGGGTCAGGTCTTGAATTAACACATTCGTCAGGTCAGCGGCTTCTCGGGCGTCTTGAAATGCTGGATTTCAAGACCTGACCCCTTAGAAGCGGGAGCCGTAGAGCCAGCGCGGGAAGAAGAGGCTGAGCTCGGGCACGTAGGTGACGATGGCGAGGGCGGCCACGAGGACCAGCATCCACGGCAGCGACGCCCACATCACCTCGTAGAGCCCCCGGCCGGTGATGCCGCTGGCGACGTAAAGGTTGAGGCCCACCGGCGGCGTGATCATCCCCACCTCCATGTTCACCGTGAAGATGATGCCCAGGTGGATCGGATCGATGCCGAGCTTGATGGCCGCGGGCAGGAAGATGGGCGCCAGGATCAGGATGATGGAGGAGGGCTCCATGAAGTCGCCGGCCAGGATCAGGACCAGGTTGAGCACGAGCAGGAACACCCAGGGGCTCAGGTGCATCCCGATGATCCAGTCCGCCAGGGCCTTGGGGATCTGCTCGCTGGTCAGGATGAAGCCGAACAGCATGGCCGCCGCGATGATGAACATCAGCATGGAGGTGGTCCCGACCGACTTGATGAGGACGCGCCGGATGTCCGCCCAGCTGAGCTCCCGGTGGATGAAGGCGCCGACGAGGAAAGCGTAGACCACCGCGACCGCCGCCGCTTCGGTGGGAGTGAAGATGGCCCCGCCCTCGATGCCGAAGTAGCCCGCCAGGCTCTCGGGGATGCCGTAGATGCCGCCCAGGATGAGCACGGGCATGAAGAGACTCCACCCCGCCTCGCGCAGCGTCCGCCACCGCTGGGGCCACGGCACCCGCTCCTGGAGCCGGAAGCCCCGGCGCTTGGCGACGACGTACGAGACGCCGATCAGCATCAGGCCCAGCATGATGCCGGGGGCGAAGCCCGCCATGAAGAGCTTGCCCACCGACTGCTCCGTCGCCACCGCGTACACGATCATGGGGATGCTGGGCGGGATGAGGATGCCCAGCGTCCCCGCATTGGTCATGGAGCCCACCGCGTAGTTCCAGTCGTAGCCGGCCCGGACCATGGCGGGGATCATGATGCCGCCGATGGCGATGACGGTGGCCGGCGAGGAGCCCGAGATGGCCGCGAAGAACATGCAGGCCACGATGCCCGAAGTGGCCAGCCCGCCGGTGTAGTGCCCTACGAAGGCCGTGCTCAGGTTGATGAGGCGCCGCGCCACGCCGCCCGTGGCCATCAGGTTGCTCGCCAGCACGAAGAACGGGATGGCCATGAGCGGGAAGGAATCGAGGCTCGTGTAGAACTTCTGCGCAACGCTCAGGAGCGGCAGCGGGACGAACAGCCAGTACGCGACCAGGACGGAGAGCCCGAGCGAGATGGCGATGGGCACGCCCAGGTAGAGGAACAGAAAGAGGAGGAAGAAGAGGCTGAACGTCAGCACTACCGGATCTCTTCCACGCTGATGTCACCCTGGTGGAGGGGCTGGTCGCGCCAGCAGCGGCCGATGATCTGGAGATACCGCCACGTCATGAGCACGAAGGCGATGGGCAGGCAGAGGTACGGGATCCACATGGGGATGTCGAGCCCGATGGACATCTGGCCGCTCGACATCAGGAAGTTGACGAACCGGATGCTCAGGACGGCCAGGACGGCGCAGAAGCCCAGGCCGAGGCCGAGCGCCACCAGAGTCAGGGCCTTGGCCACGGGCGGCGGGAACTTCTTGACGAAGATGTCCACCCCGATGTGAATGCCCATGCGCAGCGCCAGGGAGGAGCCGATGAGCCCGGCCCAGATCAGCATGTTGATGATGAGCTCTTCACCCCAGGACAGGGTCGTGCCGAAGCCGTAGCGCGTGACCACCTGGGTGAAGGTCAGGAGGGAGGCCGCGATCAGCAGGGCGGAAACGAGGATCTCCTCGAGCCGGCTCAGCGCCCGGTCGAGGAGATCCATCTAGTGCCCGCGCGGCCTCCTACTTCGCCAGGCTCTGGACGAGGTCGAGGAGGTCCTTGCCGATCTGCGATTCGAACTTCTGGGTGACGGGCGACAAGGCCGTCGCCCACTGCTTGCGCTGTTCGGGCGTGAGCACGGTGATCTGGAGCTTGCCGCTGGCCTTGGCGTACTCCTGCATCTTCTTGAGCGCCTCTTCCTGCTCCCTGGCGTTGAGCTCCCACTGCCACTTGGTCACCTCGGCCAGCGTGTCCTCGAGCACCTTGCGGATGTCCTTGGGCAGGCCTTCCCAGAAGGCGGCGTTGGCCAGCACCACGTAGGCGATGTAGCCGTGGTAGCTGATCGTGAGGCACTTCTGGACCTCGTGCATTTTCTGCGAGTACTTGTTGGTGAGCGTGTTCTCCTCGCCGTCGACCACGCCGCGCTCGAGGGCGTTGTAGACCTCGCCGAAGGCCATCACCTGCGGATTGGCGCCGACGACGCGGAACTGCTCCTCCAGCACCTTGGAGGACTGCACCCGGATCTTCTGGCCCTTCAGGTCCTCGGTCTTGACGATGGGGCACTTGTTGGAGGTCATGTGCTTGAAGCCGTTGTCCCAGGCCGCCAGGCCCAGCATCTGCCGGCTCTTGAGCAGCGGGAAGAGCTTGCCCGTGACACGCGCGTCCGTC
>JBGPZD010000098.1:0-7745 GCA_041493605.1 Methylomirabilia bacterium
CACGAGCACCCAGGACTCGGGGCTGCTCGACGTGCTGGTGCCGATGTTCGAGAAGAAGACCGGCCTGACCGTCAAGACGATCTCGGTGGGCACCGGCCAGGCGCTGGCGCTCGCGGCCCGGGGCGAGGCCGACGTGACGCTGGCCCATGCCCCGTCGGTCGAGCGCCGGTACGTCGAGGAGGGCAAGCTGCTCAACCGCCGCCTCGTCATGTACAACGACTTCGTCATCATCGGGCCAGAAGACGACCCGGCGAGGATCAAGGGCATGCCTAAGGCGGTGGATGCGCTCAGGCGTATCGCCGAGACGCAGTCCCATTTCGTCTCACGCGGCGACAAATCGGGCACCCACACGCTGGAGACCACGCTGTGGAAGCAGGCCGGCCTCGAGCCCACGGGCGCCTGGTACATCGAGTCCGGGCAGGGCATGGGCCAGACCCTCGGCATCGCCGAGGAGCGCCGCGCCTACACAATCTCCGACCGCGGCACCTGGCTCGCGTTCCAGAAACGCGTCAGCCTGCCGGTCCTGGTCGAGAAAGACCGGCCGCTGCTCAACCTCTATTCGGTAATGGAGGTGAACCCGGCCAATGGGCCGCGGATCAACGCGGCCGGCGGCCGGGCCTTCGCCGACTTCATGCTCTCCGCCGAGGTCCAGGCGGTCATCAAGGTCTTCGGCGCGGACAAGTACGGCCAGCCGCTGTTCATCCCGGTCGCGGGGAAGAAGGACGAGGACTTCTAGCCGCCGTGGAGCTGATCGGCCGCGGCGTCCTCGAGGCGCTCCGCCTCCTGCAGATCGCCGACGCGGCCCAGGTTTTCCGCGCTCCCGCCTCCGAGGAGATCGCCCGCTTCGTGGGCGTCGAGACCATCCTCGACTGCCGCGTCGTCGATCGCGCGGGGCCGCTGGCGATTCTGGAATTGGGCGGCCAGACGCTCCAGGTGGCCCAGCCGGCCGAGCCCGGCGAGTGGGTTAGGCTCTGCCTGCGGCCCGAGGACGTGACGCTCTTCCCGGGCGCGCCCAAGCCCGGGGCCTCGAGCGCCTTCAACCGGCTGGCGGGCCGGGTCCAGCGGGTGGTTCCCGCCGGCGCCCATGTCCGCGTTATTGTTGACTGCGGCTTCCCGCTGGTCGCCCTGGCGACCCAGCGCTCCGTGGAGGATCTGGGGCTCGGCGAGGGCTCCCCGGTGACGGCGCACTTCACCAGCACGGCGCCCCACCTCCTGCGACACGGGAAGCCTTGACACCGGCCGAAGGGGAGGAGTAAAAGGAGGGCACTAAGGCCGTCCGTCCCGAAACTGGTCGAACAACCTCGCAAGGAGGTTCGCATGCCCGACACGGAAGCTTTGATCGAGCGGCTGGCCACCGAAAACCACGAATTCCGCAAGCTCCGCGACGACCACAAGAAATACGACGAAGAGCTGGCCCACCTGAACCGCCGAGGCTTCCTCTCCCCCGACGAGACGTGGCGCGTGAGCGAGCTCAAGAAGCTCAAGCTCATCGCGAAGGACCGGATGGAGGTCATCATCCGCCTCGCGCGCACCGAGACGCACGCCTGACCCGGGCTCCCGCGCCCTAGTCTGATGACCCCGCCCCGGGAGACGCCGGGTTTTCGCGGCCTCTCCCACCTCACGCCGGCGGGCGACGCCCGCATGGTGGACGTGTCCGCCAAGCCGGAGACCGCCCGGGAGGCCGTGGCCCGCGTCGTGGTCAAGATGAAGGCGGCCACGCTGGCGGCGGTCCGCGCGGGGCAGCTCGCCAAGGGCGACGTCCTCGGCGTCGCCCGCACCGCCGGCATCCAGGCCGCCAAGCGCACGCCCGAGCTGATCCCCCTCTGTCATCCCCTGCGCATCACCGGCGTGGACATCGACTTCACCCTCGACTCGCGCCGATCCACCGTCACGATCGAGGCGCGGGTCCGCACCGTGGACAAGACCGGGGTGGAGATGGAGGCGCTCACCGCCGCCGCCGTGGCCGGGCTCACCGTGTACGATATGGTCAAGGCGATGGACAGGGGCGTGGTGCTGACCGACCTCGCGCTGCTCGAGAAATCCGGAGGCAAGTCCGGCCACTGGAAGCGCCGGCCCCGCCGGGCCGCCCGTTAGGCTGCCATGAAGACCGCGGTGATCCACTCCGAGGCGTGGCGCCACTTCAACTACGGCCCGGAGCACCCCCTGCGTATGGAGCGGCTCGGGCTGACCTGGCGGCTCATGGAGGCCTACGGCCTCACGGTGGGGCCGCGCCTGAAAGTCCTCACACCCGAGCCGGCCGACCTCGAGAGCATCGCGCGGTTCCACTCGCGCGAGTACATCGAGATCCTCCGCGCCGTGAGCGCGGGCGACTGGGTGCCCCAGGCCCAGCGCTACGGGCTCGGGCCCGGCGACAACCCGATCTTCCCGGGTCTCTGGGAGGCGGTCCAGCTGGCGGCCGGCGGCTCGCTGCTGGCGGCGCGCTTGGTCGCCGAGGGCGAGGCCGATCGCGCCTTCCACTTCGCCGGCGGCCTGCACCACGCCATGCCCGACCGCGCCTCGGGCTTCTGCTACGTCAACGACGCGGTGCTGGCCATCATGCGGCTGCGCGAGCGCGGCTGGCGGGTGGCCTACGTGGACATCGACGCCCACCACGGCGACGGCGTGCAGTTCGCCTTCTACAACGACCCCAACGTGCTGACGATCTCCACCCACGAGCGCGGCGACCGCCTCTTCCCCGGCACCGGCTTCGTGGTCGAGATGGGCGAGGGCGACGGCTTCGGCTTCTCGGTGAACCTGCCGCTGCAGCCCATGACCGACGACGAAGTCTACACGCCCGCGTTCGAGGCCGTGGTGCCGCCGCTGCTGGGGGCGTTCAAGCCGGACGTGCTGGTGCTGCAGCTCGGCATCGACTCGCACCGCACCGATCCGCTCACCCACCTGTCGCTGACGGTCCAGGGGTTCACGAAGGTCGTCTGGCGGTTGGTGGGCCTCGCGCCCCGGGTCGTCGCGCTGGGCGGCGGCGGCTATGACCTGGCCAATGTGGCGCGGGCGTGGACGGCGGCCTGGGGGGCGATGAACGACGTGGTCCTGCCCGACGCCCTGCCGCGCGAGTGCCATCGGGAGATGAAGGATCTCGGTCTCCGCTCGCTCTCGCTCGCCGATCCGGCCATGGAGCTGCCGGCCGACACGCGGCGGTGGGCCGAGGAGTACGCCCGACGCCAGGTCGGCGCCATCCAGGAGAAGATTTTCCCGCTCCACGGGCTATGACACCGGGGGCCTCCAGCCCTCCGCCGAAGGGGGCCGCCGCGTGAGCGCCGCGGCCAGGGCCCTGCGGTTTCTCGCGTGCGCCGCCGCGCTCCTCGCGCTCGCGTTCTCTCCCGCGCCCGCCCGCGCCCAGGCGCCGGCCTGGGAGCGCGCCCTCGACGACGCCGAGCGCGCCTTCCAGCAGGGCCGCTTCGCCGACGCCGAGCGGCTGATGGCGGGGGCGGTCAGGCAGGCCGAGGCCTTCGGGCCCAACGACCCGCGGCTGGCGCGGGCGCTGGGGACGCAGGCGACGCTCTATCGGCTATTGGGCCGCTACGGGGACGCCGAGCCGCTCTTACGGCGCGCCATCGGTATTCTCGAGACCGCGGCCGGCCGCGAGGACGCCGCCCTGGTCGGCGCGCTGAACGATTTCGGCTTCGTCCGCCAGCTGCAGGGCCACTACGCCGAGGCCGGCGAGATCTATCACCGTGCCCTCGACATCGCCGGCAAGGCGCTGCCGCCGGAGCATCCGGTGGTCGCCACGGTGCTCACCAATCTGGCGGCGCTCTACCAGGCCGAGGGGCGCTACGCCGAAGCCGAGCCGCTCTACCGCGGCGCGCTCCGGATCGCGCAGAAGACCCTCGGCCCCGATGACGCCGTGGTGGCCCGCGCGCAGAACCGGCTGGCCTCGCTCTACCAGGTCCAGGGACGCTACGCGGAGGCCGAGCCGCTCTTCCGCCGCGCGCTCGCGATCACCGAGAAGAACCTGGGCCCGGAGCATCCCGAGCTGATCGTGCCACTCGGCGGCCTGGCGGCGCTCTACCAGGCGCAGGGGCGCTACGCTGACGCCGAGCCGCTCAATCGCCGCGCCCTGGTGATCGCCCAGAAGACCCTCGGCTCCGACCATCCCTCCGTCGCCACCGCGCTCGACAACCTGGCCGAGCTCTACCGCGTCCAGGGGCGCTATGCCGAAGCCGAGCCGCTGTACCGGCGCGCGCTGGTGATTCGGGAGCGGACCTTGGGCCCGGACCATCCCAACGCGGCCGGCACCCTGGCCAACCTCGGGCTCGCCTACCGTGACGAAGGGCGCTACACCGAAGCGGAGCCGCTCTACCGCCGCGCGCTCGCCATCACCGAGAAGGCGCTGGGCCCCGGGCATCCGGAGGTGGCGACCACGCTGAACAATTTGGGGGAGCTCTACCGCATCCAGCGCCGCTACGCCGAGGCCGAGCCGCTGTTCCGCCGCGCGCTGGACATCCGCGAGAAGACTCTGGGGCTCGAGCACCCGGCGGTGGCGACCAGCCTGAACAACCTGGCGGCGATCGCCTACGCGGCCGGGCGCGCCGGCGAGGCCGAGCTGCTCTACCGCCGCGCCCTGGCTATCTCGGAAAAGACGCTGGGTCGCGAGCACCCCAACGTGGCCGGCACGCTCAGCAACCTGGGCGTGGCGCTGCAAGCCCAGGGACGCTTCGCCGAAGCCGAGCCGCTCTACCGCCGGGCGCTCGCCGTCACGGAGAAGAGCCTCGGGCCCAACCATCCCCGGATGGTCAGCATCCTCGAGAACTACGCCGACGGGCTGCGCAAGACCGGGCGCGAGGCGGAGGCGCGCGAGGCGACGGCGCGCGCCCAGGCGATCCGCGCGCGGGCCGCCGGCGGCCCGTCAAGGTGAGAGCGCCCTTCCGCGTGACGCGCTTGACAAGGTCCCGCTTGGGCTTTAGGCTATTCCTACCATTCCCGACCGAGAAGTGTTGAATCCCCATGAGAGCCCTAGTTTGGGCGGAGGATTAGGAGGAAGCGATGACGAATGGCCGGGCCGCGAAACGAGTCCTTGGATTCCTTTTCATCGGCGTGTTCTTCGTGGCGGCCGGGTGGTCCGGGCCCGTCGGCGCCGATGAGACGTGTCAGTCGCCCTTTCTGCCCAAGGTCACCGGGCAGGAGGACTACATCTATGTCTGGACGCTCGGGGTCAAGGGAGTGGCCGACGGCAGCGACAGCCTGGTGACCGTCGACGCCAATCCGAAGTCATCCGCCTACGGCAAGATCATTCACCGCGCGCCCGTCCCCGGCCAGCACGAGGCCCATCACGCGGGCTTCACGGACGACCGGCGCTTTCTCTGGGCGGGCGGTCTGGACACCAGCCAGATCTTCATCTTCGACGTGGGCGCCAACCCGGCCAAGCCCAAGCTCGTCAAGCGGATCTCGACCTTCGTGAAGGACACGGGTGGCCTCGTCGGCCCGCACACGTTCTATGCCCTGCCGGGCCGCATGCTGATCTCGGCGCTCTCGAACGCCCAGGACGGCTCCGGCCGCACGGGCCTGGCCGAGTACGGCAACGACGGGAAGTTCATCCGGACCATCTGGATGCCCAAGGACGCCCCCTACGGCTACGACGTGCGGGTCAACGTCAACCTGAACCGCATGCTCACCTCCTCCTTCACGGGCAAGAAGAACTACATGCGGCCCTTCGGTGACCTCGTGAAGGACGCCGAGGCCATGAAGCAGTTCGGGGATTCGGTGGTCGTCTGGGACTTCCACGCGCGCAAGCCGCTGCAGATCCTGCGCGTTCCCGGCGCGCCGCTCGAGCTCCGCTGGGCCCTGCTGCCGAACCACCACTATGCGTTCACCGCGACGGCCCTGACGGGCCAGCTCGTCCTGATCTATCTGCAGGAAGACGGCACGTGGGCGACCAAGAACATCGCCGACATCGGGAAGAACCTGCCGGTGGACATCAGCATCGCGCCGGACGACAGCAAGATCTACGTCAACTCGTTCGGGGACGGCACGCTGCGCGTGTATGACGTGTCGAACCCCTTCGAGGGCAAGCTGGTCGAGCAGGTCAAGCTGGGCGAGATGGCGAACATGGTGTCGTCGTCGTGGGACGGCAAGCGCCTGTATGCGACCACCTCCCTGCTCTCCCAGTGGGACAAGCCGGGCGACAACTGGCTCAAGGCCTTCGCCTGGGAGGGCGGCAAGCTGGTGCCCAAGTTCACCACCGATTTCAACGCGGTGGGCCGCGCCCACATCATGAACTTCGGCAGCAAGGCATTCGGCCCCCGGGCGGGCCGCGAGGCGCCGAACGACCCGCGGCTGCCCCGGTATGCCGGGACGCGCTGACCCGGACGCCGTGTGGGCTGCGGGAGGCGTCGCTCGGGCGCGCGCCTGCCTGCTCGTTCTCCTCGCGCTCGCCGCAGGGGCGGTCGCGCCGCCGCCGGCGCGGGCGCATCACGCTCCCGGACTGGCGGAGGAGTTCATCAAAGGCGTCTTCTCGCCCGCCTTCCAGCCGCCGCCGGCGGGGAGTTACGAGCTTCCCGCGATCAAGCGGGTGCCGGGCTTCGTGCTCACGGACGCGAGCGGGGACCGGGTCAGCACGGCGCAGGTCATGGCGGGGAAGGTGGCCATCGTGAGCTTCATCTACACCGCGTGCCCCGACCGCCTCGGTTGTCCCCTGGCGAGCCTCGCCCTGCGGGATCTCCAGGCCAGGCTCAAGGACGAGGGCATGGTCCGCGATGCGGTGCTCCTCTCGATCAGCTTCGACCCGGTCCGCGATTCCCCGGCCCAGCTCGCCAAGTACGCGGGCATCTACGGAGCCGATCCGTCGCTCTGGCGGTTCATGACGGCGCCGTCGCGGCGCGTGCTGGACTCCGTGCTCGACGGCTACGGGCAGGATCGCGCGCCCGTCTACGACGAACACGGCCGGTTCACCGGCCGCTACGCGCATGTGGTCAAGGTGTTCCTCGTGGATCAGGCGGGCTATATCCGGAACGTCTACAGCTCGGGGTTCCTGGTGCCGGAGCTGGTCGTCAACGACATCAAGACCGTCCTGGCCGAGACCGCCAAGCGGTCGGCCGGGGCGCGGTAAACGGAACACGGGTGACTGGGGAGGCTCGATGATTTTCGAAGACAACTCGCTGAGTATTGGCCGCACGCCGCTCGTGAAGCTGAACCGGGTCGTCAATGGATCCGGCGCAACGGTCCTGGCGAAGATCGAGGGGCGCAATCCGGCGTATTCCGTCAAGTGCCGGATCGGCGCGGCGATGGTCTGGGACGCCGAGAAGCGCGGCGTCCTGAAGCCCGGGATGGGGCTCGTGGAGCCGACGAGTGGGAACACCGGGATCGCGCTGGCCTTTGTCGCCGCGGCGCGCGGATACCCGCTGACGCTGACCATGCCGGAGACCATGTCGGTGGAACGGCGGAAGGTCCTCGCGGCCTTCGGCTCCACTCTGGTGCTGACGGATGGCGCGCTGGGGATGAACGGCGCCATCAAGAAGGCCGAGGAGATCCGGGCCGCGGATCCGGAGCGCCTGGTCCTGCTCCAGCAGTTCAAGAACCCGGCGAATCCGGAGATTCACTTCAGCACGACCGGTCCGGAGATCTGGGAGGATACGGCCGGAGGGATCGATGTCCTTGTTTCGGGAATTGGCACCGGCGGGACGATTACAGGCGTGTCCCGCTATATCAAGCAGGTGAGAGGGAAGGCCATCGTCGCGGTCGGCGTCGAGCCCGAGGCCAGCCCGGTCATCAGCCAGACGCTCAAGAAAGAG
>JBGPZD010000158.1:0-3195 GCA_041493605.1 Methylomirabilia bacterium
AGCGCGGCGGCCCGCCGACCGCCTTCGACCGCGTCCTGGCCGCCCGCTTCGGCGCCGCGGCCGTCACGGCCGCGGCCGAGGGAGCCTTCGGCTGTATGGTCGCGCTCAGGAGCGCCCGGATGGAGCGCCTGCCCATCGCCGAGGCGCTGGCTCGTCCCAAGCGCGTGGATCCTCACGGCGAGCGCGTCTCCTCCGCGCGGCACATCGGCACGGTGTTCGGCGACGAGCGGGTGTAAAGGCTGGCGCTGGGGCGGGGGCGCCCCAGAGGGACGGAAATTCCACGCCGGGCAACTGCCGTCGGCCCG
Source organism: Methylomirabilia bacterium (assembly GCA_041493605.1). Taxonomy (GTDB): domain Bacteria; phylum Methylomirabilota; class Methylomirabilia; order Rokubacteriales; family CSP1-6; genus DASSSH01. The sequence continues at coordinate 306 of JBGPZD010000158.1, forward strand.
CTAACCGGCTGAATTGGTGACATTTCCCGGTGGCACTTCGGTTGCACCTTTTCCATACGGAGTCAGGTGTAGTTCGCAACCCGCAGGCCGAAGGAGGAAGAGCGATGGGAGCGCTGGCACCGTGGACGGATCTGAAGCGCGAGATGGAGCGGTTGTTCGACCGGTTTCCGATGGGGCGGATCGAGTTCGGGCCCAGATGGGACGAGTTCATGGCGGTGGGTGAGTGGGCGCCGAGCCTCGATCTTTCCGAGACCAAGGATGCCCTGGTGGTGAAGGTCGAAGTGCCGGGCATGGACCCGAAGGACATCCAGATCTCGCTCCAGGAGAACCTGCTCACCGTGAAGGGGGAGAAGAGGCAGGAGAAGGAGGAGAAGGACGAGCGGTACCACCGCGTGGAGCGCTCGTACGGCGCCTTTACGCGCACGGTCAGGCTGCCCGTGGCCGTGGACGGCAGCAAGGTGGTTGCCAACTTCAAGAACGGGCTGCTGGCCATCACCCTGCCCAAGACGCCGTCGTCCAAGGGCACGACCATCCCGATCAAGGCCGAGTAGGTCTATGACCGAGGCGGCCGCCAAGCCCAGCCGGACAAGCGTGACGGGGGGCACTTCCGACCCGTCCCGGCTCTTGGCGGCCGCTCCCGGGAGCTGCCGGGCGGCGAGCCTATTGTTCAGCGGCGAGCCCGAGGTGGCGGCGTGAGCCAAGAGAGGAGACCGACCATGATCAGGGCCAGACGGCCGATGTCCGCCCGGCGCCGGTTGTCACCCGTCCTCGAGGATCGCGGTGAGATCGTCGCGCTGCTCGACGAGGTGATCGCCCATCACGAGACGGGTCCCGCGGCGAGCGGGGGTGACCTGGACGCCGACTGGCAGCGCGCGGAGAGCTCGGGCGAGGAAACCGTCGGCGGCAGCGCCGCCACGCCCGACCAGGACATCGTGGACGAGATTGGCCACGCCCTCGGAGTCGAGCAGTCCCTGGATTCGCCGGTCGTCACATCGGGGGAGATCCTCGAGGCGCGCCATCGCCACTACTGGCACCTGGAGCGCCTGGCGGCCGAGCGGGAGGAGCGGTAGTGGTGGGGGGCGTCTTCTACCGCATTATCGTCCCCACCGACTTCTCGGCCTGCGCCGAGGAGGCCTGGGGCCTGGCCCAGCGGCTGGCCGCGGCCTCGGGGGCGGAGATCGTGCTGACGCATGTCCTGGTCGAGACGCCGCTCTACAGCGAGGGGCCGTTCACCATGGAGCGCGCCCGGCAGGTCTACGAGGCCGCGCGCCGGTGGGCGGGCGAGACGCTCGAGCAGTGGGCGGCCAAGGCGCGGGGCACGGGCCTGACGGTCCGGGTCGTGCTGCGCGCCGGGGTGCCGTACGCGGAGATCGTGGAGCTGGCCACCAACGAGCGCGCCGATCTGGTGGTGCTCGGCACCCATGGGCGCGGCGGCATCAACCGGGCGCTGCTGGGCAGTGTCGCCGACCGCGTGGTGCGGCTGGCGCCATGCCCGGTGCTGACCGTGCGCGAGCCCCTGTGAGGGGCCGCCATACGGAGGTGACCGACATGAACCGGAGCGCGACGAACCCCATTCCCGAGGCCTGGTCCGGCACGGTCAGCGACTGGATGTCCCGCGAGCCCAGTGCCGTGGTTGAGGACTGCCCGATCCGCTGGGCCCTCGGCCAGATGCAGGAGGCCGGAATTCGGCACCTGCTGGTGCTCGACGGCGACCGGCTGAGCGGCATCGTCTCCACGCGCGACGTCCGCCGGCTGGCGGTGGAAGACCTCCGGTCCCCGCTGCTGTCCGAGCCCGTGGCGCGCATCATGACCGAGGACCCCGTGACCGTCGCGCCCGACCTGCCCGTGACCGAGGCCGCCCGGCTGCTGCTCGAGCAGAAGATCGGCGCGCTGCCGGTGCGCGACGGCGGCCGGATCGTTGGCATCTTCACGACCGCGGATGCGCTCGAGGCGCTGCTCATCATGGTGGAGGAGCGCGTCGCGTGACGGTCCCGCGGCTGGCGCCGTTCTTCGAGCCGCGCGCCGTCGCCGTGATCGGCGCCTCGCGCGACCCGTCCAAGATCGGCGGCAGCGTGCTGGCCAATCTGCGCTCGGCCGGCTTCCCCGGTCGCGTGATCCCGGTCAATGCGCGCGCCGAAACCGTCCAGGGGCTGGCCGCCTTCCGGTCGCTCCTGACGGTGGACGGCCCCGTGGACCTAGCCGTCATCACCGTGCCGGCGCCCGCCGTGCTGGCCACCCTCAAGGAGTGCGTGTCCAAGGGCGTGGGCGGCGCGGTGGTCATCAGCGCGGGCTTCCGCGAATCCGGCGAGGAGGGGCGGCAGCGCGAGGCCGAGCTGCGCTGCTGGCTCGCCGATCAGCCCCTCCGCGTGATGGGGCCGAACTGTCTCGGCTGGATCCGGCCCTCCGGCCGGCTCAACGTCACCTTCGCCCCCGGGATGCCCGAGCCGGGCGGCATCGCCTTCATCTCCCATTCGGGGGCGCTGGCCGTGGCCATTCTCGACTGGGCCCGTGAGCGGCGCATGGGCTTCTCGCTCTTCGCGAGCCTCGGGAACCAGGCCGACCTCAACGAGTCGGACCTGCTCGCCGCCGCCGCCGAGGACCCGGAGACGCGGGTCATCGCCGCCTACATCGAGGGCGTCGCCGACGGCCGGCGCTTCTTCGCGGCGCTCCGCGACGCGGCGGCGGTCAAGCCGGTCGTCCTCCTCAAGACCGGGCGCTCGGCCGAGGGCGCCCGCGCGGTGTCTTCGCACACCGGCGCCCTGGCGGGCTCGGACCGCGCCTTCGACGCCGCCGTGCGGCAGGCCGGCGCGGTGCGCGTGGCGAGCGTCGAGGAGCTCTTCGATCTGGCGCGCGGGCTCGAGAGCCAGCCGCTGCCGCGCGGGCGCCGCCT
>JBGPZD010000146.1:0-3918 GCA_041493605.1 Methylomirabilia bacterium
CTGGGCCGTGATCGCCGGGGACACCGAGCTGGCCAATGGAGAAGCCGTGCTGAAGGAGATGAAGACGGGCGAGCAGCGCCGCGTGGCGCTGGATCGCCTGGCGGACGAGCTGATCGCGCTGGCCCAGGCGCGCGGCCGGTGAGCGGCCAGTGATCAGCTCGACGACCGAGCCGCTGGGCGGCTGGAAGCGGACCCACAGTTGCGGCGCCCTGGGCGCCGGCGACGCGGGGAAGGCCGTCACCTTGATGGGATGGGCGTATCGCCGCCGGGACCACGGCGGCCTCATCTTCATCGACCTGCGCGACCGCGAGGGCATCACCCAGTGCGTCTTCAATCCGGGCGCCGGCGGTGGCGTCCACGCCAAGGCCGAGGCCGTGCGCGGCGAGTTCGTCCTGGCGGTGAAGGGGACGGTGGCGGCCCGGCCGCCGGGAACCGAGAACCCCAAGCTCAGCACCGGCGCCATCGAGGTGCAGGCCGCCGAGGTCAAAATCCTGAACGATTGCCGTCCGCTGCCGTTTCAAATCGACTCCGAGGGTGAGGCCGAGGTGGAGGAGACGCTCCGGCTCAAGTACCGCTACCTCGACATGCGCCGGCCGCCGGTGCTGCGGGCCTTCCAGATCCGCGACCTGCTCTGCCGGGCCGTGCGGGACTACCTGCACGCCCAGGGCTTCCTCGAGGTGGAGACGCCCTTCCTGACGCGCTCGACGCCCGAAGGCGCGCGGGACTTCCTGGTGCCGAGCCGGCTCCAGGCCGGGAGCTTTTACGCGCTGCCCCAGTCGCCCCAACTCTTCAAGCAGCTCCTGATGGTGGCGGGATTCGAGCGTTATTTCCAGATCGTCCGCTGCTTCCGCGACGAGGATCTCCGAAAGGACCGCCAACCGGAGTTCACCCAGGTCGACATCGAGACCTCCTTCCTCGACCGGGACGACTTCCTGCCCATCGTCGAGGGCATGGTCGCCGAGGTGTGGCGCCGCGTGAAGGGGGTGGAGCTCGCGCTGCCGTTCGCCCGCGTCTCCTACGACGAGGCGATGGCGCGCTTCGGCTCGGACAAGCCCGACCTGCGCTTCGGGATGGAGCTGGCGGACGTCTCGGCGCTCTTCGCCGGCGGCGAGTTCCAGGCCTTCGCCCAGGTCGTGGCCGCCGGCAAGGTGGTGAAAGCGCTGCGCGCGCCGGGGGCCGGGGGCATGAGCCGCAAGGAGCTCGACGACCTCACGGCGGAGGCCAAGCAGGCCGGCGCCCTGGGCCTGGTCTGGATCAAGGTCAACCCCGACGGCATCCAGTCTCCGGTGGCCAAGTTCATCGGAGGCATCCAGGAGCGGTTGCTGGCCCAGTTGGGCGCGAAGCCGGGCGACCTCCTTCTGCTGGTCGGCGACGCGCCCGGCGTCGCGGCCACCGTGCTGGGACGCTTCAGGGTGGACCTCGCGCGGCGCTTCAACCTCATCCCGGCCGATCGCGACGTCTTCGCGTGGGTGATCGACTTCCCGCTCGTCGATTGGAACGCGGAGGAGAAGCGCTGGGACTCGGTCCATCATCCGTTCACGGCGCCACGGGACGAGGACCTGCCGCTGCTGGACTCCGACCCGGGCCGGGCCCGGGCCAAGGCCTATGACCTGGTGCTGAACGGCCAGGAGGCCGCCGGCGGCTCCATCCGCATCCACCAGCAGTCGGTCCAGGAGAAGGTGTTCGGCCTCATCGGGATCTCCAGGGAGGAGGCCCGCGCCCGCTTCGGGTTCCTGCTGGAGGCGCTGGAGTTCGGCGCCCCGCCCATGGGCGGCATCGCCTTCGGTCTCGACCGCCTGGCCGCCAACCTGGCGGGCCAGGAGTCCATCCGCGAGGTCATCGCCTTCCCCAAGACCCAGAAGGGCACCTGCCCGCTCACCGACGCCCCGGCGCCCGTGGACGCCCGCCAGCTCCGCGAGCTGGGCATCCGGGTCGTGGAAGGCGGGGGGTCCGCGTGATATCCTGCCAGTCGGAGGCATGAACCCTCGTTGACTGAAGCCACCAGCGTTACCCGCCGCCTCGTCCTGCCCCCGGACCTCAACCACTTGGCGCTGCTCGGCAAGAACGACGAGCACCTGCGCACGCTGGAAACGCAATACGATATCCGCATCACCGCGCGGGGCCACGACGTGACGCTGAAGGGCGAGGAGCGCCAGGTCGGGGAGGCGGAGCGGGTCATCCTCGAGCTGGTCCAGATGCTGAGGGAGCGGCCGGCGCTGGGCGCCGCCGAGGTGCGCTCGGCGCTCCGGATCGCGGGCAACGAGCCGGGCGCGGACGTGAAGTCGGTGCTGGCCGACGCCATCTCCGTGCCCTCGCGGCGCAAGATCATCACGCCCAAGACGATCAACCAGAAGCGGTATCTCGACGCCATCCGCACCCACGATCTGGTCGTCGCCATCGGGCCGGCGGGCACCGGCAAGTCCTACCTCGCCGTGGCCATGGCAGTGTCCGCCCTCGTGAAGCGGGAAGCCGCCCGCATCATCCTCACGCGCCCGGCCGTGGAGGCGGGCGAGCGGCTGGGCTTCCTGCCGGGCGACCTGGTGGAGAAGGTCCACCCGTACCTCCGGCCGCTCTACGACGCCCTCTACGACATGCTCGAGCCCGACAAGGTGACCGCGCTCACGGAGAAGGGCGCCATCGAGATCGCGCCGCTCGCCTACATGCGCGGCCGCACGCTCAACGATGCCTTCATCATCCTCGACGAGGCCCAGAACACGACCTCCGAGCAGATGAAGATGTTCCTCACCCGGCTCGGCTTCAACGCCAAGATGGTGATCACGGGCGACATTACCCAGGTGGACCTGCCCGCGAGCCGTCCGTCCGGGCTCATCGAGATCCAGACCGTGCTGCAGGGCATCGACGGCATCCGCTTCGTGTACTTCGACGATCGCGACGTGGTCCGACACGACCTGGTGTCGGCCATCGTCCGCGCCTACGACCGGGTGGAGCCGCGCGGCGGGCGGGCCCGGCCCGCGCCGCCCGACGCGAGCCCGCCCGCGCCGCCCCAGGCTTGAGCGTCAGCGTCCGGAATCTGCAAGCGCGGGCGCGCGTGTCCCGTCCCCGGTTGAGCGCTCTGGCCCGGCGCACCCTGTCCGCGCTGGGACGGGCCGACCGCGAGCTCCACGTCACCGTGGTGGACGACCGCCGGATCCGCGGGCTCAACACCCGCTACCTCGGCAGGCGAACGCCCACCGACGTCCTCGCCTTCAACCTGGAGGGTCCCGGCTCCTCGCGTCTGATGGGCGAGGTGGTGATTTCCGCCCAGACCGCCGCCCGCCAGGCGCGGCGCCTCGGAGTCCCGATGGCGCTGGAGCTCGACCTGCTCTTGGTCCACGGCCTGTTGCACCTGGTGGGCTACGACGATTCCGACCGGCTGGAGGCGCGGCTCATGCACGAGCGTGAGCGCGACCTGCTGTCCCGCGGCCGCCGCCGCGCCCTGCCCTCGCGCCTGTGGCGAGGGCTTCTACCCGCGTGAAATCGACCCCGGCGCATCGGGCGGGCTTCGTGGCCCTCGTGGGGCGGCCCAACGTGGGCAAGTCCACCCTCCTCAACCGGCTGGTCGGGGAGAAGATGGCCATCGTCTCCCGCCGCCCGCAGACCACGCGCACCCGAATCACCGGCATCAAGCACCTGCCCGACGCCCAGATCGTCTTCGTGGACACGCCGGGCCTGCACGCGGGCGCGGGCAAGCTCGGCGCGCTGATGGCGCAGACGGTCAAGCGCGCGCTGGAGGACGTGGACGTCGTCTGCTTCGTCGCCGAGGCGACCGAACAGCCGGACCGGATCGACGGCGCCGCGCTCGAGCGGCTCACGGGCTGTCGCGCGCCCGTCTTCTGCTGCCTGAACAAGGCCGACCTGGTGGCGCCGAAGTCGAAGCTGCTGCCCCTGATCGCCGCCTACCGCGCGGCCTACCCGTTC
>JBGPZD010000066.1:0-12912 GCA_041493605.1 Methylomirabilia bacterium
ACGCTGCGCATCTCCTCCCACCGCCCCGGGTAGTCCGCGCGCCGGCACGGCAGCTGGAAGACCCGGCACTTCTTCTTGGTCCGTCTGAGCTCCTCGAGCGCGTCGGGCTCGTACGCGGGGGCGAAGAGGATCTCGAGGAGGATCCCCGACAGCTCCTTGACCACTTCGAGGTCGAGCGGCCGGTTCACGCCCACGATGCCGCCGTAGATCGAGACGGGGTCGCAGGCCTTGGCCTTCCGCACCGCCTCGCCCGCGTTCTGGCCGATGGCGACGCCGCAGGGATTGGTGTGCTTGATCACCACCGCGGCCGGGTCGTCGAACTCGAGCAGCAGCCCGAGGGCGGCCGACCAGTCGAGCAGGTTATTGTAGGACAGCTCCGGACCGTGGAGCTGGGTCGCGGCGGCGAGCCCTTGGGCCGCGCCGGCCGGACGGTAGAAGGCCGCCGCCTGATGCGGGTTCTCGCCGTAGCGGAGCCCCTGGACCAACGACGCCTCGACTCTGAGCTGCTGAGGGAAGCGCCCGGCGCCTTCAGCCGCGGGACGCCCCGAGGCGCCGGGCTCGCGCAGGTAGGCGGCGATGGCGGCGTCATACTGGGCCGTGCGCCGGAAGGCCTCGAAGGCCAGCCGGTAGCGCGTCAGGTCCGACAGCCCGCCCCGCCCCTTCCTGAGCTCATCGAGCACCGGAACGTACTGGCCCGGGTCCGTGACCACCGCCACGTGGGCGTGGTTCTTCGCGGCGCCGCGGATCATGCTGGGCCCGCCGATGTCGATGTTCTCGATGGCCTCCTCGAGCGTCACGCCGGGCTTGGCGACGGTCTTCTCGAAGGGGTACAGGGTCACCGCCACGAGATCGATGGGCCTGATGCCGTGCGTCTCGAGCGCCGCCACGTGCGCGGGCAGGTCCCGGCGCGCCAGGATGCCGCCGTGGACCTTTGGGTGAAGGGTCTTGACGCGCCCGTCCAGCATCTCGGGAAACCCCGTGACCTCGCTGACGTCCACCACCGCGATCCCGGATTCGCGGAGCAGCTTGGCCGTGCCGCCCGTCGAGAGGATTTCGACGCCCAGGGCCGCGAGCCCCTTCGCGAAGTCTACGACCCCAGTCTTGTCGTGCACGCTGATGAGCGCCCGGCGGACCGTGTTCATGTCGTCTCCCTGATATGGACCCGGCGGCCCTCGATCCGCAGCCGCCCTTCGGCGAACAGCCGGATGGCCTCGGGATAGATTCGGTGCTCTTCGGCGAGGATGCGCTCCGACAGCGTCTGCTCGGTGTCACCCGGCAGGACGGGCACGGCGGCCTGGAGCACGATCGGGCCCGTGTCGGTCCCCTCGTCCACGAAGTGCACGGTGGCGCCGGCCACCTTGACCCCGTGCTCGAGCGCTTGGCGCTGGGCGTGCAGACCCGGGAAGGCCGGCAGCAGCGCCGGGTGGATATTGAGCAGCCGGCCTTCGAAATGCTTCACGAAGTCCCCGCTCAAGAGGCGCATATAGCCGGCCAGGCAGACCAGCCCGACCCGCCGCTCCTCGAGCGCGGCGGTCACCGCCTTCTCGTGGGCCTCGCGGCCCGGGTGCTGCGTGGGATCGACCAAGACCGCCTCGATCCCGTGGGCCCGGGCGGTCGCCATCGCGCCGGCTCCGGCGCGGTCCGAGATCAGCACGGCCACGGTGGCCGGCAGCCGCCCGGACTCCGCGGCTTTCACGATGGCCTCGAAGTTCGAGCCGCGCCCCGAGACCAGGACGGCGACGCGCAGCGCCTCAGGCATACTGGACGCCCCGGGCGCCCGCCAGGATCTCGCCGACCTCGTACACCCGCTCGCCGGCCTTTTCGAGGATACCGCGCGCCCGCGCGGCGTCCGGTCCTGCCACGACAACGAGGTAGCCCAGACCCATGTTGAAGGTGCGGCGCATCTCGGCGTCGTCCACTCCCGCCGCTTTCTGGATCGCCGCGAACACCGGCGGCACGGCCCACGCCTTCCGGTCGATCATGGCCCGCCGGCCTTCGGGGAGCACCCGGGGCAGGTTCTCGGTGATCCCGCCGCCCGTGATGTGCGCCATGGCCTTGACCGGGACCTGCTTGAGCAGCTCGAGGACCGGCTTGACGTAGATCCGCGTGGGCTCGAGCAGCTCATCGGCCACGCTGCGGCCCACGCCGGGCACCGGATCGCCGATCTTGAGGCCGGCCCGCTCCAGCAGCGCCTTGCGGGCGAGCGTGTAGCCGTTGGAGTGAAGCCCCGAGGAGCCGAGCCCCAGCACCCGGTCGCCCACCGCCACCGCCGCGCCGGTGATGAGCCGGCTCTTCTCGGCCACTCCCACGGCGAAGCCCGCCAGGTCGTACTCGCCGGGCGCGTAGAAGTCGCCCATCTCCGCGGTCTCGCCGCCGACGAGCGCGCAGCCGGCGCGGCGGCAGCCCTCGGCGACACCGGCCACGATGGCCTCGATGCGCGCGGGCTCCACACGGTGGACGGCCAGGTAGTCGAGGAAGAAGAGCGGCTCGGCCCCGTGGACCAGCACGTCGTTGACGCCCATCGCGACCAGGTCGATGCCCACGGTGTCGTGGCGGTCGGCGAGGAAGGCGACCTTGAGCTTGGTGCCGACGCCGTCGGTCGAGGACACGAGGACGGGCTCGGTGTAGCCCTTGGGGATCTGGCAGAAGGCCGCGAAGGCGCCGATGCCGCCCAGGACCTCGGGGCGCATGGTCGCCGCCGCGAGCTTCGCGATGCGGCGGACGGCTTCGTCGCCGGCCTGGATGTCCACGCCGGCGGCCCGATAGGTCAGCGGATCCATGAAGCCCCGAGCTAGGAGTCGAACAACCGCAGCTGGGCGCGCTCGCCTGAGTCGAAGCCGACTTTGTATTGCCCGGTGAAACAGGCGTGGCAGAAGTCGTTGGGGTCGGAGCCCGTGGCCTTGAGCATGCCCTCGAGCGAGAGGTAGCCGAGGGTGTCGGCGCTGAGATAGCGCTGGATCTCGTCCACGTTGTGGCTGGCGCCGATCAGTTCCTTCCGCGTGGGCGTATCGATGCCGTAGTAGCAGGGCCACTGGATCGGCGGCGAGGAGATGCGCATGTGGACCTCGCGCGCGCCGGCCGAGCGGATCATCTTGACGATCTTGCGGCTCGTGGTGCCGCGCACGATGGAGTCGTCCACGACCACGACGCGCTTGCCCTCCAGCACCTCGCGGTTCGGGTTGAGCTTGACCTTGACGCCGAAGTGGCGGATGCCCTGCTGGGGCTCGATGAAGGTGCGGCCGACGTAGTGGTTGCGGACGAGCCCCGAATCGTAGGGCAGCCCGCTCTCTTCGGAGAATCCGAGCGCCGCGCCCACGCCCGAGTCGGGCACGGGGATCACGAGGTCGGCCTGCACCGGGTGCTCCCGCGCCAGCTGGTGGCCCAGCGCCTTGCGGACCGTGTGCACGTTGCGGCCCCAGAGCACCGAGTCGGGCCGCGCGAAGTAGACGTACTCGAACACGCACTGCAGCCGGTCGGCCGGCTTGAAGGGCTTGAAGGACGTGAGCCCTTTGGCGTCCACGACCAGGATCTCGCCCGGCTCCACGTCGCGGACGACCTTGGCCTCCATGAGGTCCAGCGCGCAGGTCTCGGAGGCCAGGATCCACGAGTCGTTGAGCTGCCCGAGCGACAGCGGGCGGAACCCCGAGGGATCGCGCACCCCGATCATGCTGTCCGGTGTCAGCAGCAGCAGGGTGTAGGCGCCCTTGACCCGGGTCAGTGCCCGGGCGAGCTGCTCGATGAGGGTGGCGCCGGGCTCGCGCGCCAGCAGGTGCAGGATGACCTCAGTGTCGGAGTTGGACTGGAAAACGGCCCCGTCCTTCTCCAGTTCGGCCCGGAGCTCCTCGGCATTGACCAGGTTGCCGTTGTGGGCGATGGCCACCGGCCCGTGGGCCGTGTTGGCCGAGATGGGCTGGGCGTTGCGCAGGTTGGAGCTGCCGGCGGTGGAGTAGCGCACGTGGCCGATGGCGCGGTGGCCGGGCAGGCGCTTGAGCCGGTCGCGGCTGAAGACATCGGCCACCCAGCCCATCGCCTTTTCCAGATGGAAGGCGTGGCCGTCGGTGGAGGCGATGCCGGCCGACTCCTGGCCGCGGTGCTGGAGGGCGTAGAGTCCCAGGTAGACGACGTTCGCCGCCTCGGCGTGGTTCCAGACGCCAAAGAGGCCGCACTCGTCGTGGAACTTGTCGTCGAGCGCGAGCGCCGCTTCAGCTGACAAGTCGCTCAAATCCACCCCTCCAGGCCTGAGCAATCCGGTCCAGCGACAGGTTGATGATGGACGCCCCGCCAGTCCTGATGACCAGCCGGTCGCCCCCGACGCGGCCGATCCAACGCCAGGGCACCCGGAACTCGCCCATCAGCTGCTCGAAGTGGCGCTCGGCCTCGGCCGGCACCGACACCACGATACGCGACGGCCCCTCGCCGAAGAGCAGCATCTCGGCCGGCTCCCCGCGCGAGGGCAGCTCCACTTCGACCCCGACCGGCCGCGGCCCGCTCATGCACCCCTCGGCCAGGGCCACGCTGAGCCCGCCCTCGTCGCAGTCGTGGGCCGAGCGCGCGAGGCGCGCTGCGACGGCCGCCCGGCACGCCTCCTGGACGGCCCGCTCCAGCGCCAGGTCGAGCGGCGCGAGGCGGCCGGCGACCTTGTGATGCGTGACCCAGAGGTACTCCGAGCCCCCCAGGCTCACCGCGTCGGGGCCCAGCAGCGCCACCCGGTCCCCCGCGACCTCGAACCACTGGGTGCAGCGCGCCTCGGCATCGTCCAGCAGCCCCGCCATGCCGATAACGGGTGTCGGGAGAATCGCCTGCCCCAGGGTCTCATTGTAAAAGGACACGTTGCCCCCGACCACCGGGATTTCGAGGGCTCGGCAGGCCTCCGCGATGCCCGCGACGGCTTCTTTGAACTGCCAGAGGATCTCAGGCCGCTCGGGCGAGCCAAAGTTCAGGCAATCGGTCAAGCCGATCGGGCGGGCGCCGCTGACCGACACATTGCGGGCGGCTTCGGCCACGGCCATCGCCGCGCCGATCTTCGGATTCAGATAGACAAAACGGGCGTTGCAATCGGTAGTTACGGCCACGCCCTTCCGAGTCCCCTTGATACGGAGCACACCGGCATCGGAACCCGGCAGCACGAGCGTGTTCAGCCCGACCTGCATGTCGTACTGGCGGCACACCCACTCCTTGGACGCGATGGCTGGAGATCCCAGGAGAGCCAGCAATGCGGGCTCCGGGCCCGCCGGCGGCTTGAGCGTCAGCGGGTCAAAAGCCTCGAGCTCGTCCTGCCAGGGCGGCCGTGCCGTCGGCTTCTCGTAGACGGGCGCCTCGTCGGCCAGCGCCTTGACCGGCACTTCGGCCACCACCTGCCCGTTCATCCGGGCGCGAAGCATCCCGTCGGTTGTCACCGTCCCGATTTCCACCGCGTCGAGCTCCCACTTGGCGAAGATGCGCCGGACTTCCTCCTCGCGCCCCTTGGCGGCGACGAGGAGCATGCGCTCCTGGGACTCGGAGAGCATGATCTCGTAGGGCGTCATGCCGGTCTCGCGCTGGGGCACGCGGGAGAGTTCGACCTCCATCCCCGTGCCGGCGCGCGCGGGCATCTCCGAGCAGGCGCAGGCGAGCCCCGCCGCGCCCATGTCCTGGATGCCCACGATGGCCCCCGTCGCCATGGCCTCGAGACAGGCTTCGAGCAGGAGCTTCTCCGTGAAGGGGTCGCCCACCTGCACCGTCGGCCGGCGCTCCTCGGCGCCCTCGTCGAAGGTGGCCGAGGCCATGGTCGCCCCGTGGATGCCGTCGCGGCCCGTCTTGGCGCCGACGTAGAGAACCGGGTTGCCGGCGCCCTCGGCGCGGGCGCGGAAGATGTGGTCCACGCTCACCAGGCCCACCGCCATGGCGTTGACCAGCGGGTTGCCGGCGTATTCGGGGGCGAACTTCACTTCGCCGCCCAGATTCGGGACGCCGAAGCAGTTGCCGTACCAGCTGATGCCCGCCACCACGCCCTCGATGAGCCGGCGCGTCTTGGGCTCTCCCGGGTCGCCGAAGCGGAGCGAGTCCAGAATCGCGACCGGGCGGGCGCCCATGGTGAAGATGTCGCGCAGGATCCCCCCGACGCCGGTCGCGGCGCCCTGGAAGGGTTCGATGAAGGAGGGGTGGTTGTGGCTCTCGATCTTGAAGACCAGGGCCAGGCCGTCGCCAAGGTCCACGATGCCGGCGTTTTCGCCAGGGCCTTGAAGCACGTGTGGGGCCGTGGTGGGCAGCCCCTTCAGAAAGACCCGCGAGTGCTTGTAGGCGCAGTGCTCCGACCAGAGCGCGGAGAAGAGGCCCAGCTCGGTGAAGGTGGGTTCCCGGCCGAGGCGCCGGATGATGCGGTCGTATTCTTCGGCGGTGAGGCCGTGGGCCAGGGCCAGATCCAGCGTGACCTTAGGCTCGGCCGAGGTCACCCCGCCCCCACCCTGTGCCCACGCGGGCTAACGCTTGAGGAAGGAGCCGTCCTCGACCAGGTTGCCGAGGAGGGAATGGAAGATCAGGACGCCGTCGGTGCCGCCGACCGCCGCCTCGGAGGCGCGCTCCGGATGCGGCATGAGACCCAGGACGGTGCCCTCTTCGTTCACCACACCGGCGATGTTGTCCACCGAGCCGTTCGGGTTGGCCTCCTTGGCGACCCGCCCGTCCTCGGTGCAGTAGCGGAACACGACCAGGTTCTTCTCCCGCAGCCCCCGCATGGTGTCGGGGTCCGCGTAGTACTTGCCCTCGCCGTGGGAGATGGGCATCTTGAGCACCTGCCCGGGGCGCATGGCGCGCGTGAACGGCGTCTCGACGTTCTCGACCAGCACGTAGGTGGACTGGCAGCGGTACTGGAGGCAGTCGTTCCGCATGAGAGCGCCCGGCAGGAGCTTGGCCTCGCACAGGATCTGGAAGCCGTTGCACGAGCCCAGCACGAGGCCGCCCCGCGCAATGAACTCCGGCAGGGCCTCGACGACGGGGGAGCGCCCGGCCACCGCCCCGGCGCGCAGGTAGTCGCCGTAGGAGAAGCCGCCGGGCAGGATCAGGCAGTCGAATTCGGCAAGGTTGGCGTCCCGGTGCCACACGTACCGGACCGGCTGGTGGAGCACCTCGCCGATGACATAGTGGAAATCGCAGTCGCTCCAGGTGCCCGGGAACACCACCACGCCGAAGTTCATTGGGCTGATCAAGCCTCCTTTGCTGGGTACGTCCTCACTCTAACCTGTCGGCGCCATTCTGGCAAGCATCCGCGCGCGCCACCCTGCCTCAGCCCAGCACCTCGACCGTGAAGTCCTCGATGACGGGGTTGACCAGCAGCCGGGCGCACATCTCCTCGATGCGGGTGCGGGCCTGCTCGGCGCTGAGCCCCGACAGCTCCAGGTCCAGCACCTTGCCCACCCGAACGTCCTGCACCTCGGGGAAGCCCAGCCCCTCGAGGGACCGCTTCACCGAGGCGCCTTGGGCATCGAGAATGCTGTGCTTGAGCCTCACCAGGACCCGTGCTTTCACGCCGATCCCCCGACGACCCTTCGGAAGACTTCCTGGTAGGCTTCCTCGACGCCGCCCAGGTCGCGGCGGAAGCGGTCCTTGTCGAGCTTCTCCTTGGTCCGGGCGTCCCAGAGGCGGCAGGTGTCCGGGCTGATCTCGTCGCCCAGGTAAAGGCGGCCCTTGTGCCGGCCGAACTCGAGCTTGAAGTCGACGAGGATCAGCCCCTTGCGCGCCAGGTAGGGCTTGAGCACGCCGTTGATCGTGAGCGCCGTCCGCCGCATCCAGCCGAGCTCCCTGGGCGCGCCCAGCCGGAGCATGCGGACATGGTCGTCGTTGATCATCGGGTCGCCCAGCGGGTCGGACTTGTAGTAGAGCTCGAGCACCGGCTGCTTGATCGCCGTGCCCTCCTCCAGCCCGGTGCGCTTGGCCAGGCTGCCCGCCACCACGTTGCGGACGATGGTCTCGATCTTGATGATGTCGAGCCGCCGGCAGAGCATCTCCCGGTCGGACAGCTCCCGGACGAAGTGGGTCGGAACGCCCTTCTTGCCGAGCACCCCGAACAGCACGCTCGACATGCGGTTGTTGACGACGCCCTTGCCCACGATGGTGCCGCGCTTCAAGGCGTTGAAGGCGGTGGCGTCGTCCTTGAAGTACTGGATGATCAGGTCGCGGTCGTCGGTCGCGTAGACGATCTTGGCCTTGCCCTCGTAAATCTTCTCTCGCTGCTCCATGCGCTCTCCGGCTAGGGTTGGACGGGCGTGTCGGGCCGATTCTATAGGAGGCCTGCGCGGCGGTAGATGGCGTCGACGTTTCTCAGATACCAGGCCGGGTCGAAGCAGGAGTCCAGCTCCCCCGGCGTGAGCCGGGCCGCAACGTCGGGATCGGCCGCCAGGAAGTCCCGGAAGGCCGCGCGCTCCCGCCAGGCCTTCATGGCATTGCGTTGGACCACCTCGTAGGCCTGCTGGCGCGCCAGCCCCTTTTCCGCCAGCGCGAGCAGCACGCGCTGGGAGAACATGAGGCCGAAGCTGCGGGCCATGTTCTCCTTCATCCGCTCGGGGTAGACCTGGAGGCCTTCGATGATGCGGGTCATCTGCTGGAGCATGTAGTCCACCAGGCAGGTCGAGTCGGGCAGGATCACCCGCTCCACCGAGGAGTGGCTGATGTCGCGCTCGTGCCAGAGCGCCACGTTCTCGAGCGCCGCCAGCGAGTTGGTCCTCACCAGCCGCGCCAGGCCGCACACCTGCTCGCACCCCACGGGATTGCGCTTGTGGGGCATGGCGCTCGAGCCCTTCTGCCCCTCGGTGAACGGCTCCTCGGCCTCCAGCACTTCGGTGCGCTGGAGCGAGCGGATCTCGAGCGCGACCTTCTCGAGGGACGCCGCCAGGATGGCCAGCGCCGCGCAGAACTCGGCGTGGCGGTCGCGCTGGACGACCTGGGTCGAGATCGGCGCCGGCTCGAGGCCGAGCAGCCGGCAGACTTCCTCCTCTACGTCCGGGTCGACGTGGGCGAAGGTGCCCACGGCGCCCGAAATCTTCCCCACCCTCACCGCCTCCCGGGCGCGCTTGATCCGCTCGAGGTTCCGTCCCGCCTCGAGGTACCAGACGGCGGGCTTGAGGCCGAAGGTCATGGGCTCGGCGTGGATGCCGTGGGTGCGGCCCACGCAGAGCGTGTCCTTGTGCGCGAGGGCCAGCGCCTTGAGCGCGCCCCGGAAGCGCTCCAGCCCGGCCAGCAGCAGCTCCGCCGCCTGCTGGAGCTGGAGCGCCTGGGCCGTGTCGACCACGTCCGATGAGGTGAGCCCGATGTGGACGTGGCGCGAGTCGGCCCCGAGGGCCTCTTCGAGGTTGGTGAGGAACGCGATCACGTCGTGGCGCGTGGTCGCCTCGATCTCGTCGATTCGATGCGCACTGACGGCGGCCCTGGCCTTGATGCGCCCGAGCGCGTCCACGGGGATGACGCCGCGCCGGCCGTAGACCTCGCACACGGCCAGCTCGACGCGCAGCCACGCCTCGTACTTGGCCTCCTGGCTCCAGATCCGGGCCATCTCGGGGCGGCAGTAGCGGGGGATCATGCGCGCGCCCGGGCTAGCTCCGCAGCAGCTCGCGCGGCAGGTTCCGCCGCGCGACCGAGCCCAAGGTCATCAGGGCCATCTGCTCCTCGTCGAGGACGCGCTGGATCAGGGCCTGAACCTCCTCGAGCCCCACGCCGTCGATGGCCCCCATCATCTCGTCGATGGACAGGAAGGAGCCGAATCGCATCTCCTGCCTCGCGACCCGGTTCATGCGGGAGGCCGTGGACTCCAGCGACAGCATGAGGCTGCCCTTGAGGTGGTCCTTGGCCCGGTGCAGCTCGTCGGCCGTGATGCCGTCCTTTTTGAGCGAGCGGAACTCCTTGAGCAGCGCCTTGATCACCTTGCCGAGGTTGGCCGCGTCGGTCCCGGCGTAGACGTAGAACAGCCCGCTGTCCCGGAAGGCCTGGTTGCCCGAGTGCACGGAATAGACCAGGGCCTGGCGCTCGCGGATCTCCTGGAACAGGCGCGAGGACATGCTGCCGCCGATGACGTCGTTGAGGAGGTAGAGGGCGTAGCGTTCGGGCGCCGTATCGGGCACGCCCGGGAAGCCCAGCACCAGCTGGACCTGCTCGAGCGTCTTCTGGACCACGTGCACGCCCGCCTGCATGGCGGGCGGCGTCACGGCGTGGGGTGCGGCCGGGCGGGCGAACCCCTCGAACCGAGACGCGAACAGGTCCACGACGCGCTCGTGCTCCAGGCGGCCGGCCACCGCCACCGTGATCCGCGCGGGGACGTACTCCTCCGCGAAGTGGCTGAGGATGGTCTCCCGGTCCAGCCCCCGGACGACGTCCCAGCGGCCCAGGATGGGCCGGCCTAGCGGGTGGCCCGCCCAGATGCGCTCCGCGAAGAGATCGTGGATCAGGTCGTCGGGCGTGTCCTCCACCATCTTGATCTCCTGGAGGACGACCGCCTTCTCCTTCTCGATGTCGGCCGCGGCGAAGAGCGGATGCCTCAGGATGTCGGTGAGGAGGTCCACCGCCAGGGGCAGGTGCTCGTCGAGCACGCTGACGTAGAAGCAGGTGTGCTCCTTGGCGGTGAAGGCGTCCATCTGTCCGCCCACGGAGTCGATGGCCCGCGCGATCTCCTCGGCCGGGCGCGTGGCGGTGCCCTTGAAGACCAGGTGCTCGATCAGGTGGGAGATGCCGCCCCGGGACTCCGGCTCCATGCGCGAGCCGGTCTCGATCCAGATGCCGACGGCCACCGAGCGCACATGGGGGATGGCCTCGCTGACGACGCGGATGCCGTTCGGCAGCACGTCCTTGCGATAGGGCACTCCCCGCCCTCCCGCCGGGCCCCTCGGCCCGGCCCCGTTACTCGCGGCTCCCGCTCGACGCCGCCGGCGCGATCTTCAGCTTCTCGCGCTCGGCCATGGCCGGCTGATCCCGGAGCGCGCTCTTGCGCGACAGCCGGATCTTCCCGTTCGGGTCGACCTCGATCACCTTGACCACCACCTCGTCGCCCTCGGAGAGCACGTCGCTCACCGCCCGGATGCGGGCCTCGGCGATCTGGGAGATGTGCAGCAGCCCCTCGTTGCCCGGGATGATCTCCACGAAGGCGCCGAACTCCTTGATGCTCTTGACCTTGCCGACGTAGATGCGGTCCAGCTCGGCCTCACGGCAGATGTCCTGGATGATGCCGATGGCCATCTGCGCGGCCTCGCTGCTGGAGGAGAACACGGTCACCTTGCCGTCGTCCTCCACGTCGATCTTGGCGCCCGTCTTCTCCTGGATGCCGCGGATGACCTTGCCGCCGGGGCCGATGATCTCGCGGATCTTCTCCGGCCGGATCTTGATGGTGACGAAGCGCGGCGCGTACGGGCTCATCTCCGCGCGATGGGTCTTGATGGTCTCGGCCATCTTGCCCAGCACGTGCAGCCGCGCCTCGCGCGCCTGGGCCAGAGCCCGGCGCATGATGTCGATGGAGACGCCGGCGACCTTGATGTCCATCTGGAGCGCCGTGATGCCCGCCTCGGTGCCGGCGACCTTGAAGTCCATGTCGCCGTAGTGGTCCTCGCTCCCCATGATGTCGGTCAGGATCCCGACCTTGTCGCCCTCCTTGACCAGACCCATGGCGATGCCCGCCACGGGCGCCTTGAGCGGCACCCCGGCGTCCATGAGCGCCATCGACGCGCCGCAGACCGTGGCCATCGAGGACGAGCCGTTGGACTCGAGGATGTCGGAGACCACGCGGACCGTGTACGGGAAGGCCTCCTTCGCGGGCATCACGGCTTCGATGGCCCGGTGGGCCAGGGCGCCGTGGCCGATCTCGCGGCGGCCCGGCGTACCGAAGCGCTTGACCTCGCCCGTGGAGAACGACGGGAAGTTGTAGTGCAGCATGAAGCGGCGGTAGGTGTCGCCCTCGAAGGACTCCATCTTCTGCTCGTCGTTCTTGGTGCCGAGCGTCGCCGCGACCAGCGCCTGGGTCTCGCCGCGCGTGAAGAGCGCCGAGCCGTGGGCCCGCGGCAGGTAGCCGACCTCGGACCAGATGGGGCGGACCTCCTTGACGCTGCGGCCGTCGACGCGGATGCCCTTGTCCACGATGAGCCGCCGAACCTCGGCCTTCTCCACCTTCTCGAAGTACTCGCGGGCCTTGGCGCGGACCGCGTCGTCGCCGCCGATGGCCGCGAAGACCTCCTCGAAGATCGCCCCGAGGGCCTGGGCTCGGGCCTGCTTTTCCTGGACGGCGAGGGCCTGGACCATCTTGGCCGTGGCCAGCCCCTTCACCTTGGCCTCGAGCGCCGGATCGGCCTCCGCCGCGGCGTCGAACGCCCAGCGCGGCTTGGCGGCCTTGGACGCCAGGTCCTTCTGGATGCGCACCAGCTGCTTGCACTGCTCGTGGCCGAACGCCAGCGCCTCGAGCAGCTGATCCTCGCTGACTTCTTTGGCGCCCGACTCGACCATCAGGATGTGGTCCTCGGTGCAGGCGATGACCAGCTCCAGGGGCGAGGCGGCGATCTGCTTGTAGGTCGGGTTGGCCACCAGCTTGCCGTCCACGACGCCCACCCGGACCGCGCCGAGCGGCCCCGCGAAGGGCAGCCCGGACAGGCAGAGCGCGGCCGAGGAACCCACCATGGCCAGCACGTCGGGGTCGTTCTCGTCGTCGGCCGAGATCACGAGATTGATCACCTGCAGCTCGTTGCGGAAATTCTTGGGGAAGAGCGGGCGGACGGGTCGGTCGATGAGCCGGCACGTCAGCGTCTCCTTCTCGTCGGGCCGGCCCTCGCGCTTGAAGAAGCCGCCGGGGATCTTGCCGCCGGCGTAGGCGCGCTCGCGGTACTCCACCGTGAGGGGCAGGAAGTCGCGCCCCTCCATCGGCGTCTTGGTCACGACCACGGTGCTCAACACGATGGTGCCGCCGCAGCG
>JBGPZD010000106.1:0-7162 GCA_041493605.1 Methylomirabilia bacterium
GACGTCCCGCACGTGCTCGAGCTTCTTGGCGTCCTTCTCGACGTCCTTCTTCTCGGTGTTGTAGCGCTTCTCTTCCTCGTCGAACTTCTTGAGCAGCGCCTCCAGCTTCGCGCGCGCCTCGGGCTTGATGGCGGCGCCGCGCTCGAGCAGGTCCGCCTCGAGCCGCAGCTTCTGGCCGCGGTACTGGTGCTCGCGGATGACCTTGGCCTGATAGAAGGCCCACTGGTCGGAGGCCTGCTGCTGGGCCAGCAGCATTTCCTTCATGGCGTGGTTGCCGCCCAGGGCGGCGATGGCCAGGATCACGGCGAAGATCGCCGTGACCAGGGCCACGCGCCGCCCGAAGCGACTCTCGGCCTTCTCGCGCAGCTCCTCGGGGTTGGGGAGCTCGACCTCGGGGGCCATCGCGCTCGGCGCGGCTAGTTGCCCGACCGCCCCCGGGTCATCTCATCCTTCATCGCCGACCGCCCAGCCTCGAAGGCGGAGGCGAGCTTCTGCGTCTGCTCCTCGAAGTACTCGCGGCCCTTGTCGAAGAGGTCGCCGGCCTTCACCTGCGCTTCCTCCGCGGCCTGCTGGGCCTTCTTGACCCAATCGCCGCTGTGCTCGGCCAGATAATCGCGCGTCTCGCGCCCGGTCTTGGGCGCCAGCAGCAGCGCGGCCGCGGCGCCCGCAATGGTGCCGAGGAAGAACCAGCCCAGATAACCCGCCGCATCACTCCCGCGTTCGTCCGACATGCTTGTCTCCTCTCCCTGCAGGGTCGATTGGTTCAGCGCTTCCTGCTCCTCAGCCGGTTGATGAACACGTCCAGCCCCCGCTTGACCCCCGCGGCGACCCCGGCGTACTGGCCCACCCGGGTGAGTCCGCTCACGGCGCCGACCAGCCGCGCGGCCTTGAACGAGATCTCCTCCACGCGCTGGACGACGAGGCTTATCCGATCCAGGTTCTCGTTGGCGTTGCGCGCGAGGGTGCGCACCTCCTCCGCGAGGCTCTCGATCTGGCTCGCCATCGGCCGGATCTCGCGCTCGACCACGTGGAGCACCTCCTCGGCTCGGACGACGGTCTTTCGGACGGCGCGCAGCGTGGAGACGAGCACCGCCGTCAGCACCACGATGCAGAGGACGATGATGGCCTGGGCCAGAGGGGTCATAGGCCCCCGAGTATGGCAGAGCGCCCCACGGCAAGTCAACCGAACGCGGGGAAAACCACCCGCATTCATTGAGTTTTGCGCTACACTGGCCCTGCCCGTACCCCGAAACCAAGGAGCCGCTGCCTATGCCCCTCCAGGACCGCTTCGACGAGCTCCACCGGCGCAACCGGGCCGCCGAGCTGGCGGGCGGAGCCGAGCGGATCGCGCGCCAGCACAAGGCGGGCAAAAATACCGCCCGCGAGCGCCTCGAGCTGCTGCTGGACAAGGGCTCCCTCGCCGAGGTGGACCGCTTCGTGGTCCACCAGAGCCACGACTTCGGCATGGAGGAGCAGCGCATCCCGGGCGACGGCGTCATCACGGGCTCGGGGCGCATCCACGGCCGGCCCGTCTTCGTCTTCGCGCAGGACTTCACCGTCTTCGGCGGCTCCCTCTCCGACGCCTACGCGCGCAAGATCTGCAAGATCATGGACCTGGCCATGAAGGCGGGCGTGCCCGTCATCGGGCTGAATGATTCCGGAGGCGCCCGCATCCAGGAGGGCGTGGTCTCGCTGGCCGGCTACGCCGACATCTTCCTGCGCAATACGCTGGCCTCGGGCGTGATCCCGCAGATCTCGGCCATCATGGGGCCGTGCGCCGGCGGCGCCGTGTACTCGCCGGCCATCACCGACTTCGTGTTCATGGTCAAGAACTCCTCCTACATGTTCGTCACCGGGCCCGACGTGATCAAGGCCGTGACCCACGAGGAGGTCTCCTTCGAGGAGCTCGGCGGGGCCACGACGCACGGCAGGACTTCTGGGGTGGCGCATTTCGCGGCGGAGAGCGAGGACGAGTGCCTGGCCCTGATCCGCGAGCTGATGACCTTCCTGCCGCAGAACAACACGGAAGACCCGCCCGTGCGGCCGACGCTCGACCCGCCGGACCGCGTGGACGAGGAGCTGCAGTCGGCCGTGCCCGATCAGCCGAACAAGCCCTACGACATCAAGGACATCGTGCGGCCCGTGCTGGACGACCGTTACTTCTTCGAGGTGCAGGCCGACTACGCGCCCAATATCGTGATCGGCTTCGGCCGGCTCAACGGCCGGCCGGTGGGCGTGGTCGCCAATCAGCCGGCGCACCTGGCCGGCTGTCTCGACATCAGCGCCTCGCTCAAGGGTGCGCGCTTCGTCCGCTTCTGCGACTGCTTCAACATCCCGCTCGTGACGTTCGAGGACGTGCCGGGGTTCCTGCCGGGCACGGCGCAGGAATTCGGCGGCATCATCAAGCACGGCGCCAAGCTCCTCTTCGCCTACTGCGAGGCGACGGTGCCCAAGCTCACGGTGATCACGCGCAAGGCCTACGGCGGCGCCTACTGCGTCATGTCCTCCAAGCAGATCCGGGGCGACGTCAACTTCGCCTATCCCACGGCCGAGATCGCGGTCATGGGGCCCGACGGCGCGGTCAACATCATCTACCGGCGCGAGATGGACGCCGCCAAGGACCCGGCCGCGCTCAAGGAGGAGAAGACCCGCGAGTACCGCGAGAAGTTCGCCAACCCGTACGCGGCCGCCGAGCGCGGTTACGTGGACGAGGTCATCGAGCCCAAAGACACGCGGCGCCGGCTCATCCAGGCGCTCGAGGTGCTGCACACCAAGCGCGACTCGAACCCGCCCAAGAAACACGGGAACATCCCGCTGTGACGGCCGCCGAGCGCACGCGCTTCGAGGAGGCCCGTCGGCAGTGGGAGGAGCGCACCCTCAAGCCGGCGCTGGCCAAGTCCCCCGACCGGCCGGCGCTCTTCACCGACTCGGGCGGCTCGCCCGTCGAGCGCGTGTATACCCCCGCCGATACCGCCGGGCTCGACTACGCGCGCGACATCGGATACCCGGGGGAGTTTCCCTACACGCGGGGCGTGCAGCCGACCATGTTCCGCGGCAGGCTCTGGACCATGCGCCAGTACGCGGGCTTCGGGTCGGCCGCCGAGACCAACAGCCGCTTCCGCTACCTGCTGGGGCAGGGGCAGGGCGGCCTCAGCGTCGCCTTCGACCTGCCGACCCAGATGGGCTACGACGCCGACCACGAGCTGGCGCGGCCCGACGCCGGCAAGGTCGGCGTGTCGATCCCGAGCATCGAGGACATGGCGGAGCTCTTCGACGGCATCCCGCTGGACCGCGTGTCCACCTCGATGACGATCAATGCGACGGCGTCGATCCTGCTGTGCCTCTACATCGCCGTGGGCGCCAGGCAGGGCGTGCCTTCCGAGAAGCTGTCGGGCACGACGCAGAACGACATCCTCAAGGAGTACATCGCCCGCGGCACCTACATCTTTCCGCCGGGGCCATCCGTGCGGCTCATCACCGACACCTTCGCGTTCTGCAAGGACCGGGTGCCGCGCTGGAACACGATCTCGATCTCGGGCTACCACGTCCGCGAGGCGGGCTGCACGGCCGCCCAGGAGGTGGCCTTCACGCTCTCCAACGGCATCGCCTACGTCGCCGCCGCCCGCGAGGCCGGGCTCCGCGTGGACGACTTCGCGCCCCAGCTCTCCTTCTTCTTCAACGCCCACAACAACCTGCTCGAGGAGGTCGCCAAGTTCCGCGCGGCGCGGCGCCTCTGGGCGCGCATCATGCGGGAGCGCTTCGCCGCCCAGGACCCGCGCTCCCTGATGCTGCGCTTCCACGCCCAGACGGCGGGCAGCACGCTCACGGCGCAGCAGCCGGAGAACAATATCGTGCGCGTCGCCATCCAGGCGCTGGCCGCGGTGCTGGGCGGCTGCCAGTCGCTGCACACCAACTCCATGGACGAGGCGCTGTCTCTCCCGACCGAGGCCGCCGTGCGCATCGCGCTGCGCACCCAGCAAATCCTGGCTCACGAGTCCGGCGTCGCCGACACCGTGGACCCGCTGGGCGGCGCGTACGCGGTCGAGCGGCTGACGCGCCGGATCGAGGAGGAAGCGGAGACCTACATCGCCAAGATCGACGGGCTGGGCGGCTCGGTGCACGCCATCCCGTTCATGCAGCGTGAGATCCAGGAGGCCGCCTACCGCTACCAGCAGGAGGTCGAGTCCAAGGCGCGCGTCGTCGTCGGCGTCAACGAGTTCGTCGCCGACGAGCCGCCGCCCGGCGACCTCTTCCAGGTGGACCCGCGCGTCGGCGCGGCGCTGGCGGAGCGGCTCGAGCGGCTGCGCCGGACGCGCGACCGCGCCGCCGCCGCCCGCGCGCTCGAGGCGGTGGAGCGGGCGGCCCGCGGCAGGGAGAACCTCTTGCCGCGCATCCTGGACGCGGTCAATGCCTCGGTGACCCTGGGCGAGATCTGCGCCACCCTCCGACAGGTGTTCGGTGTCCATCAGCCGTCCGTCGTTTTCTAAGTCGGTGTTCGGTGGCGTGATCGGCCAGCGGGTCCTGTCGTGGCGGGCAGCCCCCGGGCCTCGCTCGCTCCACCCATCCCCCAGTGGGGCCCTTACGCTCGCTCGCCCGGGGGCGCCCCCTACCGTATCCGCTCGCCTCGCCTCCGGCTGCGGCTCGCCAAACCGCGCCTCCCGCTCGGCGCTCGTGCTCGTCGCAGCGTCGCTGATGGTCCACCTGGTCGCGGTGCCCGCATGGGCGGGGAGCGCGGACCAGGTCGGCGCCACCTTCGGGCTCATGCTCCAGGACGTGGTCACCGCTTTCCCCGCCATCGAGGGGCTGGTGGTCTCCGTGGACGGGGACCGCATCTACCTCGACATCGCCCAGAAGGAAGGCGTCCAGCCGGGCCAGGAGTTCACGATCTTCCGCAAGGGCGAGACCTTCCGCCATGTGATCACCGGCCAGCCGCTCGGGCGCTTCGAGGACATCCTGGGCTACGCCCAGGTGCAGCGCGTGCTGCCCCAGTACTCGGACGCGGCCTACGTGCCGGTCGAGGGCAAGCCGCCGGCGCGGCCCGAGGACGGCGTGCGCATCACGCGCGGGCGCATCCGGGTCGCCGTGGCGCCGGCGACGGACCTGACCAAGACCAACGCCGATCTGCGGCGCGTGCCGTTCATGCTCGCGCACGCGCTGGATCTCACCAAGCGTTTCCAGAGCGCCGACCCCTTGGCCGTTCAGGAGCTGCTGCTGAGCCAGAAGACCAAGACCGAAGAGCTTCTCGTGCGGCCGGACAAGGCCATGGCCGTCGGCAAGACGCTCGAGGTCTCCGGCTGGCTGGTGCCGGTGCTGCTCGAGCGTCGCGGTGTGACCTACCTCGATGTCACGTGGGTGTCGGCGGTGACGGGGACGGCGCTCTTCTCGCGTCGCGCCCCGCTCACGCGGGCCGACACGGCGGCGGAGCAGCGGTTCCCCTGGGAGCCCGTGCCCGAGGATTAGCCTGGGCGAATCTGCTATGCTGAGAGCGTCATGAGTGGTCGTTCCGCCGTCCGTTTCTTCGCCATCTTTTCCCTCGCGGGCCTTCTGGCCTCGGGCTGCGGCGGCGTGAGCGCGCGCGAATTGGTCGGCCTGCCCGCCGCGAACGATCCGAGCGTCAGCATCCGGTCCACCGAGCCGCGCTGGCTGCTCATCAAGAATCCGCGCTACGGCGACGTGGCGAGCGAGCCCGAGTACATCTGGGTCGAGGAGGACAAGCTCCCGACCACCATGAAGAGCCTGGTCTTGGGCAAGTCCAGCCTGATCGCGTCGCCGGAGATCGTGGCCAAGTACGGCGCCCCGCCGGGCGGCGGCCGCATCAGCGCGCGCCAGGGCGGCGCCTACAAGCTCGAGAGCACGGTGCCCACCGTGCCGACGGGGCGCGGCCCGGTGGCCTCGGCGCCTTCCGCCACGCGCACCGACGGCGCGAGCCCGCCGGCACCGGTTTCCCTCCGCGGCTATGTGGTCTTCGTCGACAGCAGCCGCGTCGTGATCGACCTGACGGCGGCCGACGGCGCCAGGCTCGGCAGCGCCGTGAGCGTGCGCCGGGACAAGATCAGCATCGTCCACCCGATCACCGGCGAGCTGCTGGGCGAGTTGGACGAGGAGGTCGCCTCCGGCCGCATCACCGAGATGCGCGACAAGTACTCGGTGGTCGAGATCCAGAGCCTTCCCGCAGGAGCGCAGGTCCACATCAAAGACCGCGTCGTTCTTCGTTGACGGGCCGCCCTCGCCGGTGAAGATCCCAACGCCGCTGGAAGCGCTGCTCAAGGACCGCGTCGCGACGGCCGTCGGGCCGGAGCTGGCGGCCGTCGAGGAGGCCATCGCCCGTGAGCTCGCCTCCCCCGTCGGCCTCATCCACGAGATGGGCGACTTCATCGCCGGCGCCGGGGGCAAGCGGCTGCGCCCCATCCTGCTCCTGATGGCCGCGCGGCTGGCGGGCTACAGCGGGCCGCGCGCCGTCCGCATGGGCTGCGTGGTCGAGCTGCTGCACACGGCGACCCTCATCCACGACGACGTGGTGGACCAGGCGCCGCTCCGCCGCGGCCGCCCCTCGGCCAACGCCCGCTGGGGCGACGACGCCTCGGTGCTGGTCGGCGACCACCTCTACTCCAAGTCCTTCGCGCTGATGGTCCAGGACGGCGACGCGGCCGTGCTCGAGACGCTGGCGCGCGCCACCGTGTCCATGACCGAGGCCGAGGTCTTCCAGCTCGAGCGCAAGCGCAGCGGGGCGATCAGCGAGGCCGACTACCTGCGGATCATCACCCAGAAGACCGCCTCGTTCATGTCGGCCTGCTGCCGGATCGGCGGCCTGCTGGCGGGCGCCGAGCCCGACCAGGTCGAGGGCCTGACCCGCTACGGCCTCGACATCGGCGTCGCCTTCCAGATCAGCGACGACGCGCTCGACTTCGTCGCCGACCAGGCCCGGCTGGGCAAGGCGGTGGGCGCCGACCTCAAGGAGGGCAAGCGCACCCTGCCGCTCATCGCCACGTTGGACCGGGCGGCGCCCCCTGAGCGCGACCGTATCCAGTCCCTGCTCAGGGGCGGCGTCCTGGACCCCGCGCAGATCGAGGAGATCCGCCGGCTCGTGGTCAAGTACGAGGGCGTCGAGTACGCGCTCGGCCGGGCCCACGGCTACACCCAGAGCGCCAAGGCCGCGCTCGGC
>JBGPZD010000133.1:0-4600 GCA_041493605.1 Methylomirabilia bacterium
CGGCGTCTGACCGCGGGCCCCGGCGACAACGAGAGCGCCTCCTGGTCGCCGAACGGGCGGCACCTCGTCTTCCAGTCAAGCCGGCTCGGAGGCACGCAGCTCTTCACGATGCTCGCCGACGGATCGGAGCAGCAGGTCCTGACCGGGGGGCCGGGCCAGGCGTCAAGTCCGGCTTGGTCGCCCCGACTTCCGTGATAGAATCGTGCCGTTTGCGTTGGACTGTTCACCAAAGCTCGACAAGGAGGATGTGACGCTATGGCCAAGCCACGGGCTCACGCGTATCTGGTGGTGCCTCTTCTCGCTCTCACCCTTTTCCTCGTGGGGTGCCCGAAGCGGCCCGCCACTACGGGCGCTGTAGCCCCGGCTCCCTCGGCGCCCCAGGCCGCCCCGGCCCCTGCGCCGGCCCCGATGCCGGCCCCGGCCCCGGCGCCAGCTCCGGCCCCGGCCCCGATGGTGAAGCCCAGCGAGTTCGCTCCGGACGCGAATCTCAAGACCGTGTACTTCGACTTCGACAAGTACGACATCCGGCCGGATGACGCCAAGACGCTGGACGGCGATGCCGCCTGGCTCAAGGCCAACGCCAACAACCTCGTGCTGATCGAAGGCCACTGCGACGAGCGGGGCACCAACGAGTACAACCTGGCCCTCGGCGAGAAGCGCGCCAAGGCGGCCATGAACTACCTCGTGGCGCAGGGTGTCCAGGCCAGCCGCATCACGATCATCTCCTACGGCAAGGAGCGGCCGGTGTGCACGGAGAAGACCGAGGCCTGCTGGGGCAAGAACCGGCGCGATAACTTCCTGACAAAGACGCGGTAGCGTCACAGGGTCGGTGGTGATGCAGTCCGCAGTGACCAAGGGGAGCCTCTGGCTCCCCTTGGTCATTTCCGCCGCCCTCGCGGCAGCCGGCTGCGCCAGCGGCGCGGACGAAGCTGTCCAGCAAGACCTGGCGCAGATGCGGAAGGATCTCGACGGCCTGAACCTGGCCATGCACAGAAGCCGCGGCGAGACCGAAACCGTGCTGAGCCAGCTCGAGCGACGCACCCGTGAGCAATCGGGAGAGAGCGCGCGTCAGCTGTCGGCGATGAACGCCCGGATCGACGGCCTGACGGCCGAGATGAATCGTCTCTCCGTACGCCTCGACGAGCTGACCCAGCGGCTCGACGGCCAGAACCGCCCGCAGGGCGCCGGACCGAGCGGGCGCCCGACACCCTCGCCCGCTCCCGCCCTCTCGCCCTCGGGCGGGGCCCGCTCGCCGGGCGACGGCACCGCCGAGCAGAGCTACAAGGCGGCCTATCTCGATTTCACGAAGGGCAACTACACGCTCGCCATCGCGGAGTTCCGGGAGTTCGTCCGGCGCTACCCGGACGCGTCGCAAGCCGACGGCGCGCAGTACTGGATCGGCGAGTCCTACTTCAGCATGGGGCGCGCCGCGGCCTCGGCCGGGCAGGCGGAGAAAGCGCGGGAGGCCCTCGAGCAATCGGTGCAGGAGTTCCGCAAGGTCTTCGTGAACTATCCTCGGGGGCGTCAGGTGCCGATCGCGCTCTACAAGGAGGCGCTGGCCCTGGTCGAGCTCAAGCAGGTGAAGGTGGCGCAGGCTAGGCTGCAGTACCTGGTGGACAACTTCCCGCAGTCGGAGGAGGCGCCCCTCGCCCGGGAGCGCCTCAAGAACCTAGGCGAGTAGATTCCTCAGGGCGCGTCGCCTTCCGGGTCATAGGTGTCGTTGGAGCCGAAGACCCAGATGACGGTGACGCCGTGGGCGCGACTCGAATAGACCATCACGCTCCGCTCCGGGTCGTCGGCCGAGACGTCCTGCACGCGCACCGGCGAGGCATACGCGGCGTCGTCGACGGGCCAGAAGGTAAACGCGGTGACGAGGACCGTCAGGAGCACCGCGCCGAATGCCAGCCGCGGATGCCCCCAGACAGGCTTCCAGAAGGGGAACCACCACGATTCGCGCACCGGACTGGGCTCTTCGCTCATGATGCGCGCCCGCACGGTGACCCAGAAGCCCGACCAATCCGGCTCGACCGCCTGGGGGCTCCCCTGTCGCACGAAGGCCTTGAGGCGGGCTAGGTCCTCCGAGGCGGCCCGGCAACCGGCGCAGTGTTCAAGGTGACCCGCCACGAAGCGCCCGGCACGAATCCCCAGGGCACCATCAATGTGCCGCCCGAGGCGGGGACGTACCCAAGCACAGCTCATACTCCACATGGTCGGCAGTATACCTCCACGCCTTGGACGGCTATCCACCCTTGAATATTTGCCCCCACCGCCCTAAGGTCGTGAGGTGGAAACGCCTGTAGTGCTGGACGTCCGGGGCGATCTGCGGCTGGAGGCCCTCTTGGCCCTACCGGAGAACCCAAAGGCCGGCTTGGTGGTCTGCCACCCCCACCCCCTCTACGGGGGGGACATGGACAATCCCGTGGTGGTCCGGGTCGCCGAAATTGCCAAAGGTGTGGGCATGGCGACCCTCCGCTTCAATTTTCGCGGAGTAGGAGCATCGGGCGGGGTCCATGCAGGCGGCGAGCGCGAGCAGGACGACGTGGCCGCGGCGCTCGCGGCGCTGGCGGGGCGGCTGCCCGCGAAGAGCCCGATAGGCCTCGCGGGCTACTCCTTCGGCGCCTGGGTAGCCGCGCGTGTCGCGGCGACCATGCCTACCCTGCCCGCGCTGGCCCTGCTGGCGCCCCCCCTCGGGATGCACGATCTGGACTTCCTCGGCCACGCGCCCTCGCATACGCTGCTGGTGTCGGGCAGCCGAGACCAGTACTGCCCCGCAGAGGCGCTCGAGCGGCTGGGGATGCGGCTCGGCACCAGGGCGGAGATCATCGAGGGCGCTGAGCACTTCTTCTTCGGTAAGCTGTTCCCTCTGAGTGAGGCGGTGGAGCGGTGGCTGAGGACCTGGGCGCCCTAGTTCTGACCCGCGGGGCTCCGTGATCAGAGCCGCTCGCGCGGCAGCCGGGAGGGGGTGGCCGTGCCGGCCGAAAGGATGATGCGAATGCCCTCCTCGACCGTGAGCCCGGTGGAGATGACGTCCTGCCGCGGCACCATGATGACGTCGCCCAGGTAGAGGTTGTTGGTCGGGACGAAGACGGTCACCATCTCTCGCTTGCGGCCGGGCGTCTCCACGAGGACCTCGGAGGTGACGAAGCCGAAGACGAACTCGCCCTCGCGGGGGTGCTCGGCCAGGACAACGGCCTTGAAGGACTGGCGCTTCTCGGGCGAGAAGGACTCGATCAGCTGCTTGATGGACGGGTAGAGGCTGCGGAAGATCGGCACGCGGGCGAACACGCGCTCGATGCGCGCCAGGATGCGGCGGCCCACGACGTTGGTGGCGATGGTGCCCATGAACAGGATGAACAGCACGGCGGTGAGGAAGCCCAGGCCGGGGATGCGCCGCCCGAAGACCCGCTCGTAGCCGGGGGAGAAGAACGAGTCGATGAAGTCCCAGAACACGTACAGGAGCCATGCGCTGGCGATGACGGGGACCGTGACGAAGAAACCGGTGATGAAGCGGACCTTGAACCAGTTTCGAAGCGGGCCGGCCATGATGAATTCATGACACCACAGGGAATTAAACAAGTCAACAAAACGGCCCGCAAGGTCGCTCTCGTAACGGGCGGCGCGATCCGCCTCGGCCGCGCCATCGCGCTCGAGCTCGCCCGGACGGGCTTCGACGTCGCGATCAACTTTCACCGCTCGGCTGCCCACGCCCACGCCACGGCCGCCGCGATCGGCGCGCTGGGTGCCCGCGCGGTGAGCATCCGCGCCGACGTGGCCAAGCCGGCGGAGGCGCGGCGGCTGGTGGCAGAGACCGTCCGACGGCTCGGGCGGCTCGACCTGCTGGTCAACAACGCGGGCGTCTTCTGGCGCACGCCCTGGGACACCGTCACCCCGGCCGACTTCGACCGGTTCATCGCCGTCAACGTCAAGGGCGCCTTCTTCTGCTCCCAGGCCGCCGCGCGCGCGATGGGCCGTCGGGGGGGCCGCATCATCAACCTGGCGGATGTGGGTGCCAAGCGGGCGTGGCCGGGCTATATCCCCTACGCCATCTCCAAGGCGGGCGTGGTGATGCTGACGCGAGGGCTCGCGGCGGCGCTGGCGCCCAGGATCCAGGTCAACGCGGTGGGGCCGGGCGCGGTCCTCCTGCCCGAGGACTTCCCGCGCGAGTCGAAGCGGCGGCTGCGGGCGAAGATCCCGATGGGCAGGCTCGGGCACCCGGACGACGTGGCGGCGGCGGTGCGCTTCTTCGCCACCTGCCCCGACTACATCACCGGCCAGGTGCTCTACGTAGACGGCGGCGCCACCGCCGTTTGACCGGGGGATCGCGCGGGATCAACCCGTGCCCATGACGCGGAGAAAATCGGTCATCGTAGGGAAGCGCATCATTGGATTGTGGCGCTTCTCGTCACCGATCGTGGTGACGGTCCCGCCGTAGTTGTGGCCGGGGAAAACCACCGTGTCGTCCGGGAGAGCGGCCAGCCGCTGGGTCAGCGAGGTGTACATCTCCCTGGGGTCGCTGCCGGGCAGGTCGGTGCGGCCGCAGGAGCGAATGAAGAGCGTGTCGCCCGCGAGCAGGCGGCCGTCCACGAGGAAGCACTGGGAG
>JBGPZD010000120.1:0-5831 GCA_041493605.1 Methylomirabilia bacterium
CGTCGAGACCGTGTTGGGCGCGCTCGACGGGGTCACGGACGACTACGAGCTCATCATCGTCAACGACGGGAGCACCGACGGCACCGGGGCGCTCGCCGAACGGCTCGCGGCGGAGGTGCGGGGCGTGAGGGTCGTGCACAACGCCCAGGGGCTCGGCTTCGCCCGCGCCTATCGGCATGGCGCGGGCCTCGCGACCAAGCCCTACGTCGGTCTCATCCCCGGCGACAACGAGATCCAACCGGCCTCCATGCGAGCGATCTTCGAGGCCGTCGGCGCCGCGG
This sequence comes from Methylomirabilia bacterium, assembly GCA_041493605.1. Classification (GTDB taxonomy): domain Bacteria; phylum Methylomirabilota; class Methylomirabilia; order Rokubacteriales; family CSP1-6; genus DASSSH01. Next base: position 282 of record JBGPZD010000120.1, read on the forward strand.
ACATCGTGGTGCCCTTCACGGCCAACCAGGAGAGCCGTCCGTGGCTGCGCCGGGTGCTCTCCCGCACCTTCACGGGCACGGTCAACTTCCTGTTCGGTTTCAACCTCCGCTACTACCAGGGCCCCTGCGTCTACCCCGCGGGCGTCCTGCGCACCCTGCCGGTCACGACGTGGGGATACGCCTTCCTCACCGAGATGCTCGTCCGGGCGCTGGCGGCCGGCCATCGGCACGTCGAGGTGCCGATGTTCATCCAGGCCCGGAGATTCGGCGCGTCGAGGGCCGTCACGGTCCGGAACGTCGTCACGGCGCTCAAGACCGTGTCGCGGCTGGTTTGGGACATCAAGGTGCGGCGGAGGCCGCTCGGATGAGCCGCGTCTTCGTCACCGGCGGGGCGGGCTATGTGGGCTCGGTCCTCGTGCCCCAGCTGCTGGCGACGGGGCACCAGGTCACCGTGCTCGACCTCTTCCTCTTCGGCGATCACCTGCCGGCCGAGGGGCCCGGGCTGGCCAAGATCCACGGCGATATCCGCGCCGGCTCGCTGCTCGAGCGCCTCCTGCCGGGCCACGACGTCGTGATCCATCTGGCCTGCATTTCCAACGACCCCTCCTTCGAGCTGGACCCGGGGCTGTCCCGCTCGATCAACTACGAGTGCTTCGAGCCCCTGGTGGTGGGCGCCAAAGCATCCGGCGTCCGGCGCTTCATCTATGCCTCCACCTCCAGCGTCTACGGCGTGAGCGAGGCCGAGAACGTGACCGAGGAGCACCCCCTGGTGCCGCTCACCGACTACAACAAGTACAAGGGCCTCTGCGAGCCGCTCCTGTTCAAGCACCAGGGCCCCGGCTTCACCACGGTGACGGTCCGGCCGGCGACGGTGTGCGGCTACTCGCCCCGGCTGAGGCTCGACCTGACGGTGAACATCCTGACCATGTCGGCCGTGATCAACGGCAAGATCACGGTCTTCGGCGGCAGCCAGCGCCGGCCCAACATCCACATCGACGACGTCTGCGACCTCTACGCCATGCTGCTGGAGCTGCCGGACGACCGGCTCGCGGGCAAGACCTACAACGCCGGCTACCAGAACCACACCGTGGCCGAGATCGCTGAGATCGTGCGCAGCGTCGTGTCCCGCGAGGTGCCCGGCCGCGAGCGCGTCGAGGTGGTCACGACGCCGTCCAACGACCTGCGCTCCTACCACATCTCCTCGGAGAAGATCCGGCGCGAGCTGGGCTTCGTCGCCAAGCGCACCATCGAGGACGCGGTGCGGGACCTCTGCCGGGCCTTCGCGGCGGGCAAGGTGCCCGATCCGGTCGGCTCCCTCGACTACTACAACGTCAAGGCCATCCGGGCCGCCGGGCTGAAATAGGCGTGGCGCCTCTCAAGAGCGTCGTCACCGGCGGGGCGGGCTTCATCGGGAGCCACATGGTCGATCTGCTCCTGGCCGAGGGGCACGACGTGGTGGTGATCGACGACTTCAGCACTGGGCGCCCGGACAACCTCGCGCATCACAAGGGCTCGCCCCGGCTGCGCCTCGTCCAGGCCGACGTGGCCGACACGGCCCGGGTGTCGCCCGAGTTCGCCGGCGCCCAGTGGGTGTTCCACATGGCTGCGCTGGCCGACATCGTCCCCTCGATCCAGCGGCCCGAGTCCTACCTGCGCGCCAACGTGATGGGCACGCTCGGGGCGCTGGAGGCGGCGCGCGCGGCGGGCGTCAAGCGCTTCGTCTACTCGGCCTCGTCCTCCTGCTACGGCATCCCCGACGTCTGCCCGACGCCGGAGACTGCGCCCGTGCGCCCCGAGTACCCCTACGCGCTCTCGAAGCTCCTGGGCGAGCAGATGGCCCTGCACTGGGGGCAGGTCTACCGGCTGCCGGTGATCTCGCTCCGCTACTTCAACGCCTACGGCCCGCGCTCGCGCACGTCCGGCACCTACGGCGCCGTGTTCGGCGTCTTCCTGGCCCAGAAGCTCAACGGGCATCCGTTCACCGTGGTCGGCGACGGCACCCAGACGCGCGACTTCGTCTTCGTGACCGACGTGGCGCGCGCCAACCTGCTGGCGGCCCAGTCCGACTGCGCCAATCAGATATTCAACGTGGGCACGGGGAACCCGCAGAGCGTGAACCGCCTCGTGGAGCTGCTGGAGGGCCCGGTGGTCCACATCCCCAAGCGCCCCGGCGAGCCCGACAGCACCCACGCCGACATCACGCGGATCCGGAAGGCGCTCGGCTGGGAGCCCAAGGTGAGCTTCGAGCACGGCGTGCGCACGATGCTGGAGCAGATCGACTACTGGCGCGCGGCGCCGCTCTGGACGGTGGACAAGATCCAGGAAGCCACCCGCGACTGGTTCAAGTACCTGGGATAGCGGAGAGCGCATGTACGCCAAGTTCGCCCACAAGATCAAGACGCGCGAGGAGCTCGTGGCGATCCTCGGGCCGCGGCCCCGCCGGCGCACGGCCATCATGTGCCACGGGACCTTCGACATTGTCCACCCGGGGCACCTGCGCCACCTGATGTACGCGAAAGAGAAGGCCGACGTCCTGATCGCCAGCGTCACCGCCGACGCCCACATCTCCAAGGGCGCCCACCGCCCCTACGTGCCGCAGGAGCTTCGCGCCGCCCACCTGGCCGCGCTGGAGTTCGTGGACTACGTGGTCATCGACCTGAACGAGACGCCGGTCGAGAACATCCTGGCCATCCAGCCCGACTTCTTCGCCAAGGGCTTCGAGTACCAGGCCGACCCGCTGCCGCCCAAGACGCAGGAGGAGGTCACGGCGCTGGAGTCCTACGGGGGCGAGATGGTGTTCACCCCCGGCGACGTCATTTACTCGTCCACCGCGATCATCACCCAGCACGAGCCCAGGCTGACGGTGGACAAGCTCGTGACCCTGCTGCAGTCCGAGGGCGTGACCTTCGACCAGCTGCGGGCCACGCTCCACGGGCTCGGTCGGCTGCGCGTCCACGTCATCGGCGACACCATCGTGGACCGCTACTCCTACTGCTCGCTGCTCGGCCAGAGCGCCAAGTCGCCCTCCTTCAGCGTCCGGCTCGAGCACGCCGACACCTTCGTGGGCGGCGCGGCGATCGTGGCCAAGCACGTCCGCAGCCTCGGGGCCGAGGCGGCCTTCACCACGGTGCTGGGCGAAGACGACGCCCGGGGCTTCGTGGCCGACGACCTGGCCGCGGCGGGCGTGACGACCCGGGCGCTGGTGGACCACAGCCGCCCCACCACGCTCAAGGAGCGCTTCATCGCCGACGGCCACCGGATGCTCCAGGTGGACCGCGTGGACAACCGCATCGTGCCGGACCGCCTGCGGCGCCAGATCGTGGACGCCATCCGCACCGACCCGGCCGACATCGTGATCTTCAGCGACTTCCGCCACGGCATGTTCCACCGCTCGACCATCGAGGAGTACACCGCCGCCATCCGGCCCGGCGTGCTGCGCGCGGCGGACAGCCAAGTCTCCAACCGCTGGGGCAATATCCTGGACTTCCACGGCTTCGACCTGGTCACGCCGAACGAGCGCGAGGCGCGCTTCGCCCTGGGCGACCAGGACTCGGGCGTCCGCCCGCTGGCCCAGACGCTCTTCCAGCGCGCGGGCTGCCGCTACCTGATCTTGAAGATGGGGGAGCGCGGCATTCTCACGTACCGCAGCCCGGGCAAAATGCCGCGCGAGTTCTTCATCGTGGACAGCTTCGTCGGCAACCTGGTGGACCCGATCGGCGCGGGCGACGCCCTGCTGGCCATGGCGACCCTCGCGCTGGCCCAGTCGGGCAGCATCGTCATCGCCAGCATCCTGGGCAGCCTGGCCGCCGCCGTGGCCTGTGAGCGCCCGGGCAACGCGCCGGTGGCCATCACCGGGGTCGAGGACAAGCTTGACGCCCTCAAGCGCGCCTCGGCGGGAGCGTGAGCGGCGGATGAAGTACCTGGTGGTCGGCTTCGGCAATATCGGGCAGCGCCGGGCCCGGCTGCTGGGCGACCGCTGCGCGGCCACCGTGGACCCGGCCGCTCCCGGCGCGACCGCGCGGGCCGTCGACGACGTGAAGCCCGGCGGCTACGACGCCGTGGTGCTGGCCACACCCAACGAGGCCAAGCTCGACTATCTCGGCCGCTTCCTGGCCGCGGGCAAGCCGGTGTTGGTCGAGAAGCCGCTGCTCTTCGCGAGCCGCGCCGAGGCCCTGGCCCTGGCCCGCCGCGCCCGCGGGGGCGCCATCTGGTACACCTCCTACAACCACCGCTTCGAGCCGCTGATCGTCCGCCTGCGCCAGCTCCTCGCGGAGAACGCCATCGGCAAGCTCGACCGGGTGCGGATGCTTTATGGCAATGGGACTGTGCGAGACTGGATCGGCTCGTGGCGCGAGTCGGGCGGCGGCGTGCTCGAGGACTTGGGCTGCCACCTGCTCGACCTCTGCGGCTTCCTGCTGGGCCACGAGCACGAGCGCTACGCGCTCTGGGACCTGCGCCCGGTGGAGTCGGCCACGTTCGACTACGGGCTGTTCGCCTCGGCCGACCGCCGCGTGGTCCTCGAGGTGGGCAATGTCTTCTGGAAGAACTGCTTCCGCATCGAGGCCTGGGGCAGCGCGGGCTCGCTGCACCTCGACGGCCTGGGCAAATGGGGCGGGGCGACTCTGGTCCGCCGCACTCGGGTCCTCCCCAGCGGAGCGCCCGGGGAAATCCGCGAGGAGCAGCCGGCCGGCGACGCCACCTGGGAAGCGGACCTGGCGGAGTTCGAGCGCCGCGCGGCCGCCGGGGAGGGCTCGCTGGAGAACGACTGGCGCATCGCCGAGGCCATCCGCTCGCTGCTCGAGGAGTCCCGGGCGCTGGGCCGGCCCGAGGGAAAGGCCCGATGAGCCAGCGCGTCGGCGTGGTCGGCCTCTCCCACCTGGGCATCGTGGCCAGCGCCTGTCTGGCCTCCATGGGGCTCGACGTCACCGCGGTGGACGAGGCCGAGCGCGCGACCGCGCTGGCCGCGGGTCGGCTGGCGATCCACGAGCCGGGGCTCGAGGCGCTGCTGGCCCGCTCGGCGCCCGCCTTCACCGCCGACTATGCCGCGCTCAAGGCCTGCGACGTGGTGATCATCGCGCTCGACACGGTGACCGACGCGGAGAACCGCTCCGATCTCTCCGCGCTCGACCGCGCGATCGAGCGGGCCCTGCCCTGGCTGCCCGCGGACGGCGTGGTGGCCCTCATGAGCCAGGTGCCGGTGGGCTACACGCGGGCGCTCGAGGCACGGCTGCGCTCGCGCCGCCCCGACCTCAAGGCGCGCCTCTTCTACTGGGTCGAGACTCTGGTCATCGGCGAGGCGGTGGCGCGCTATCTCACACCCGAGCGGATCATCATTGGGGAGCCCGATGGGGGGGAGCTCGACGGGCGGGCCGGGGCCCGCGCGGCGGCCGAGCCCGCCCTCGACGCGCTCCTGGCCCGCTTCGGCTGCCCGGTGTTCCGCATGAACTGGGAGAGCGCCGAGCTCTGCAAGGCGGCGATCAACCTCTACCTGTCCGTCTCGGTGACCTACGCGAACGCGCTCGCCGATCTCTGCGAAGCCACCGGCGCCAG
>JBGPZD010000080.1:0-10777 GCA_041493605.1 Methylomirabilia bacterium
GGCCTTGAGGCCGCCCAGGATGGTGGTCGAGGCGCCGCCGGCCACCCACTCCACGTGGTCGTTGACGGGCTTGCCGTCGGCCGCCTTGGTGTTCCTGAGCACGTAGACACCGTAGACGTAGGTGCCCGAGCCGATCGCCGTGGCCGCGATCACCGCTTTGCGGCCCACCAGCTTCTCGTCGGCCAGGGCCTCGAGGCCCCTGACACCCTTGTCGTAGAGCTCCTTGCGCACCACGATATTGGCGTAGGAGCAGCGGATGTCGGTGGCGAACAGGATCACCGCCTCGCGCCCTTTCTCCGTGGTCTTGAGCGGGTGGTTGGAGTCCCCGAGCGCGAACATCACCTGCCCCGCCGCCAGGGCCTGGACCACCTTGGCGCCGCCGCCCGGGACCACGAAATCGGGAGTCTTCACGCCTTCCTCTTCGAAAAACTTCTTCTGAGCGGCGACCAGGTGCTGGCCGTAGACGAAGGTCGAGACGCTGTGGGACGCGGTGATGGTCTTGAGCCCCTGGGCCTGGGCCCAGCGCGTCAGCCCCGTCCCGCCCACCGCCCCGCCGGCCAAGGCCGCGGTGCGGAGGAAGTCACGGCGCGTCCAATGCCCGACCAATCCGTTGCCCGCCATGGATGTCCTCCTTAGAGGATGGGAAACTGGCTCGCACTCTACACGCCGGGGCAGCCGGCTGTCAACGGCCGATTGGCCCAAACACATTGACATGAAAGGTTTTTTGGGCTATTGTCCAGTGATGGTAGGGCAGGGTTTTCCCCTCACTCCTGGCAGGCCGAGGCCGACATGATCCGCAGCATGACGGGGTATGGCCGGGCCGAAGCCGCGGGAGCCCGCGTGGTGCTGTCGGTCGAGTGCAAGTCGGTCAACCACCGGCACCTGGACGTCTCGCTCAAGTTTCCCCGCATCCTCGGCGGCTTCGAGGCCGACGCCCGGCGGCTCGTGCAGTCCGCCGTCTCCCGCGGCCGCGTGGACGTCAGCGTGAGCCTGGCGCCCGTCGGGGGCGGCGCGCTCAACCCGCTCGCGGTGAACGCGGCGCAGGCGCGCGAGTTCGCCGACGCCGCGAAGCGGCTGGCGGACGAGCTGCGGCTTCGTCTGGTGCCCACGGTCGAGTGGGTGCTGGACCAGCCCGGCGTGCTGTCGCGCGAGGAGCAGGCGCCGCTCTCGCCTGAGGAGGCGTGGCCGCTCCTCGAGCAGGCGCTGAGCCGCGCGCTCGCCGAGCTCGTATCCCGGCGCAAAGCGGAGGGACAGGCCCTGAGCCTGGATCTAGCCGCGATCCACGCCGCCATCGCCGCCCACGTCGAGACCATCGCCGAGCGCGCGCCCGCCGCGGTCGAACGGCGCACGAAGCGGCTGCGGGAGCGCATCCAGGCGCTGCTGGGGGACACGCCGCTGGACGAGGGCCGCATCGCGACGGAAGTCGCGGTGATGGCGGACAAGACCGACATCAGCGAGGAGCTGGTCCGCCTGCGGGCGCACCTCGAGCACTTCGGGGCGCTGCTCCGCGACGGGGGCGCCGTGGGACGGACGCTCGACTTCCTGATCCAGGAGATCCACCGCGAGGTGAACACCGTGGGCTCGAAGGCGGACGATCTGGAGATCTCCCAGGCCGTCATCGCCGCCAAGTCCACGCTCGAAAAGTTGCGCGAACAGGTGCAAAACATCGAGTAATGCAGCTCATCAAGAGGCGCGGCACGCTCGTGGTGGTGTCGGCCCCCTCGGGGGCCGGCAAGACCACGCTCTGCCACGACGTGCGCTCGGTGGTGCCCGACCTCTACTATTCGGTGTCGTACACGACGCGGGCGCCGCGGCCGGGCGAGGTCAACGGCGCGGACTTCCACTTCGTGAGCGTGGCGCAGTTCGTCGCGATGCGCGACCGCGATGAGTTCGCCGAGTGGGCCGAGGTGCACGGGCACCTCTACGGCACGCCGGCCAAGGCGCTCGAGGGCGCCCTCGCCCGCGGGCTCGACGTGCTGCTCGACATCGACACCCACGGCGCCCGGCAGCTCCGCCAGCGCTACCCGGAGGCCGTGTCGGTGTTCATCATGGCGCCCTCGATGGCAGAGCTGGAAGCGAGGCTGAGAGAGCGGAAGAGCGACGCGCCCGGCGAGATCGCGCTGCGGCTGACCCGCGCCCGCGACGAGATCGCCGCCTGGCGCAAGTACGACTACCTGATCATCAACCGGGACGTGAAGGAAGCCGTCGACGAGCTCGCCACCCTCATTCGGGCCGAGCGCTGCCGCACGAGCCGCCTCACGCTCAAGTTCCCCGACATGGAGGTACCCGAGTAATGACCTTCCCGTCACTGGAGAAGTCGCTGGAGAAAATGTCGAACCGCTACATGCTCGTGGTGCTGGCCGCCAAGCGGGCGCGCCAGCTGAACCGGGGCGCCGTGGCGCAGGTCGAGACCAAGCACAAGAAGCCCACCAGCACGGCGCTGGAGGAAGTCGCCCAGTCCAAGGTGGGGCACCGCATCCGCGAAGAGGACGGCACCAAGGCCTGAGCACGGTCCGATGAGCCTCGCCGGCAAGGAACTCATCCTCGGCGTGACGGGCAGCATCGCCGCCTACAAGGCGGTGTACCTGCTGCGCGAGCTCACTCGCCTGGGAGCAAGCGTCACCGTGGTGACCACGGCCCATGCCGAGCAGTTCGTGGGGCCGCTCACCTTCAGGACGCTCTCCGGCCGGCCGGTGCTCTCGGATCTCTTCGACCCGCAGAGCGCCGATGCCGTCGAGCACGTGGCCCTGGCCGAGCGCGCCCAGGCCCTGGTCGTGGCTCCGGCCACGGCCAACCTGCTCGCCAAGGCTGCCCACGGGCTGGCCGACGATTTCCTCAGCACCCTGCTGCTGGCCGCGCGCTGCCCCGTGCTCATCGCCCCGGCGATGGACGTCGCCATGTGGGAGCACCCGGCCGTCGTCGCGAACGTGCGGACCCTGCGCGAGCGCGGCGTCACGGTCCTCGAGCCCGACGCGGGCGCGCTCGCCTCCGGGCTGGCCGGCCGCGGCCGCCTGCCCGAGGTGGACGCCGTCATCGAGGCGCTGGAGCGGCTGCTCGCGCCGGCGCGCGATCTGGCCGGCGAGCGCATTCTCGTAACCTCGGGCCCCACGCGCGAGCCGATCGATCCCGTCCGCTACCTCTCCAACCGCTCCTCGGGCAAGATGGGCCACGCCGTCGCCACGGCCGCGCTGCGCCGCGGCGCCGGGGTGGTCCTGATCGCGGGACCCACGCCGCTGAGCCCGCCGCCCGGCGCCGTCTATGTGCCCGTGCAGACTGCCGAGGAGATGCGCGAGGCGGCGCTCCAGCACCTGGACACCGTGTCCATCGTGATCAAGGCCGCGGCCGTGGCCGACTACCGCGCCAAGCACCCGAGCGCGACCAAGATCAAGTCGAAGAAGGACGAGGGGCTGACCTTGTCGCTCGTGCCCAACCCCGACATCCTCAAGGAAATGGCCGGGCGCAAGGGCCGGGCCTTCCTCGTGGGCTTCGCGGCCGAGACCGACAATGTCCGGGCCCACGCGGCCGCCAAGCTCAAGGCCAAGGGCGTGGACCTGCTCGTCGTCAACGACGTGAGCAAGCACGGCATCGGCTTCGAGGCCGAGGATAACAAGGTCACGCTCCTCGACCGCTGGGGCGGGGCGCTCGACCTGCCCAAGATGAACAAGCTCCAAGTCGCCGACGCTATCCTCGACCGCGTGCTGGGGCTGCGCGCCAGCGCCGCCGCCAAGTCCTCCCCCGACCGCGCCTCCCACTAGCGCGATGTCCGATCCGCGGGAGGCCGTCGCCGACGTATTGCGGGGTCTGGCCGACACGCTCCGCCACCACCGCGACCTCGGCCTGCGCGAGATCACGCTCGAGCGTGACCCCTTTCCCGATCCGGCCGACGCGCTGGGCGCCCAGGAGCAGGCGCTGCAGGGCTGCCCGCGCTGCAAGCTGTCCAAGAGCCGGTCCACCGTCGTGTTCGGCTCGGGCAATCCGCGGGCGCGGCTCCTGGTGATCGGCGAGGGCCCCGGCGAGGAGGAAGACAAGCAGGGCAAGCCCTTCGTGGGCCGCGCGGGCCAGCTTCTGACCCGCATGCTGGCCTCGGTGGGCTTCGACCGCGAGCGCGACTGCTACATCGCCAACGTGATCAAGTGCCGCCCCGAGCGCAACCGCAATCCCGAGCCCGACGAGGTCGCGGCGTGCAACCCGTTTCTCATGGCCCAGATCGACACCATCCAGCCCCACGTCATCCTGGCCCTGGGCAACTTCGCCGCCCAGACGCTCCTCGGCAGCAAGGACGGCATCAGCAAGCTGCGCGGCCGGATCTACCTGTACCGGACGGGCGTGCTCGTGCCCACCTTCCACCCGGCCTTCCTGCTGCGCAATCCGGGCCAGGAGTTCAAGCGCATGGCCTGGGACGATCTGAAGGCGGCGCGCCGCGAATACGACCGGCTGACGGCGGATGCTACCCCTCAGGCACCGGGCCCCTCACCCCACCCTCTCCCCTGAGGGGAGAGGGAATCGGGTTTCGCTGAGGGGATCTGGTGATTGCGGACGTAGCGTTCGACCTTCCGCTCCGCCGATCCTTCTCCTACCTCGTCCCTCCCGGCATGAGCCTCGCGCGCGGCCAGCGGGTGAGCGCCCCGCTCCAGGGGCGCCCGCGCGTCGGCCTCGTGGTGGACCTGCGCCCAGGCGACGCGGCCGGGCTCAAGCCCATCCAGCGCGCGGTGGAGTCGGCGCCCATCCTGTCGGCAGCGGCGCTCGAGTTCGGCCGCTGGGCCGCCGCCGAAAGCCTGTCCTCCCTCGGCTCCACTCTGCTTTCCCTGCTGCCGCCGCCGCCCCGTCCTGGCTCGGCCGAGCCCGTGGCTCCCGCCGCCGAGCCGCGCGGCGGCACCGCGCCGCCCCCCGAGCTGTGGATCGGCGCCGAGCGCGAGGCCGAGCTGGCGGCGCGCCTCAGCCGCGAGTCCAGCCCCGCCTTGGTCATCGTCGCCGACCGGGAGAGCGCGGCGCGCTGGGCCAACCGGCTCGACGCCGCGCGGCTCGACAGCGGGGCGACGGATACCGAGCGGCGCGCGGCCTGGTTCGCCGCCTCGCGCGGCCGGGCGCGCGTGGTGGTGGGCACGCGCTCGGCCCTGCTGGTCCCGCTGCCGCCGCCGGCCACCCTGGCCCTGCTCGACGAGCACGACCTCGCCCACAAGCCGCCCGGGGCGCCCCGCCTGCACTCGCGGGAGCTGCTCGTCGAGCGCGCCCGGCTCGAGGGCAGCCGGCTCCTGCTGCTCTCGGCCACGCCCTCGACGGAGACTTGGTGGCGCGCCGACAGTGGCCAGATCAGCCGGCCCGCGCCCGAGGCGGGCCCCTGGCCCGAGGTCATCACGGCCGACACGCGCGGCATCTTGAGAAACCACCCGTTGACCCTGCCGCTGACCCGGGCCATCGAGGACATGACCCGCGCCGGGCGTCAGGTCGCCCTCATCGTGACCCGCGGCGCGGCGGCGCTCGGCTGCGACGAGTGCGGCGTCCTCTTCCGCTGCCCCGACTGCGGAGTCGCGCTGGCGCTCGGGCGCGCCAGCAAGACGCTCGGCTGCCGGTTCTGCGCCCGGACCGAACCGATGCCGGACACCTGCCCCGGCTGCGGCGGCCACCGCCTCTCGCCCTTCGGCTGGGATCCCGACCGCGTCCAGGCCTCGGTGCTCAAGCGCTTCCCGCGGCTGCGAATCTCGCGCGACCCGCGGAGCGCCCAGGTCGTCATCGGCACGGGGGCGCTCCTGCGCGGCCTGCCCGCGGGCAGCGTGGGCTGCATCGGCTTCATCGCCCTCGACGGACTGCTCCGGCTGCCCGACTTCCGCGCGGGCGAGCGCGCCTGGCAGAGCCTCTGGGCGGCCGCCGAGGCCGTGGGCGCCGGCGGCCGCGTCGTCGTTCAGACCCTGCACCCCGACCACTACGCGGTCGAGGCCGCCCGGACCCAGGATCGGGACATCTTCTACAAACACGAGCTCCGCTTCCGGGCCGAGCTCGGCTATCCGCCCTTCCGGCGCCTGTGCGTGGTCTCGGTGCGGGGCAAGGCCGAGAAGCCCGCCCGCGCGCTCATCGACGAGTGCGCCGGGGCAGTCAGGGGCATCGGCGGCCTCACCGTGTACCCTCCCGCCCCGCTCGGCGCCCCGGGCGCCCGGAGCAGCCGCTGGCGCTTCGTGATCAAGGGGCCGGCCGAGCTGCCGCGCCTCATCGCCCCCGCGCTCGCCCCGTTTCTTGAGCGGGGCCGGCGCAGCGCCGGTATGGTAGAAGTAGAGATGGATCCAGTGGCGTAACTACTCCCTCTCCCCTCTGGGGAGAGGGTCAGGGTGAGGGGTGGAGAGAGTTCACATGGCGCTGCTGAGCGTGAGGCTGTACGGCGACCCCATCTTGCGGACGGTGGCCGCGCGGGTGCGCGAGGTCACGCCCGAGATCAGGCAGATCGTCGCGGACATGACCGAGACCATGTGGCACCAGGTGGGCATCGGGCTGGCCGCGCCGCAGGTGGGCGTCGGCCGGCGCATCCTGGTCATGGACGACGGCCAGGGCGGCGCCCGCGCGCTGATCAATCCGGTGATCGAGGAGCGGCGCGGGACCATCTTGGAGGAGGAAGGCTGCCTGTCACTACCGGGCGTCTTCGCCGAGGTCGAGCGCAGCAAGTGGGTGCGCGTGACCGCGCTTGACGGCGACGGCCAGCCCACGGTCCTCGAGACCGGCGGCCTGCACGCCCGCGTGATCCAGCACGAGATGGACCACCTGGACGGCATCCTGTTCATCGACCGGCTGCCGCCCGTGCAGCGCGACCGCATCAAGAAGAAGATCCAGAAGGAAGGCTTCCCGAAGGAGACGGCGCACCACGCCTTCGCGCTTTAGCCTCTGGACGCCCACTCAATAGTCTGATCGTCCTCGGCGTGCTCGCCTTGGCCTACCAGGGCATTACGTACACGACGCGCGAGCTGCTGCGAGGTGCGGTGCTGCGTCCGGTGCCAGGACCGGCTCGAGCGCCACGGCGGCCCGGTGTGATCATTCGTGCCCCCGCGCGTTACCGAATACGGATATTCTGTAAGGAACCCAGGAGGCCGAATGCCTGCAACACCCAGATGATGACGACGATGACGACCACGACGTTGATGATCGACTTGATCTTCCCGTCCATCGGCACGTAGTTATTGAGCAGCCAGAGCAACACCCCGACCACGACCAACGTTAGGACGAGTCCGACCAGGCTCATGTGCTCTCCTCCTTCACGGTAGGGCACTCCGGTCCCTCTTCTCGCCCACGCATCAAGGCGCCCCGCCCATGCGATCGGGCGGGGCGTCCCTGTTCAAACTCCGTAGGCCACGCTGTGGGACTACGATCCAGCCCCCTTTGGCCCGCGATCCGGCGAGAGGCGATTTGCGGGCTCACCCGGAAGCGCAGGATGGGCCGGCGGGGCGGCCACCTGCGGCTTCTTCTCATCCCGACGGCCCGGAGACCCAGGTGGTATCGCGGGAGCGGCCGGCGACGGCGGCGCGCTCGGTGACGGGGCGGCCACCTGCGGCTTCTTCTCATCAGGCCGGCGGGCCGGAGGCACAGGCGCTGTCGCGGGAGCGGCCGGCGACGGGGGCGCGCTCGGTGACGGGGCCGCCACCTGCGGCTTCTTCTCGTCAGGCCGACGGGCCGGAGGCGCTGGCGCTGTCGCCGGAGCGGCCGGCGACGCGGGCGCGCTCGGTGACGGGGCCGCCACCTGCGGCTTCTTCTCATCAGGCCGACGGGCCGGAGGCGCTGGCGCTGTCGCCGGAGCGGCCGGCGACGCGGGCGCGCTCGGTGACGGGGCGGCCACCTGCGGCTCGCGCCGCGTCGGTGCCACCTGACGAACCTCGGGCGGCTTCGGAGGCGAGAGCGGCGCAGCGCGATCGGGTACACGGCGCTCGACCTTGCTCTGTCCGAGAGGCGGACGGGCCGGCACCGCATCGGCCTCGAGCCGCGGCGGCGCCGAGACGATGCGCGGCGCTGGCGTGGGAGTCCCTGGCGGCCCGGCCTTCGGTTCCGCCCCGGTGGCCGACTGCGGGCCGGCATGCGGCGGGCGCGTGGCGACCACCGCTCGCTTCAGGCTCTCCTCTGGAGGCCGGACGCCGCGGCTCGCCGTGGGCACGAAGCTCGCGGGTGTCGCGGTGACCTGGGGCCCGGCGTGGGTCGGCTGAAGGCTCTTGACGTCCACCTGGGTGACGCGCGCCGCCGTGATGGGCCCGCGGCCGAACCGATTCTCGCTGACGGCCACCACGGCGTTCGGCACGTTGCTGTTGCGGTAGATGTTGATGGTCTGTACGTTCACCACGGTCGTGTTGTTGATGACCACGTTGTTCACGACGCGCGGGCCACCCCAGCCGCCCCACGTCGGCACCTGGGCGAAACCCGGCCGCCCCCACCAGGGCACGAGCGGCTCACCCCACCCGAGGGCCACCCAGCCCAAGACCGGCCCGCCGATGCTGATGCCGACGCGCAGACTGGGCCCGCCGAAGAAAGCGACGAGGGCGGGAGCATAGACCGGCCGCACCACCACCGGCCCCGGCGCCCAGCCCCAGTACCTATCCACGAAAACCCAGCGCCCATGGTGATAGGGCGCCCAACCCCACGGCGCGGTGTCCACCCAGGTCCAGCCGTAGATAGGATCCAAGGTCCAGGACCCCGTCGTGTACGGGGCCCATCCGGGCTGCACCGCGGTCGGGATCCAGACGGAACCGTAGGTGGGCACGTCCCGCCACGTCCCATAGCGATCGAGATCGCTCACGCCGTACGTCCCGGGGGATACGTAGCGGGCGCTCACCGTCTCCAGGTGCGTGTTGCTGCGCGCGTAGTTCCAGTTGTCCCAGGCATCGAGCTGCGGCGCCGCGTAGGAGGCGACTCGCGGGCTCGACGTGCCCTCGATGACGACTTCCTCGCTCGGCGTCATGACAACGGCCGCCCCGCTGGCGGGGGTGACGACGGCCTGGCCGCCTCGGCGGGTGATGAACGCCGTGCGCTCCCCCCTGACGTCCACGCGGTAGTAGCCCGCGTGCTCGATGGTGAGGGCCGCGTTCGGCGTGGCCACTTCCACCGTGGTCCCGGGCTCGAGCGAGCGAAGGTCGAAGGAGGCCGAACCCGTGGTGACCTTGAACTGGAGATAACCCGGCTCCTGGTTCGCCAGGCCGATCTGGGTGTTCGCCCACCCGCGCACGAACGCGCGTGAGCCGATCTGGAGCTCCAGATTACCCGGGGACCCCGTAAAGAGCTCATCGCCCGGGGCAAGAGGAGTATTGACCTGCGCCTCTGCCCAGTCCTGGGCGCCGGGGCGCCAGAACGAAACCTGGCCGCTCGCGAAGCTCAGCCGCGGCGGCATCCGGTCGAACGCGGTCTGCTGCAGCGCCGGCGGGTCAGCGGCCTGTGCGGCCGCCGCGACGCCTGTTAGCACACCGAGCGCCAGTATGAACCCAATGATCCGGCTGGTACGCATAGCTGGATTCTCCTTCGCCTGTTGGGCAATGGGCCCCATCACCGCAGTCATCTCGCCCGTCGGGATGCAGGCTGAACCCCCTCGGAGGACGATGGACGGCGCGGGCCCTCAGCCGATACTTTACTCAGTGCGATCCGGCCCGCATAGTGGACCAAAGTCCACTATGCGGGCTCGGCCACCGCCACGGCTGACGCGCTCGTCTTATCGTGAGCAAGCGATACGGCGATGGCTTTCAAGCGATGCCGGGCGATCAGCTCCAGTGCCCTGGGGCTGCACACGACACGCGGCGCGCCGTAACCGTCGCGCGCCAGGGCAAAGTCCGCGGGGCCGATCAGCCCCAGCGCTGTCTCGCGCGGGAACAGCTTGAGGCAAGCCTCCTTGGCCGCAAACCGGGCGGCGAGGCTGGCAGTCCGGCCCGGCCCTTCCCCGACATCGGACAGCTCCTCCTTCGAAAAGATCCTGAGCAGGTCCTCGTGGGGGGTCTCCAGGAGCAAACGCTCGACGCGCGCGATCTCGACGGTGTCGATGCCGCAGCGAGTGAGGGGGCTGGTGCCGTCCGCCATCACGGTGCTTCGCTGGCTGGGGCTCGGAGGACGAGCGCTGTGTTGGTCCCGCCGAAGCCCCGGTTCAGGACAAGCGCGACATCACTGCGTGGCACCTGTGGCCGTGCGGACACCGGCAGGTTCCCGAGGTCGGGATCCAGCTCGCGCAGGGTCGCCACGCCGGGGACCACGCCGTGGCGCAGGGCGACCAGGGCCAGCACGCTATCCAGGATCCCTGAGGCGGCCAGGGGGTGCCCGAAGGCCCACTTGAACGCGGTGACGGGCGGGGCCGTGTCACCGAACACTCGGCGGATGGCGAGAGCCTCCGACGCGTCCGATTGCCGGGTGCCGCTCCCGTGCGCGACAATCATCCCGACCTTGGCCGGGCGAATCCCAGCGTCGTCGAGTGCCAGGGCGATCGCGCCCGCGAGCCCGTCGCCATCGGCGCGGATGTCCAACAGCCCTTCCGCCTCGGTGGTGCAGCCGCTGCCGAGAAACTCGCCGAGGACCCTGACGTGGCGCGAAACGGCCTCCGCTTCTGTCTCAAGAAACAGCGCCGCAGCCCCTTCGCCCAGCAGGCTACCACTGCGCCGGGCGTCGAAGGGCCACAACCCGTGCGCGCTGAGGAGCCCGAGCTGATGGTAGTAGAGGACCATCTGGGGCTCGATGGGCGCATCGTGCCCGACGGCCAGCGCGCGGTCGGCCTCTCCGGCGCGCAGCGCCGCGGCCGCCTCGGCGACCGCCAGGGACCCGCTCACGCTGTGGTTCGTCA
>JBGPZD010000175.1:0-2445 GCA_041493605.1 Methylomirabilia bacterium
ACCCGTCAAGCGCTTCAGCTCGCCGGTCATGGACGTGATCGGACCGATGCCGTACACGGCGGTGAACATGCTGTTCGACGCGGGGTTCCCACGGGGCGCACTGAACTACTGGAAATCGAACTTCCTCGCGGCGCTCGGAGACGCGGCCATCGACACCATGATCGAGCGCTTCGCCGCCACCCCGTCGCCGATGAGCGGGCTCCTGCTCGAGCACTTCCACGGTGCGGCAACACGCGTGGGGCCGACGGAGACCGCCTTTCCCCACCGGGCCGTGGGGTACAATTTCCTGGCGGTCGGGGAGTGGCTGGATGCCTCTGCCACCGCGGCCAACATCGCCTGGGCGCGGGAGGCGTATACCGCGATGGCCCCGCACTTCACCTCGGGCCGGTACGGCAACTACCTGAACGCGGACGAGCTGGCCGAGGGCAGCGCGGTGTCGGCCGCCTTCGGGCCGAACTGGAAGCGGTTGCGCGAGGTCAAGCGGCGGTATGATCCCGACAATGCTTTCCACCTGAACCAGAACATCAAGCCCTGAACGATGGCCGCCGCCGGAGAACGTCGGACCATCGCGTCCATCGATGCGGGTTACCGCGAGTTTCCCAGCCCTCGTGATGCCGGGCGGCGCTCAGCCGCGCTGCGGCAGGGCCTGGCCCTTGACCGGGTTGGCCACCGCTTCTTCCAGCGTCTTCGCCGGGCGCCACTCGCGGGCGGGGCGCACGGTGCCCTCGGTGCCAACCTGGTCGATGTTCCAGTAGATCTCGAGGTTGTTGCCGTCGGGGTCCTGGAACTCGATGGCGATCTGGCAGCCGGCGCGGCGCCGGCCCTCGAAGTGGATGGGCACGCTCTGCTCGCGCAGCCACGCGCGCGCTCGGCACACCTCGTCGAGCGAGCCGACCTCGAAGGCGAAGTGGTTCAGGCTGGTACGCTCGCTCTTCGCGGCGCCCCCGACGAGGGCGACGCCGTGATGGTCGGTATTGAGCCGGAGGAAGACCATGCCGCCGGGCACCATGACATCGGGGTAGCGGTCGCTCACCTCGAGGCCGAGGACGCTCGTGTAGAAGGCCACCGCGCGCTCGAGGTCGGTGACGTTGAGCACGACGTGGCCGATCTTGCGAAGCTGGAACTGCATCGCCGGCCAGTATACCGCTGGTCGCCCGGCGACGGGCGGCCGGCGAGGCCGGCCGGCGGGAGGGGCTAGCGCCGCCCGATTCCCAGGAACAGCGCGGCGGTGACCGCCGAGGCGAGCGCGTCCGGATCGCCGCCGCCGCGCTCCTCCAGCTGGCCGTCCACCAGCAGCGAGGCGAGGCCGTGGATGGTCGACCACGAGGTGATCGCGAGCGAGGTCGTGTCACCCTCCACGACGAATCCCGCCTTCTGCCCGGCCACGATGCGGACGGCCGAGCCTCACCCAGTACGGCTGGGTCGTGGCCGGTTAGCTATGCGCAACGCTCAGCCGGCCGGATCCGCACCGCGGTTCCTCCGCTCGCCGGTTCCGGAGTCAGCCGCCAGGACAGAGAGCGAGTTTTGTGTTACCTACTCTCCGGCTGCGCCGTGCGCATCGCCTTCTGCTATAGTGCGCGCCATGTTCGAGCGGCCCCTGCCGCGATGGCTGGCCTGGGCGGCGGACCCTGAGCAGCTCCGCCGCGCGCCCTTCCTGGCGCGCTCGCCGCTCTTCGCCGGCCTGCCGCGCCGCCTCCTGGCCCGGCTGGCGACGCGGTTCTTCGAGAAGGTCTATCACCCGGGCGAGGTCGTCTTCGAGGAGGGCGATCCGGGCCGGGCGCTCTTCGTCGTCGTCGAGGGCGCGGTGGAGATCACCCGGGCGACGGCGCAGGGCGCGTACGTCCTGAATACGCTCGGCCCCGGCGATGCCTTCGGCGAGCTCGCCCTCATCGACGACTTCCCGCGCTCGGCCACCGCGCGGGTCGCCACGCCGGGGCGGCTGCTCATCCTCTACAAGAGCGACTTCGACGCGCTCATGGACGGCAACTCTCGGATCGCCCTCGTGGTGCTGCGCAACCTCTCTCGCCTGCTCGCCATCTACGCGCGGCGCAAGCCGGTGGTGTCGACCGAGCCGGGCCCGGGCCTGGAGAGGGCGGGCCCGCTGTGAAGCCGGGCCGGCTTCTCGCGTGGGGCGGCCTCGCCGCGCTCGCCTGGCTGGCCCGTGGCCTGGTCCTGCCCCTGTTCCTCGCGGCCGCGCTCGCCTATCTCCTGAGCCCGGCGGTCGCGTGGGCGGACGCGCTGGCCATCCGGCGGAGCGTGGCGGTGAGCGCACTGTTCGCGGTCATCATCGCCGTGCTGGCCGTCGCCGGCTTCCTGCTGGGGCCGGGTATGCTCGCCGAGGGCGCGGCACTGATGGACCGGCTGCCCGCGCTGGCGCGGCAGATCGACGTCGGCCTCGACGGCGTGGTGCGCGAGCTGGCCGAGTCGGCGCCGGCGCTTCGGCGC
>JBGPZD010000164.1:0-2972 GCA_041493605.1 Methylomirabilia bacterium
ATGGCGGCCTCGATGGCGCGATTGAAGGCCCGGGTGTAGGCGGCAATGTCACCGTCGGGCGGCGCCGGCAATGCGCGCTCGGAGCAAACCGTGTGGCGGCCGCGCGCGTCGCGGCGGATGAAGACCGGCACGACGGGGGCACCCGTGCGCAGGGCGATGACGGCCAGCGCCTTGGACGTGGAGGCCGGCGCGCCGAAGAACGGCACGAACACGCCTTCCGCGCGCGCCGCGTTCTGGTCGAGGAGAATGCCCACCATGCGCTGGCGGCGGAGGGCATCCAGGATGTCCCGCAGCCCCCGGCGCTTGGAGATGAGCTCGACGCCGGCGCGGCGGCGGAAGCGGGCGACGACCCGATCCATCATCGGATTGTCCAGGGGCCGGACCACCACGGACAGTTGGAAGCGGCTGAGCGCATGCGAGGCCGCCAGCAGCTCCCAGTTCCCCAGGTGAGCGGTGAGCAGCAGGATGCCCCGGCCCGCCGCGGCGGCCGCGTCCAGATGCTCGACGCCCTCGAGCGCGACGCGCGAGAGGAGCACCGCCGGCGGCCGGAAGGAGAACACACAGGCCTCGACCAGGTTCATCCCCAGGTGCTCGAAGCAACGCCGGCCGAGCCGGTGGAGTTCCTCCGCGGCGCGGTCGCTGCCGAAGGCCCGCTGAAGGTTGTCGAGCGTCACCGCGCGGCGGCGAGGCAGGAGGGCCCAGGCCACGTCGCCCAGCCGGCGCCCCAGCCAGAGGCCGAAGCGCGGGGGCAGCCAGGCCAGCAGCAGGCCCGCCGGGGCGAACAGCACCAGCGCCACCGCGGCCAGGAGCGCGCCCGCGGCGCGACCCGGCCGCCTCATCCGTGAGGCAGCAAGCGGCTCACCACGGCCCAGCTCACGGCGGCGATGATGGCGGACAGCGGGATGGTCAGGATCCAGGCCCAGATGATCTGGCCGGCCACGCCCCAGCGCACCGCCGACAGGCGCTGCGTCGCGCCCACGCCTATGATCGAGCCGGTGATGGTGTGGGTGGTGCTGACGGGGATGCCGCCCGCGGCCGTGCCGATGAGCATGATGGCGCCGGCCGCCTCGGCGCAGAAGCCGCCGACCGGCCGCAGCTTGGTGAGCCGCATGCCCATGGTCTTCACGATGCGCCAGCCGCCGGCAGCGGTGCCGAGCCCGATGGCCGCGTGGGCCGCCAGGATGACCCAGATGGGGACGTAGAACTCCGGGCCCAGGTAGCCGCCCGTGAAGAGCAGGATGGCGATGATGCCCATGGTCTTCTGCGCGTCGTTGGTCCCGTGCCCCAGGCTGTAGAAGGCGGCCGACACCAGCTGCAGCCGGCGGAAGAGGCCGTCGACCCGGCTCGGCCGGAAACCCCGGAAAGTCCAGAGCGTCGCCACCATCAGGGCGAAGCCCATGGCGAGCCCGATGACGGGCGCCAGCACGATGAAGACCAGGATCTTGAGCAGGCCGGGCAGGAGCAGCGCGCCGAAGCCCGCCTTGGCCACGGCCGCGCCGGCAAAACCGCCGATGAGGGCGTGGGAAGAGCTGGTGGGGATCCCGTAGTACCAGGTGATCAGGTTCCACGCGATGGCGCCGCAGAGGCCGCCCAGGATCACCCCCTGGTCCACCACGCCCGTGTCCACCACGCCCTTGCCGACCGTCTTGGCCACCTGCACACCGAAGCCGAAGGCCGCCACGAAATTGAAGAAGGCCGCCCACGCCACGGCCTGCATCGGCGTGAGCACCCGGGTGGAGACGACCGTGGCGATGGAATTCGCCGCGTCGTGAAAGCCGTTGATGTAGTCGAAGGTGAGCGCGACCAGGATGATGCCGACGACCACCAGGAGGGACCAGCTCATGGGCGGGGGCCCGGACCCGGCCTCAAGCCATCTTGAGGATGATGCCCTCGATCACGTTGACCACGTCCTCGCAGCGGTCGGTGACGGCCTCCATCGTCTCGTACAGCTCTTTCCACTTGATGACCTCGAAGGCGTCCGTGCCGCCCTCGAACAGGGCGGCGAGCTGGTCGCGCAGCAGGCGATCCGCCTCGTTCTCGAGCCGGTTCACCTCGACGGCGTGCTTGTGGTAGTAGGGCGAGAGCGTGCGCAGGCAGCGCACGGCGCGGTCCGTCTCCTCCGCCGTCTTCACGATGATCTTGGCCATGGTGATGCAGCCGTCCGTCGGCGTCTTGATCTTGTAGAGGAGCAGCCGGTCGGCCACGGCGTCGATGAGGTCCAGCACGTCGTCGAGGCGGTTGGCCATCGCGTAGATGTCCTCGCGGTCGATGGGCGTGATGAAGGTGGTGTTGAGCCGCCGGACGATGTCATGGGTCAGCGAGTCGCCGGCGTGCTCCAGGTCCTTGATCTGCTGCGTCTTGGCCTTGGCGTCGGGGTAGTCCAGGGTCAGCTCTTCCAGGACCCGGGAGGCCGAAACGATGTGGGCCGCCTGCTGCTCGAAGAGGTCGAAAAACTTTTCTTCCCGTGGAAGGAGCCGGAACACGCGGTTATCCTCTCTCGACCGACGGCCGATGTCAACGACCTGAGCGGCCGCCCCCTCCGTTGACAGGCCGGGAGGCGATCGATAGGATGGCCGCGTGACACACGCCGACGCCGCGGCCCGGCAGCCGCGCTGCCCCCACTGCGGGAGCGCCACGGCCTGGGCTGGCAATCCGCACCGGCCCTTCTGCTCGCTCGCGTGCCGACTCATCGACTTGGGCGTCTGGCTCGACGAGCGCTACCGGATCCCGGGCCCCGAAATTCCCAGCGAACCCGAGTCCGACGACGCCGCGGTTCCCACGGCCGGATGACCGACCTCTTCGGCGATCCGGCGGTATTCTTCCAGCGGCTTATCCTCCAGATCCCGGCGCTCCTGCTGGCGGTCACGGTGCACGAGCTCGCCCACGCCCTCGTGGCCGACCGGCTCGGGGATCCGACGGCGCGGCTGGCGGGCCGCATCACGTTGAACCCGCTGCCCCACATCGACCCGCTC
>JBGPZD010000103.1:0-7304 GCA_041493605.1 Methylomirabilia bacterium
CGGCCAGTACCCGGCGGCGACCGCCATGCTGTCGAACCTGCTGGCCGACCACGAGGCCGTGATCCGCACGCTGCGGGCCGACCTGGCGACCGCGATGGACAAGCACGGCGACGCCGGCACCAGCGACTTCCTCACCGGCCTGATGGAGAAGCACGAGAAGATGGCCTGGATGCTGCGGGCCTTCCTCGAAGGCGCTAAGAGCTAGGCTCCCCCTGTGGCGGGGCCGGCGACGAGCCGGCCCCGCCGCATTCTCCCCTGCGCGTCGCCAAACGGGCCAACCCGCTTACGATTCGTTCGATCTCAACGACGGGTTGGGCCGGCCTTCGGCCGAATTCGGTACCGTGGCAGCTCCTCTCGAAGGACACGGCGGACCGTTTCTTCAAGGTGGCCTTCGGATGACTCCATGACTTTGCGCAAGGCCTCATTCATTGCGGTCTGGTAGCTGCCGCCGCCGGCCTTGTGGACCTGGGCCCGGAACCACTGGAGGATGTCGTCGTCGATTCGGATGGTGATTCGAGTCTTGCCGGGGGGCGCGCTCAAGACGGCCCCACGGCGGCCGCGGCTGAAGTCGTATTGCCTCTTCATCTTTCCCCCTCGTACTGGCGTCGTTCACGTGGCGTCGCCAATCGCCCCGAGATGATCCGGACGCGGTCCGCTCGCCAAGTGTAGACGACGACGAGCACTCGACCCAAGGCATCCATGCCGGTCGTCACGAATCGCTCTTCAGCCGATCGCTCGTCACGAATGCTGATGGCGTGATCGTCGTGGAGCACGGTCGCAGCATCTGCGAAGTCGATGCCGTGTTTGCGCAGATTGATGACCGCCTTCCGCTCATCCCATTCCAACTCCACGGTCTAGTATATGCACAAATGTACATACCGTCAAGCGCCCCCGGCGGGGCGGCGGTAGCCGACCAGCTCGAGCAGGTTGCCGTCGGGGTCGAGGAAGTAGAGGCAGTGGTGGTCGCCCCAGTCGATGGGGGCGTGGTGCGGGATGCCGCGCTCGGCGAAGAGGCGGAGCGCGGCATCCAGATCTTCCCAGGAAACCTCGAAGGCGTGGTGACTCTTCCCCAAGGGGTTGTGGATCTGCTCCAGGCCCCCCGGCGCGCGGTCGGGCTTGAGAAAGAGCGCGCAGGCGCCGTCGCCGTAGCGCAAGAGGCGCTGGTCGGGCAGCCGCATCTCCACGGCCATGCCGAGCACCTCGGTGTAAAAGCGCTCGGCGCGCTCGAGATCGCTCACGTTCACCCCGAAGTGATCGAGCCGCTTCACCCGAATCATGGCGTCGCGACGGTTCGCCAGTGGGCCGCGATCTCTGCCAGCGAGGCGACCCAGACGCGCGGCGTGTGGCGGACGTGGTCGATCAGCTCCTTGAGGCACGCCAGCCGCGACGGCCGCCCGATGAGTTGCGGGTGGAAGGTGAAATTGGTCACGCCGCGGAGCTCGGTGATCCCCTCGAACTCGGTGATCCAGCTCTGGAGCACGGGCCCCGGCGGCTGGATGCTGCGCTGGCCGGAGAAGAGGAAGAAGGGCGCGTCGTCGAGCACCCACGCGACGGGGATCTCCACCAGCGCCTTGCCGTCCACCGGCGGGTGAAAGTAGGGCGCCAGGCGGTCCATCATGTTGGAGGAGTAGTCGAACCCGTTGCGCGCCAGGAGCGGAAGCGTCTCGGCCGAGAGCTGCCAGGCGGGCGCCCGGTAGCCGATCGGGCGCCGGCCCGCCAGCGGCGTGAGCACCTCGAGGCTCTTCAACAGGATTTCCCGCTCGCGATCGGGGGCCAGATCGCTCACGCGCTCGTGCTCGTCGCCGTGGCAGCCGATCTCGTGGCCGTCGCCGACGATGGCCCGGACCGCGTCGGGATAGCGGGTCGCCACCCACGCGGGGATGAAGAAGGATGCGCGCATCTGGGCGGCGCGCAGCAGGCCGAGGATCTGGGGCAGGGCCTCGACCGGGCCGAAGCGCCCCTGGGACAGCGCCACCGGCTCGTGCACGCCCCGCGCCATCCAGAGCGTCTCGGCGTCGAGGTCGAACGTGAAGGCGCAGGCGGCGCGGGCCTCGCGCGGCCACCGGGGCGTCCCGGGGAGTTCAGAGGGAGCGCTCATCCGGTGTAGTATAAACGTCTATGGCGAAGTCGCTGGAACTCATCCGCCGGCTGGAGGGCAACGTCAGCCGGGCCCTCATCGGCAAGCCCGAGGCCGTCCGGCTGGCCGTGGTCGGGCTCTTGGCCCGGGGCCACCTGCTGATCGAGGACGTGCCGGGCGTGGGCAAGACCACGCTGGCCGCGGCGCTGGCGCGCTCGATCGGCGCCGGCTTCCAGCGAATCCAGTTCACCTCGGACATGCTGCCCTCCGACGTGCTGGGCGTCTCGGTGTGGGAGCCCAAGTCCAGCGAGTTCGTCTTCAAGCCGGGGCCGCTCTTCACCAACATCGTGCTGGCCGACGAGATCAACCGCACCACGCCCAAGACCCAGTCGGCCCTCCTCGAGGCCATGAACGAGGCCCAGGTCTCGCTCGACCACTCCACCTATCCACTGCCCCGGCCCTTCATGGTGCTGGCGACCCAGAACCCCCGCGAGTACGAGGGCACCTACCCGCTGCCCGAATCGCAGCTCGACCGGTTCCTGCTGTGCATCCGCATCGGCTACCCCGATGCCCCCGATGAGAAGGCCGTGCTGCGCGGCACCGACACGCCGACGCCGGCGCGGCTTCAGCCCGTGTTGACCGAGGACGACGTGCTCGGTCTCCAGGAAGAGGCCGACCGCGTGCGCGCCGAAGATTCGGTGCTGGACTACCTCGTGGCCATCGTGACGGCCACGCGGCGCTCGCCGCTGCTCTCCCTCGGCGTGAGCCCGCGGGGCTCGCTGGCGCTGTTGCGCGCGGCGCGCGCCCAGGCGCTGGCCGACGGCCGCGACTATCTCGTGCCCGACGACATCACGGATCTGGCGGTGCCGGCCCTGGCCCACCGCGTGATGGTCAAGACGCGCATGGCCCACCCGGGCGGCGGCATGGACGGCGAGGTGGCCATCCGGGCCATCGTCCAGGACGTGCCCGTCCCCCGCTAACAGTGAAGTGGGTTAGCCCCCGACAAATTTGGTGGCGCTTCTGGCACCCGCGGCGGACCATCTGGCCCACCCGCGACGGTTGGTGGAGCCTCTTCGTGGTCGTGGCCCTGGGCGTCGCGGCCATCAACACCGGCAACAACCTGCTCTACCTGCTGGTCTCTCTGGTGCTCGGCCTCATCGTCGTCTCGGGCGTCCTTTCGGAGCAGACCATGCGCGGGCTGCGCCTGACCGGAGCCGTGCCCGAGGAGATCTACGCCGGCCGCCCCGCGCTCTTCGGCGCGGGCATCGCCAACGGCAAGCGGTGGCTCACGTCCTACTCGGTCACGCTCGAGCTGCTCGCTCCTGAGGCCAGGGCCGACACGGCGGCGGGCGCGGGCCGGGCGCGCTTCCTCTACTTGCCGCGCCTGGAGGCGGGGGCCGACCGGCTGGTGACCTGGGAGGAGACCCTGCCGCGGCGCGGCCGCCACCGGCTGGCCGGCGTGCGCATCACCACGCGCTTCCCCTTTGCCCTCTTCCTCAAGGCCGGGCGGCCCGCGCTCGACTCCGAAGTGATCGTCTACCCCGCCGTGAAGCCGGTCTCCTCCGCGCTCCTTCGCGAGATCGTCGGGTCGGGCGACGCCCCGACGCGGCGGCGGGGCCGGGGCAGCGACCTCTACAACCTCCGCGGCTACCGCCCCGGCGACGACCCGCGGCTGATCCACTGGCGCAGCAGCGCTAAGACCCAGACGTTGACCATCCGCGAGCTCGAGGCCGAGACCACCGAGGACACGCGGATCGTGCTGACGGGCGCCGCGTCGGGGGACTCCGCGCTGCTCGAGGTGGGGCTCTCGGAGGCCGCGTCGGTCGCAGTCCACCTGCTCCGCGCCGGCTCGGGCGTCGAGCTGGTCGGGCCGGACATCACCGTCCCGCTGGGCCGCGGCCGCGGCCAGATCCGCCGCATGCTCACTGCGCTGGCGCTCTATCAGCCCGGCGCCGGGCCGGTCGAGGCCCCGGAGGCCGAGGACGTGGGCGACGGGGATCCGCGGCGAGAGGGTCGAGCCCTGCGCGAGCTCAGGATCCGGATCGGCTGACATGTCGAGCATGCTCGCGCTTCGCGTGGTGACCTACCTCGTGGTGGGCGACGGTATCGCCGCCCTCTACCTGGCCGGGCTCATCGGCCCGCTGGGCGTGGCCCTCGTAGTGGCGGCCATCCTCGTGAGCTGGGCCCTCGAGCGGGCTCGGGAGCGCGGCGCCCTGCGGCCGGCGGTGGCCTGGGGGCTGGTGGGGACGGCGGCCGCGGCCATCGCCGCCGACCTCTTCTACCTGGCCCAAAGCGTGCTCGATGGCCTGGTGCACCTGCTGCTGTTCCTCATCCTGGTGCGCCTGTTCATGCACCGGGTGCTCCGGGATCTGCGCGACGCGGGCTTCCTGTCCTTCTTCCTGCTCATCGCCGCCTCGTCGGTCACGTTCAGCGCGGGGTTCCTGGTGGTCTTCGTCGTCTTCCTCGTGCTCGTCACGTGGATGCTGATGCTCCACCACGTGGTGGCCGAGGCGCAGAAGGCCGGCCACGCCTCGCCAGAGGCGGCGGGTACCCACTTCGGGTTCCGCAGCCCGCTCATGCGCGTGAGCCTGGTCGCCGCCGCCGGCACCTTCGCGATCGCGGGCTCGCTGTTCTTCGTGATCCCGCGCGTGGGCCAGGCGGCGCTGCCGTTCCGGGGCCAGCTCGGCCGCATGGTCAGCGGCTTCTCCGACAAGGTGGAGCTGGGCGCCTTCGGCGAGATCGAGACGGACCGGACGGTCGTGATGCGCGTGTACTTCTCGGACGAGACCGCCGACCCCCAGAGCCTGCCCAATCTCCGCTGGCGCGGCATCGTGTTTGACCGGTTCAACGGCACGACCTGGACCGCGGGCCAGTCGCGGCGCATCCTGCTGCGCCCCGAGACGACCGGGAAATTCCACGTGAGCGTGGCGCAGGGGCGGCGCCCCTTGGTGCGGCAGGAGATCTTCCTCGAACCCATCGGCACCGACATCGTGTTCGCCGCCCCCCGGATCCTCCGGATGGAACTCCGCGGCGGCACCCTCAGCTTCGACGACATGGGCAGCGTCTCGGTCCCGAGCGCCGCGGCGCGGCTGCACTACGCCGTGGACTCCGAGCTGGAGACGCCGCCGCCGGCGGACGTCAGGGTCGCGGGGGCGGGCTCGGGCTTTTCCGCGGGGGAGCGGGTGCGCTACCTGCAGCTGCCGGCGATGTCGCCCGGGATCCCCAGGCTGGCCCGCGATGTGACCGCCGGCAGCCGGGACCCGTACGAGGCGGCCCTCAAGCTCACGTACTACCTCTCGTCACGGTACAAGTACACGCTCGGGCTGAAGCGGCAGACCCAGCTCGAGCCGCTCGACGAGTTCCTCTTCGTCCGCCGATCGGGCAACTGCGAGTACTTCGCGGCCTCGCTCGCGGTCATGCTGCGGTCGCTCGGCACCCCCGCGCGGGTCGTGGGCGGATTTCAGCGAGGAGAGTGGAACCCCTACGGACGATACTTCATGGTGCGGCTGGCCGACGCGCACTCCTGGGTCGAGGCCTACTTCGACGGCTTGGGGTGGGTGACGCTCGATCCCTCGCCTCGGGCCGAGGCCGAGGCGCAGGCGGCCCTGCCGGGCGTGATGTCGCTCTACCTCGATGCCGCGCGCATGCGCTGGTACCGTTACGTCGTCAATTGGAGCCTGACGGATCAGCTGCTGGTCGCCGCCAGCGTCCAGCGGCAGGCGGGCGACTTCCACATCTCGCTCTACTGGCCGCGGGACTGGCGCGCGCGCCCGTGGCTTCTGGCCGCCGCCGCCGCGGCGGCGGGCCTCGCGTTGGCGTGGCTGATCTGGCGCTCCGGCCTGCCCGGCCGGGCGAGCCGGCCCTCGGCCCCGGTGCCGCGTTTCTATGAGCGCGCGCTGCGGCTGCTCGCGCGCCGCGGCCTCGCGCCCGCGCCCGCGGAAACGGCGCGGCAGTTCTGCGGCCGTGTCGGGAGCGCGGCGCCCGCCCTGGCCGCCCCGCTCGGGCGGCTCACCGGCGAGTACGAGCGCGCGCGCTTCGGCGCCGCGGCGCTCACCCCGGCCGAGCTCGGCGAGGTGGAGCGCTGGCTGGTGGCGCTCGAGCAGTCCTGATGTGGTAGCCTGTGACCCCGGAAGGGAGCCGCCATGGCCATCCGCATCACCCGCGTCTACACGCGCACCGGCGACAAGGGCGACACGGCCCTGGTCGGAGGCCGCCGCGTGCCCAAGGATTCCGCGCGCATCGAGGCCTACGGCGCCATTGACGAGCTGAACGCCGTCGTGGGACTGGCTCGCGCCTTCAACGCCGAGAATCTCAAGCGCGGGAAGAAGCACCGCTGGCTCGACGAAACGCTGCGGCGGCTCCAGAATGAGCTGTTCGACCTGGGCAGCGAGCTGGCCACGCCCGAGGACGCCGTCTACGAGGGAATGTTCCGCGTCGGGGAGGCGCAGGTGACGGCGCTCGAGCGGCTGATGGACGAATGCCAGAAGAGCCTCGCGCCGCTCAAGTCCTTCGTCCTGCCCGGCGGCGGGCGGGTGGGCGGCTTCCTCCACCAGGCGCGCACCGTCTGCCGGCGCGCCGAGCGCCGCATCCTGGCGCTCTCCCGCGCCGAGCCCGTCAGCGAGTGGCCGCTCAAGTACGTGAACCGGCTGAGCGACCTGCTCTTCGTCCTCTCGCGCTGGGTGGGCAAGCACTTGGGCGAAACCGAGTACCTCTGGGAGCGCGGGCTCGCCGCCCACAAGCGGAAGCGTTAGGGCCGCGCCGCGCATCCAAAGGGCCAGCATGGGGAAACCTCCGGACGGCTATCTGATCCGCCGCGCCGGCCCGGCGGATCGGGACGCCGTCCAGCACGAGCTCGCCGACTATTTCGCCTTTCTGGGCGAGACCCTGGATCCCGCCGGCCTCGACCACGACGTCGCTCAGTGGGAGAAGGAGTACGGCGGCGACTCGGGCGTGCTGCTCCTGGTCGTGGACCCGTCGCGGGACGTCGTTGGGACCGCGGGGGTCAGGCGGCTCGGGCCCGGCGTCGGCGAGCTCAAGCGGATGTGGATCCGGCCCGCCTGCCGCGGGCTCGGGCTCGGCCGCCAGCTGATGGACCGCTGCCTCGAGGAAGCCCGGGCGCTCGGCTGCCGGATACTGAGGCTGGACAGCGAGCGGCGGCTCGAGGCGGCGCTCAGTCTTTACCGTAGCTACGGATTCAAGGAGGTTCCGGACTACAACGGCAATCCGC
>JBGPZD010000112.1:0-6505 GCA_041493605.1 Methylomirabilia bacterium
TCCCACTTGACGCTCTTGCGATC
Organism: Methylomirabilia bacterium; assembly: GCA_041493605.1. Classification (GTDB taxonomy): domain Bacteria; phylum Methylomirabilota; class Methylomirabilia; order Rokubacteriales; family CSP1-6; genus DASSSH01. Next base: position 24 of record JBGPZD010000112.1, read on the forward strand.
CATGCCTTTCTTGACCAGCACGTCGCGCACTCTGTTGATGGTCTCGCCGCCGCCGCAGATATGGACCACGAGCCGGTCCACGCTGTGGACCATGCGCTCGACGACGTCCGGCAGCTCGCCCTTCTCCCCGCGCCAGCCCGCCGGCGTCTCGCGCGCGGCCGGCACGTAGGAGAAGGCCGGGAAGCGCCGGGAGAGCGAGCGGAAGTCGGTGTCGTAGAGAAGCCACGCCGGGTCGCGCGCCCAGAAGATGAGGCCGTTGGGCCGGCCGTAGCCCGTCTCGTAGAGCCAGGAGAGGATGGAGCGGATCGGCACGATGCCGATCTCCTCGGCGATGAACAGCGCCCGCCGGGGATCGGCCCGGTTGAAGACGAAGCCGCCCGTCGGCCCCTTGAACCGCACCGGATCGCCGGGTGTGAGGCCGCGCAGCCACTGCGAGCCGATGCCGCCCGGGGCCACGTCCACCGAGAGCGTGATGGGACCCCGGCGCGTGGGCGAGGACACCATGCTCCAGGCGCGGACGGTCTTCTCCCCGAAGGGCACCGAGATCCACTGGCCCGCCTCGAAGGTGAAGTCCTCGGGCTCCAGCACGCGCAGGTCCACCTCGATCACGTCCGGCGTGACGGACCGGACCGCCGCGACCTCCGCCTTGCACTCACGGGGCTTCGGGGCCACGGCCGCTAGCGTCCCTTGAGCCGAGGGATCACGTCGGCCGTGATGACCTCGAACTGCTCCCACTGGTCCTCGAAGTCGACGATGGGGTTCATGAGGAAGTAGCAAACGGGGGCATGCCTACCTCGGGAACGCGTCCTTGACGCCGCCGTCCACCGTGAGGGTGCAGCCCGTGGTTTTGGCCGAGCGCTCGGAGACGAGGAACAGGACGGCCTCGGCCACGTCCTCGGGCAGGATGGGCCGCGCCAGGATATTGCGCTTGCGGTAGAAGTCCTCGAGCTCGTCCACCGTGATGCCCTGGGCCCGCGCGCGCTCCCGGCGGACCTCATCGGACCAGAGCTTGGAGTCGCGGAAGACGGCGTCGGGGTTCACGATGTTGGAGCGGATCCCGTGCGGGCCGCCTTCGAGCGCCAGCACCTTGGCGAGCTGGGCCTCGGCCGCCTTGGCGGCCGAGTAGGCCGAGAAGTCCTTGCCCGGCGACATCACGTTCTTGGTGGCGACGAAGACGAACGCGCCGCCCAGCCCCTGCGCCTTGAGCACGCGCATTCCCTCGCGCGCGACGAGGAAGTGGCCCGTCGAGTTGACGGCGAAGGAGCGCTCCCAGTCGGCGAGCTCCATCTGGTCCACGGGGGCCGAGTGGGCGATCCCCGCGTTGGAGACCACGATGTCGAGCCCGCCGTAGGCCAGCACCGCTTCCTCGAAGGCGGCGCCCACGGAGGCTTCCCGCGTGACGTCCATCCCCACGCCGATCGCCCGCCCCGCGCCCGTGGCCCCCACCACCTCGTCGGCCACCTTCCGCGCGCCCGCGGCGTCGAGATCGCCGATCACCACGTGGCAGCCCTCGGCCGCCAGCCTCAGCGCCGACGCGCGACCGATGCCGCTGGCGCCCCCGGTGACCAGGGCGATGCGGCGGGCCAGCTCCTTCTCGGGCGGCGCCTGGGCCAGCTTGTACAGCTCGAGCGGCCAGTACTCGACGTCGAACGCGTCTTTCGCCGAGAGGGAAACGTAGCGCCCGAAGGACGTGGCCGCCCCGAGCACCGAGATCGTGTGGTGGTAGATGTCGTTGACGATCCCCGCCGTGCGCCGGTCCTTGCCGATGGTGAACATGCCGAGGCCCGCGACGACGATCACCCGCGGGTGGGGATCGCCCGGCCTGGACCCGCCGGTGTCCTGTTCCTTGACATACGCCGTGTATTCGGCCGCGAACCGGTCCAGCGAGGACTGCAGCGCAGCCTTGACCGCCGCCGGGTCGCCGGGCCGGTCCACGGGCACGAAGCAGGGCAGCCGCTTGGTGTAGATGGTGTGGTCGGGGGTGGCGGGCCCGATGTCGGAGAGCGCCCGCGCCTCTTGGGATGTCGCGAACTCGAGCACGTCCGGGCCGTCATCGAAGGTCATCACCACGCGCCGGTCGCGCCCGATCACGCCGCGCAGCCACGGCGCCACCGCCAGCGCCACGCGCCGGCGCTGCTCGGCGGCCGGCGCTTGCACCGCGACGCCGCCGAAGCGGGCGCGCCCCTTGGCCTGATGGGCGATGGCCTCTTCGGCGCGGCTGATCAGCTCGATGGTGGCGAGATACGCGTCCTTGACCGTCGCGCCCCAGCAGATGGTGCCGTGCTGCTCGAGCAGGATGGCCCGCGCCTTCTGATTCGCGCGGAACGTGTCAGCCACTTCCCGCGAGATCAGGAAACCGGGGCGGCGATACGGCAGCGCGATCACCTCGCCGCCATAGACCTGCGCGAGCACGCCGCGGCAGCGGTCGTTGTTGGTGAGCGCGACGATGGCGTCGGCATGGGTGTGGATCACGGCCTCGGCCGGCAGGAAGCCGTGCAGCAAGGTCTCGATCGAGGGGCGCGGGCTGCCGGGCTCGATGAGCCCGTGGGCGAGATAGCCCACCATCTCCGAGTCGCCCATGTCCTTCCGCTCGAGCAAGGCCAGGATGTCGTCCATCCGCACCCCGGGGAAATCCTTGGGCTGGATGCTTTTCAGATCCGAGCCGCTGCCCTTGACGCGCAGCACCTGCGTCTCGCGCCCCCGGTAATCGCGCTCGGCGCGCTTGATCGAGGTGTTGCCGCCGCCCCAGACGACCAGCGACGTCTCGGCGCCGACGAGCCGCGAGGCGTAGACGAGCAGGTCGAGATCGGACAGGCTCTTGGCCGCGGCGTCGTCCCAGCGCGACTTCATGGCGACACCATACCCGAATCTACCGATTCCGTAAAGAAGACGCGGCGTTGACAGACACGGGCGGCTCTCCTATCCTTAGGACGGTTTCGGCATGGCCACCTCGGAGGACCTGGGAGGACGGGACGCGATGAAGGGCCTCATCATGGACTACCCGCTCACGCTGACCCACTTCTTCGAGCGCACGCGCAAGGTCTTCCACCGGAAGACCATGGCCACGCGGGTACCCGGGGCGGGACTCCAGCGCTACACCTACGCCGATTACGCGGACCGCGTCTGCCGGCTCTCCGGCGCGCTGGCCCGGCTGGGTCTCCAGAAGGGCGACCGGGTCGGCACGCTCGCGTGGAACTCCCACCGGCACATGGAGGTCTACTTCGCCGCGCCGCTGATGGGCATGGTGCTCCACACGGTCAACATCCGTCTCTCGGCCCAGGACATCACCTATATCGTCAACCATGCCGAGGACCGCGTGCTGATCGTGGACGCGAGCCTCTGGCCGGTCGTCGAGCCCATCCGCAAGGACCTCAAGAGCGTGAAGCACTTCATCGTCATGAAGGACACGCCCACGGCCGAGATCCCCGCGGGCGCGCTCGACTACGAGGCGCTGCTGTCCGACGCCAAGCCAATCGACGCCTGGCCGAAGCTCGAGGAGACCGACGCCGCCGGCATGTGCTACACCTCGGGGACGACGGGGCATCCCAAGGGCGTGGTCTACACCCACCGCGGGATCTTCCTCCACTGCTTCGCTTCGTCCACGACGGACGTGCTCGGCATCTGCGAGCGCGACGTGATCCTCCACATCGTGCCCATGTTCCACGCCAATGCCTGGTGCGTGCCCTTCGCCGGCGTCATGAACGGCTCCACCCAGATCTTCGGCGGCCCCAACCCCCAGCCGCGCGACATCATCGAGATCGTCCACAACGAGCGCGTCACCGTGGTCGGCGCGGTGCCCACCGTCTGGATCGCCATCCAGGCCATCCTCGAGAAGGAGCCCCAGTGGGACATCTCCTCGATCCGCTGCATCCCCATCGGCGGCTCGGCGGCTCCCAAGAGCCTCATCGAGCTGTTCGACAAGAAGTACGGCGCCTACATGCTCCATGCCTGGGGCATGACGGAGATGACACCGCTCGGGACCGTGTGCCGCCCGCGATCCTACACGGACAGCCTGCCCGAAGAGGAGCGCTACAACATCCGGGCCAAGCAGGGCGCGCCGGTCGCGGGCGTGGACATGCGGATCGTGGATGACGCCGGCACGGTGCAGCCGTGGGACGGCAAGAGCGTGGGCGAGATCCAGGTGCGCGGGCCGTGGATCACCAGCGGGTACTACAACAACCCGGCCGGCGCCGTCCAGTTCACCGAGGACGGCTGGTTCCGCACGGGCGACGTGGCCGCCATCGACCCCGACGGCTACGTCCAGATCACCGACCGGACCAAGGACCTGATCAAGTCGGGCGGCGAGTGGATCTCGAGCGTGGACATGGAGACCACCATCATGGGCCACCCCAAGGTGCTCGAGGCGGCCGTCATCGCCGTGCCCCACGAGAAGTGGCAGGAGCGGCCCCTGGCCTGCGTGGTGCCCAAGCCCGAGTTCAAGGGCCAGCTCACCGCGCAGGAGATCATGGACTATCTCACGCCGCGCGTGGCCAAGTGGTGGCTGCCCGACGAGGTGGTCTTCATCGACGCCGTGCCGAAAACCTCGGTCGGTAAGTTCGACAAGAAGGTGCTGCGCGAGCGCTTCAAGGGCTGGAAGCCGAAGGCGTGAGTCGCCTGCGGCCCGGGATCTCAGCTAACGCCCTCCTCTGATCCCCCCCGTCAGAGTCCCTGGAGATAGGCGGGACCGCCCAACTGTTCCATCTGCTCGTCGATCCAGCGCGCCCGCTTCTCGACATAGGCCGAGGGGTTGCCCGCGTGGAGGCGCTTGGGGTTTGGCAGCACCGCGGCCAGGAGGGCGGCTTCTCCGCGCGTCAGGTCGGCGGGCGGCTTTTTGAAGAAAGCCTCGCTGGCGGCGCGCACCCCGTAGATGCCGTCGCCGAACTCGGCCACATTCAAGTACACCTCGAGGATCCGCCGCTTGGACCAGCAAAGCTCCAACAGCACGGTGAAATAGGCTTCCAAGCCCTTTCGCACATAGCTTCGGCCGCGCCAGAGGAAGAGGTTCTTGGCCACCTGCTGGGTGATGGTGCTCGCCCCCCGCACCTGGTGCCGGGCCTCGTGGTCCTCCACCGCCTCGATGATGGACTTGAAGTCGAAGCCCCAGTGGCCGACAAACCCCTGGTCCTCGGAGGCGACGACGGCCAGCCGCATGTGCGGGGCGATGCCGTTCCAGTCTACCCACCGATAGCGGATGACCGTGGCACGGCCCCGCGCGAGGTTCGCAATCCGCGTCTCGACCATGACGGCGGTGGTCGGCGGCGGCACCCAGCGGAGGATCAGGACTGGCACGGCCGTGAGGACGAGGACGCCCACCAGCGCCCAAGCCAACATCTTGGAGAATCGACTCACGAGAGACGGACCGCCAGACATCGGTCAGCGCTTGGGCGCGCCGCACAGGCTTCGGATCTGGCGCCAGTCCGATCCCGGCAGGAGTGGGGCCGGCCTGCCTTTAGCGGCGGCAGCCATGGCGGTGAGCCGGGTGACGCGGTCCGCGCTCGTCGGGTGGGTCGAGAGGTACTTGAGCGCCTCGGGGGTCTTCCCTTCCTTCTTCATCAGCACGGCGAAGAAGGCGATCATCCCGGCCGGATCCACGCCGGCCGCCAGGAGCATCTTCATCCCCTCGCGGTCGGCCTCTTCCTCGGCCTGCCGGCTGTAGCTGAGCTGGCCCAGCACGCGCGCCGTCTCGAGCCCGTAGGTCAGTGGGCCGGTCACGTCTCCCGACAGCGCCGCGATGAGCAGGCCCGTGGAGGCGTGCTGGATGATGGCGCGCGTGGCGTGGCGGTGGAGCACGTGCTGGAGCTCGTGGGCCAGGACGCCGGCCAGCTCCTCGGGGGTGCTCGTCCGCTCGAGCAGGCCGCGGAAGAACACGACGTAGCCGCCGGGGGCCGCGAAGGCGTTGATCAGGGGATGATCCACCACATAGACCCGGAACGTGTAGGGCGACGGAGGCGCGGCGGCGGTGAGCCGGGCGGCGATCTCGTTGACGGCGGCGTTGAGCCGCGGATCCTCGCAGCGCTTCTCGGGCGGCGCCATGTACTCGACGGCGCTCTTGCCGAGCTGCTCTTCCCAGGAGACGGGCACGCGGGCGGCGGCCAGGGCCGCCAAGCCGGGAATGCCCCAGAGGTAGATGACGGCCGTGAGCGCGACGACGCCGGCGGCGGCCAGGGCCGTGAGCCGCATGCGCGCTCCCCGCCTCGCCGGATTGTGGAAACGCGCCGAGAGCTCGGGCGCCAGCTCGTGCAGGCTCAGCAGAAAGGCCAGGTCGGAGACCAGCAGCACCTCGGGGATGGTCCCGCCCCGCTCGAGCCGCACCTCCTCGCCCTCGTAGAAACCCTGGGTCTGCCGGATCTCCGCGTAGGGCCAGAGGCGCGTCCAGCCGCCTCCCGTCGTGACCTCGAGCCCCTGGCGCATGAGGCGCACCGTGGCCGGGTGGCGGATGGCCGTCTGCCCGTCGAGGTAGTGGGCCTGCCAGTCGGTTTGCA
>JBGPZD010000027.1:0-25123 GCA_041493605.1 Methylomirabilia bacterium
GGCTCGAAGAGCGCCGCGTCGTCGGGCGTGGGCGTGCCCTCGAGCCCGACCATTTTCTTGCAGGCCTCCATGTCGGCCTCGGCGCGGGCGAGCCGCTTGAGGGCCGCCTCGTGGGAGGATCCCCCGCAGCCCGCGAGCCCCAGCCCGAGCGCCAGCAGCAAGACGACGGTGCGCTTCACAGCCCTCTCCTTCCCGGTTAGACTGCTTGCCACACAGTTAGACACAGGTGCGCGCGAAACGCCAAGAACCGGGAAGGCCGCGCGCGCGGGAGGATCGCGAGTGGACGCATTCGACCTCAAGGGACGGGTGGCGGTCGTGACGGGCGGCAACGGCGGCATCGGGCTGGGCATGGCGCGCGGGCTGGCGGCGGCCGGGGCCGCCGTCGTGGTGGCGGGGCGCAATCGGGACAAGAGCCTCAAGGCCGTCAAGGAGCTCGAGGCGCTGGGCGCCCGGGCCCTCGCCGTCGAGGTGGACGTCACCGACGAGGCGTCGGTCGAGGGCCTGATCCGCCGGACGGTGGAGGGGCTCGGGCGGGTGGACGTCCTGGTCAACAATGCGGGGACCAATATCCGCAAGCAGCCCGAGCAGTATTCCCTGGCCGAGTGGCGCACCGTGCTCGACACCAACCTGACCAGCGCCTTCCTCGCGAGCCGCGCCGCCCATCCGCACATGAAGGCCCAGGGCGGCGGCAAGATCATCAATATCGGCTCCATGATGTCCATCTTCGGCGCCTCGTTCACCGCGGCCTACGCCGCCTCCAAGGGCGGCATCGTCCAGCTCACCAAGGCCCTGGCCACCGCGTGGGCGCGCGACCACATCCAGGTTAACGCCGTGCTGCCGGGCTGGATCGACACCGACCTCACCGCGGAGGCCCGCCGCCAGGTGCCGGGACTTCACGAGAACGTGCTGCGGCGGACTCCCGAGCACCGATGGGGCGCCCCGGAGGATCTGGCGGGCATCGCCGTCTTTCTCGCGAGCCCGGCGTCGGATTTCCTGACCGGGACCGCGATCCCGGTGGACGGGGGCTACTCCGTCCAGGGCTGATCAGCCAGCCTACGGCGGGTCGGCGCGGCCGTGTTAGCATAGCGGCATGAAAGTGCTGGTGATCGACGCGATCGCGCCCGACGGGATCGCCTACCTCAGCGAGCGCGGTTTCCAGGTGGACCAGATCTCGAGCAAGCTGCCCAAGGACGAGCTCCTCGCGAAGATCGGCGACTACGAGGCCATCGTCACCCGCTCCTCGACGACGGTGACGGCCGAGTTCCTGGCGCGCGCGCGGCGCCTCCGCATCCTCGGCCGCGCCGGCGTGGGCGTGGACAATATCGACGTCGACGCCTGCTCGCGCCAGGGCGTGGTCGTGGTCAACGCCCCCTACGGCAACGTGGTCTCGGCGGCCGAGCATACCATCGGCATGCTGCTGGCCCTGGTGCGCAAGATCCCCCAGGCCAACGCCTCGCTCAAGCAGGGCGAGTGGGACCGGGGGATCTACGGCTCCGAGCTGCACCGCAAGACCGCCGGCGTGCTGGGGCTGGGCAAGGTGGGCTCGCGGGTGGCGGCGCGGCTCAAGGCCTTCGACATGGAGGTCCTGGTCTACGACCCGTACATCCCCGAGAGCCGCGCGAGGGACCTCGGCGTGAGGCTCACCGACTTGGGGACGGTGCTCGCCCAGTCGGACATCGTCACCGTGCACGTGCCGCTGAGCGAGGAGACCGAGAACATGATCGCGGCGCGGGAGCTCGCCGCCATGAAGCCCGGCGTGCGCCTCGTCAACTGCGCGCGGGGCGGCATCGTCAACGAGGGCGACCTGCTGGCGGCGCTCGAGTCCGGGCACGTCGCCGGCGCGGCCGTGGACGTCTGGAGCGAGGAGCCGCCGGTCTCCGAGCTGGTCAAGCGGCTGGTCCGGCATCCCAAGATGGTGGTCACGCCCCACCTGGGGGCCAATACCCAGGAGGCGCAGGTCAACGTGGCCGTGGACGTGGCCCGCCAGCTCGTGGCGTTCCGCGACGGCGAGATCGTCGAGCACGCCGTGAACATCCCCGTGGGCGACCGCGAGTCCATGGCCGAGCAGCGGCCGTTCATTGCGCTGGCCGAGCTGCTGGGGCGCTTCGTCGTGCAGCTCGAGAAAGACAACGTCGAGGCCGTGGACGTCGTGGTCGCGGGGCACGTGGCGCGCCGGGACCCCGAGCTGATCGCCCGCGCCGTCCTCAAGGGCCTGCTGGGTCGGGTGACGGCGCAGGCCGTCAACCTGGTCAACGCCCACCTGGTCGCGCGCGACCGGGGGGTCGGGCTCACCGTCCAGACGGACGAGGAGGCGACCACGGGCTACACCAATCTGATCACGGTCACCACGCACGCGGGCGGCGGCCGGAAGATCATCGCCGGCACCGTCTTCGACGGCGTCCCGCGCATCGTCAAGCTGCGCGACCTCAATATCGAGTTCATCCCCGAGGGGCACGTGCTCGTGCTCTCCTACGAGGACCGCCCCGGCATGGTGGGCAAGATCGGCTCCATCCTCGGACGCCACAACGTCAACATCGCCTCCATGCACGTGGGCCGGCGCACCAAGCGCGGCCGGGCCATCGTCGTGCTGCTGCTCGACGAGGACGTGCCGCCCGAGGTCATGGAAGAGGTCAGCAAGGCGGTCGAGGCCGACTTCGCCCGCGTCATCCACCTGGGGTCATGACCGCGAAGACGCGGCGTGCCCGGCACCCCTTCGAGACCCGGCCCTGGGGCGGCTTCCAGACAATCGAGGAAGGGGCGGGCTGGAAGGTCAAGCGCATCGTCGTGGAGCCGGGCCACCGGTTGAGCCTGCAGCGCCACCGCTTCCGCGCCGAGCACTGGGTGGTGATCGCGGGCGCGCCCCGGATCGTCATCGAGGGACGCGCGCGGCGCCTGGCCGTGCGCGGCGCGGTGGCCGTGCCCCGCGGGGCCTGGCACCGCATCGAGAACCCGGGGCGGCGGGCCGCGGTCATCATCGAGGTCCAGCACGGGCCCTATCTCGGCGAGGACGACATCATCCGGCGCCAGGACGATTACGGGCGGATCGAGCGGAGCGCGCGCCGCCGCCGGCCCGGGCGCGCCCGCGCGCGCCGCCGCGCCTGACCGCCCCCGCCGCGGCCGTCCGCGCCGAGCGTCGTGCACCCGCAGCCAATCGCAGGAGGGGAGTGCATGCCGATTCAGAGCCGGTATCTGTTCAGCGCCGCCATGGACGTGGAGCCCGGCAAGGAGGCCCTCTTCAACGAGGTCTACGACACCGAGCACGTGCCGACCCTGCTCACCGTGCCCGGCGTGATCTCGGTGGCGCGCTTCAAGACCCAGGAGCTGACCATGAGCATCGGCGGCCAGCTGAAGACCATCGTGGTCGAGAACGCGCCCACCTATGGCGCCCTCTACGAGATCGAGAGCCCCGCGGTGCTGGCGAGCCCGGCCTGGGCCAAGGCCGTCGAGGTGGGGCGCTGGCCCGCGCAGGTGCGCCCCCACACCCGCAATCGCCAGCACCTGCTCTACCGGCGGATTTTTCCCTGACGGTCAGGTGAACCGGCTGGACACGCCGAGGTAGATCGCGAGGAGCCCCAGGTATTCGTGGAGCACCGCTTCCGCCATCCGGCGGTGGCGCCACCAGCCGTCCACGGCGAACTCCTCCGCGCCCGCGCCGACCACGAGCCCCTCGATCTGGCCGCGGGCCTCCCGCGCCCAGATCAGCCGCACGCGCCGCGTGTGCAGGGGCGAGGTGACCAGGATCACGCGGCGGTAGCCCCGGGCCTGGGCGGTCTCGCGCACGAGGCGCAGCTCGGTCTCGGTGATCCGCACGGGCTCGCCGAGCGCCACGATGGCGGCCGCCGGAACGCCGTGCTTCTCGAGCGCCAGCCGCGCCTCGCCCTGGAGATCGGTGCGCCGGATCCCGAGCGCGATCAGCTCGCGGACCCGCGCGGGCGTGAATTGGTTGGAGAGGATGATGCGGGGAGCCCAGCCCTCGCGGAAGAGCCCGGCGGCGGCGGCCTCGCGCGACGGGGTGCTGCCGGCCACGACGACGATGGCATCGGCCCGCGCGAGCGGGTCTTCGACGATCAGCGCCCGGCCGACCCACCGTAGGAGCGGGCCGTGGGCCAGGACGGCCGCCGCCCCCAGCAGCACGAGGGCCGCCAGAACGCCGGAGACGGCGCGCCGCCGGCGGCTCATCAGCGGCCCAGCTCGACCAGGTACTCCTTGACCCGGCGGGCGTCGGGGGCGTCGGGCTTGAGCGCCAGGTACTTGTGGAAGGCCTCCTTCGCCTTGTTGGTGTCCCTGCTCTGGTAGTAGAGGAAGCCCAACTGCCTGAACGGGTCGGGATAGGTGGGATCGAGCGCCGCCGAGCGCTCGTACTCCTCGCGGGCCTGCCGGAGCAGGGGCACCTTGTCCTCCGTCCGCTGGGCCCGCTGGGCCTGCAGCCGGTAGAGATCGCCGTAGTAGAGGTGGGTCACGGGGTCCTTGGGCGCCAGGGCCAGGACGCGGTCCAGCTGGTCCTTGGCCAGCCCGAAGCGGCCCGCCCGGAGGTCGAGGGCGGCGTTCTCCCGGACGACGACACGCATCCGGAGAGGAAACTCCTCAGTATTGGCGACGAGCCGGCTCGTGTCGAGCCCCGCGTATTTGGTCCGCACCAGCTCTTGGGTCGTCCGGATGCGCTCTTCCAGCTGGGGATGGTTGCCAAAGAAGAAGGTTTCGAGGGCGCTCGCGTTGCCGTGGTCCTTCTTGAGCAGCTCGAAGGTTTTGGGCGCCTCCCGCGGGTCGTAGCCGGCCTTGACCATGCGGTCCATCCCTTCGGTGTCGGCCTCGCGCTCGAGATCGCGGCCGAAGCCGTTGACGGCCGCGATGCCCACCACCGTGAAGAGGATCTGCTTGTTGCGGGCGTCGCGCTCGAACTTGAGCGCGTGGCGGTTGGTCACATGGGTGAGCTCGTGGCCGAGGATGGTGGCGAGCTGGGCCTCGTTCTCCACGCGGGCCAGCAGCCCCGTGTGGACGTACACGCGCCCGTTGGGCATGGCGAAGGCGTTGAGGGTCGGGTCGCGGAAGACGGAGATCCGGATGGCCGGGCCGCCGGCGGCCAGCACCTCGGCGGGCACGACCTTGGCCGCCACGCCGGACAGGTACTCCTCGAGCAGCGGGTCTTCGTAGATCTTGCCCGTCTTGGCGAGCTTTTCTTCCTCCTTCTCGGCCTGGCTCCAGAGCGCCCGCTCGTCGGCCTCGGGGCGGAAGGGCTTGCCCTGATAGCCCATGGGCGGGACATTGCTGCTGGCGCACCCTCCGAGCAGGGACCCCACCACCAGCCACGCCAAAAACTTGGTGCCGCGGCCCCGCCGGCTGTACGATCGACGGCAGGAGGTACTACCCATGCGGCGCCTGTTCGTTTTTTCGCTCGCTCTCATCGCCCTGACGGCCTGCGCTTCCTCCCCGCCGCGGCAGCAGCGCAGCGAGTTCGAAGACATCCCGGTGCCCAAGGGGCTCGAGGTGGACCTGAACAAGTCCACCATCATCGAGTCGCCGGCGGTCAAAGCGGCCCGGCTGTTCTACAAGGGGCGCGTCGAGCCCGAGAGCCTGAGCGTCGCCTTCCGGACGACGCTCGAGGCCAACGGCTGGCGCCACCTATCCTCGACGACCGCCGCCGACAAGGGTACCACGCAGGTCTACGACAAGGCGGGCGCCTCGCTCCAGGTCCTGATCTACGAGGGCTGGTACTACACCTGGGTGGAGGTGTCGGCCACCCGCGTCGTCGCCACGAGCCCCGCCAAGTAGGGCGGCGCCGCTGGGCGCCCCGCCGCTTAGGGGTGCCGCCAGCGGCGTCCGTCGCGCTCGAGCAGCGCGTCGGCCTCGGCCGGGCCCCAGGTGCCGGCTTCGTAGTTCGGGAATTTCCCGAGATCGCCGGCCGTCCAGGCGTCGAGCACGGGCCCGAGCAGCTCCCACGCCATGTCCACCCAGTCTCCGCGCGCGTAGAGCGTCGCGTCGCCCTTCATCGCGTCCAGCAGCAGCCGCTCGTAGGCCTCGGGCGGCTCGCCGCCGAAGGCGCGGCCGTAGTCGAAGTCCATCTCCACCGGCTTGATGCGCAGGTCCGGGCCCGGCAGCTTGGCCCCGAAGGACAGCGACATCCCCTCGTCGGGCTGGATGCGCAGCACGAGGCGGTTGGGCTCGGCCAGGATCTCGGGATTGCGGCGGAAGACCAGGTGCGGGGTCTGCCTGAACTGTACCGCGATCTCGCTGGCGCGCGTGGCCAGCCGCTTGCCGGTGCGCAGGTAGAAGGGCACGCCGGCCCACCGCCAGTTGTCCACCTGAAGCTTCAGAGCCGCGTACGTCTCGGTGACGGACTGCGCGGCTACGCCCTTTTCCTCCCGGTAGCCGGCCACGCGCTGGCCGGCCACGAAGCCCGGCCCGTACTGGCCGCGGACGGCCACGCGCCCGACCTCGTCCGGGCTGATGGGGCAGAGGGCGCGCATCACCTTGGTCTTCTCGTCGCGCACCGCATCGGCGTCGAACGTGACCGGCGGCTCCATGGCGACCAGGCAGAGCAGCTGGAGGATGTGGTTCTGGATCATGTCGCGGAGGGCGCCCGCCTCCTCGTAGTACGACCCGCGGGTCTCCACCCCGATGGTCTCGCCCACCGTGATCTGCACGTGGTCCACGTGGTCGCGGTTCCAGAGCGGCTCGAAGATGCCGTTGGCAAATCGGAACACCAGGATGTTCTGGACCGTCTCCTTGCCGAGATAGTGGTCGATCCGGTAGACCTGATCCTCGGCGAACACCCGGGTGACGACCTGGTTCAGGGCGCGGGCCGACGCCAGGTCGCGCCCGAAGGGCTTCTCGATGATGATGCGCGTCCAGCTCCCGCCGCCCTCGCGGGGGCGGCTGAAGCCCGACGCGCCCAGCCGGGTCACCAGCGCCGGGTAGATGGACGGCGGGGCCGCCAGGTAGAAGAGCCGGTTGCCGCCCGTGCCGCGGTCCGCCTCGACCTTGGCGAGGTGTCGCCCGAGGCCCTCGTAGAGGCCGGGGTCGGCGGGATCGCCCGAGTAGTAGAACAGGGCCTGGGCGAAGCGGTCCCACACCTTCTCCGACGGCGGCTGCACGCGGGCGAAGTCGGTGATGGCCTCGCGCATCCGCGACCGGAACTGCTCGTCGGTCATCTCGGAGCGCGCGACGCCGATCACCGCGAAGGGCTCGGGGAGCACCCGTCCCTGGAACATGGACCAGAGCGCGGGCACGAGCTTGCGCTTCGTGAGATCGCCCGAGGCGCCGAAGATGACCAGGACGCAGGAGTCGTCCGCCGCCGGGGTCATCGCGCCGCGGCCCCGCCGCTCACAGCTTGCGGGTCAGCGTCTGGATCATCTGGGTCAGCTGCTGCAGCCCGTGGGTCTGCTTGCCGGTGAGGTGCAGCCGGATCACCCGGCGGCCGGCGTCGCGCAGGGCCTGGATATCGCCCAGGGCCTGGGCGGCCTTGAGCGTCGAAAAGTTGTAGCTCGCGCCGGGAATCGGCAGGTCGTCCTTGTCCTCGCCCGTGATCTGGATGAAGATCCCGTTGGGCCGGCCGCCCTTGTGCAGCTGGCCGGTGGAGTGCAGGTACCGCGGCCCGAATGCCACCGTCGTCGCGATCCGCAGCCGGTCGCGCAGCAGGGTGCGGATCTCCTGGAGCCGGTTCCACGTCTCCGTCGAGGGCGTGAGGAAGGCCTGGATCGCCAGATAGTCGCCCGGCTCGGCCTGGGCCAGGTGGGCCGACAGGCCCTTGGCCACGGAGGCCGGCTTCTTGTTGGATTTGGTCATGATGGCGATGCCGTCGTCTTCGGCGTCCGTCGGCCACTCCGGCAGCCGCCGGGTCTTCTTCCAGTTGATGAGCAGGCCGGAGGTGTTCTCCTTGGCGCGCGCGACGTCGGGCTCGTCAAACGGGTTGACGCCCATGACGGCGCCGGCCGTGGCGGTGGCCAGCTCCCAGCGGAAGAACTCGGCGCCCACGTCGAGCGGGTCCTTGAGCGTGAACCGGATCACGGGGTGGCCCGCCTCGGCGAGCTTGCCCAGCGCGGTGTCCTGGCTGTCGTCGTCCTCGAGCGTGAGCGCGACGAAGGCGCGGTCGTCGGCGTAGACGGCGGGCGCGCCCAAGGGCTCGTCCACCACCGGGACCAGGCTCTTGCCGTCCTTGCCCAGCGACTCGGCCAAGAGCTGCTCGATCCACGGGCCCAGCGCCCGGATCTTCTGGGACAGCACCAGGGTCACCTTGTCCCGGCCGGCCTTGGCCAGCCCCGCCAGCGCGGCCCCGAGCTGCACTGCCGGGTTGTCGCGGGCGCCCACCTCGTTGCCGCACACCTCGACCATGGCGTTGGCCCGCTCGAGCAGCGCCTTGATGTCGACGCCGATCAAGGCGGCCGGGACGAGCCCGAAGAAGGAGAGCGCCGAGTAGCGGCCGCCGATGGAGGCGGGGTTGAGGAAGGTGCGCCGGAAGCCCGTCTCCGCCGCGAGCTTGTCGAGCGGCCGCCCGGGGTCGGTGATGGCCACGAACTGCATCCCGGGTTTGGGCGGCGAGGCGGCCTCCACCTGGGAGCGGAAGAAGGCGTAGAAGGCCAGCGTCTCCGTGGTCGTGCCGGACTTGGTCGAGACGACGAAGAGGGTCCGGGCCAGGCTCACGCTCTCGAGGACATTGCGGACGGCCGCCGGGTCGGTGGAGTCCAGCATCACGAGATCCGGGAAGCCCATCTTGGAGCCGAAGGTCAGGTTGAACACGTCGCTGGACAGGGACGAGCCGCCCATGCCCAGCAGCACGACCTGGGAGAACTGCAGCCGGCGGATCTCGTCGGCGAACGCTTTGATGTCCTCGGCGTGGCCGCGCATGATCGTCGGCGAGGTGAGCCATCCGAGCCGGTTCCGCACGGCCGCCGCATCGCCCTTCCACAGCGTGGCGTCTTTCACCCACAAGCGGTCCAGGAAGTCCTTGGACTCGAGGAACTGGAGCGCCTCTTCCACCGCCGGCAGTTTGAAAATGTCCGGCATGGGCTGGGCGCGGCGCGCCGGCGCCGGCGCCGCTTCGACGCCGGCCCTTGCGCCCGCGGCGGCGCCTCCCACGAGCGCGTGCTCGAGCTCCGTCGCCAGGGGATCGGCCTTGCTGCCGGTCACCTGACGGAGCAGCTCGGAGGCCTCCTCGCCGAGGCTCGACCGGCTCGCGCGCGCCGCCGCGGGCGCGGGAGGGGCCGGCTTCACCGGCTGGGAGACTGGTTCACGGACCGGCTCGCGGACCGGGGCCGGGGTGGGCGGCGGGGGCACCAGCGACTCGGGCCCGCCCAGTTTGCCCGGGCCCTTTTCCGGGCTCAGCAGTCCCGCCTCGAGCTGGCCGATTTTGGCCACGCGCCGGACATAGGGCTCTTTGCCCGAGAACCGGGCCGCGAGCCACGCCTTGGTCACCTCGATGGCGGCCTTGGCGTCCAGCCCGGCGGCCGACAGGCAGAGAACGTTGGCGTTTTCCTCCTCCCGGCTCTGCTTGGCCTGGGCGGCGTCGTAGCAGAGGGCCGCGCGGATGCCGCGGATCTTGTTGGCGGCCATGGCGCCCCCGATGCCGCTGCTGCACAGGAGCACGCTCACGTCGACGAAGCCGCGGAGCACGGCCTGCCCCACGGCGCGCGCGTAGTCGGGGTAGTCCACGGACTCGGTGGAGAAGGTGCCGAGGTCGAGGACGTCGTGGCCCTCGGACTCGAGGGCCGCGGTGATCGGCTCTTTCAGCGGGAAGCCGACGTCGTCACAGCCGATGGCGATGCGCATGGGTCAGGGGGTCCGCTCAGATCCCATTCTCTCAGGACAGGCGGGGTCCGACAATGCTGTCGTACAGGGCGCGCTGGCGCTCCCGCGCCGCCCGGTAGACGGCGTGCCGCCCGGGGTCGGGGGCCAGGGTGGCGGCCGCGGGCAGGGGCGGCGGGAGCGGAGCGCCCAGGGCCTCGAGCGCCAGCAGCGCGGCGCCCCGGTTGGAGGCTTCGGGTTCGCCCGAAACGGCCAGTGGGACCCCGAGCGAGTCCGCCAGGATCGTGCGCCATGCGGGCGAGTGGGCGAGCGCGCCTCCCGACGCCACGATCGTATGCCCCGGGGCGGCGAGCGGGGCCAGCCGCTCGTAGACGAGGGCGAGGCGGCAGGCGACGGCTTCCATGAAGGCCCGCAGGATGCCCACGGCGCCAGTGTCGAGCGAGACGCCCGCCAGCGCGGCGCGCGCGTCCCCGCGCCAGCCGGGGCTGCGCTCTCCCGCCAGGAAAGGCAGGACCGTGAGCCCATGGGCGTCGGGGGGCAGGGCCGCCAGCGCGCGCTCGAGGAGCGGCTCGGCCGGCAGCGACAGGACGCGCCGGCACCACGCGACCACATTGCCGCCCTCGGAAGTGGCGCCGCCCACCAGAGTCCGGGCGGCGTCCACCCGATAGCGCCAGAGGCCCTCGGGCGTCGCGGCCGGGCCGAAGCCCTCGCGCGCGACCATCCGCAGCGCCGACGACGTGCCGACGTTGAGCGCCAGGCGATCCGGGCCCGCGCAGTCCGAGCCCAAATTGGAGCAGGCGCCGTCGCCCCACGCCGGGTGCCACCGCGCGCGGGCCAGGGCGGGCCAGCGGGCGGTGAAGGGCGCGGCCAGGGCCGCCGCGGGCTCGTCGCCGATGGGCGGCAGCCGCTCGGGGCCGATGTCGCACGCGGCCAGCAGCTCGCGGTCCCAGCCGCCCGTGGTGTGGTCCATGAGCCCGGTGCCCGAGGCCATGGAGACGCTGACCTGGAGCCTGCCGGTGAGCCGCCGGGCGAGGTACTCGCCGAAGCCGCACCACGTCGCGGCGCGCGCGAAGACAGCGGGCCGGGCCTGGCGCAGCCAGCCGAGCCTGGCGGGGAAAAAGATCGCGTGCAGCGGCGCCCCGGTGCGCGCGTGCACCGCGCGCGGGTCGAGGCGGCGTCGAAGCTCGGCGGCGGCGGCGGCGCTCCGCGTATCGGCCCAGGTGAAGACGGGCGTCAGCGGCGCGCCGCCGGCGTCGAGGGCGAGCAGGCTGTGCCAGAACGCGGACAGGCCGACCGCGCCGATCTCGCCCGCGCGCGAGCCCGCCCGCTCGAGACAGCCGTCCACCGCGCGCGCCACCGCCTCCAGGAGCGCCTCGGGATCCAGCTCGGCGCCGCCGTCGGCGGTCGTGGTGGCATCATAGGTGACGCGCGCGTAGGCATCGGGCAGGGGGCGCGCGCGGTCGTCGAAGCACTGGGCGCGGGTCGAGCTGCTGCCCACATCGAGCGCCATGACGAGCATGTGCGCTATATTCTCAAGGAGGGCGCCCGGACGGTGCCCCAAATTTTCGGGTGGGGGAGGCGTCGATGGCGGCAGGGGCGCAGCCGGGCGAGCCGCGCGCGGAGTGGGAGATCCTCACGCTGCGCGGGCTCGCCGTGACGGACGAGACCGCCGGGGAGTTCACCGGCACCTTGGTGATCCACCGGGCCGGCAGCCCGGAGCCGGTGGAGAACGTGGCGGTTCGGGTCAAGCGCAGCGTGCTGGAGGAGATGGCCGCCACGCTCCAGCGCCTCCTCAAGCGCTCGACCAAATATAGACGGTAACAACGCCGCCCCGATGAGGGCCAGAGGCCCGAAGAGGCCAAACCGCCGAACTGGATGGTGTCGCGTTCAAGCATGATGGAAGACCGCTTGCGCGAAGAGGCCAAACCGCAACCTGGAGTGATTCACATTCAACCGCGATAAAAGGAGCTTGAAGATGGCGAGAATCACGGTGCTGAGCCCCATCGGCGAGCGCCGCGCGGTGACGACGGCGCTGCCCGCCCTGCCGCGCGAGCTCCGCGGGCTCACGGTGGGCTTCCTCGACAACACCAAGCACAATTTCGACCGGCTGGTCCAGGGGATGGGCGAGGCGTTGACCGCGCGCTTCGGCGTCAAGCGGGTGGTGCACGTGCGGAAGGGCAACGCCTCCACGCCGGCCCCGCGGGAGATCATCGAGGCGCTGGCCAAGGAGTGCGACCTCGTCTTCGCGGGCTCCGCGGACTGAGGCTCCTGCACGTCGTGGAGTCTCCACGACTCGCTGGAGCTGGCCCGGGGCGGCACCCCCGCCGGGCTGATCTCGACCACGGCCTTCCAGACGCTGGCGCTGGGCGAGATGGCCGCGCTCGGCGCCGGCGGCCTGCCGCTCCTCATCATCCAGCACCCGCTGGGCGGCGAGACGCCCGACGGCGTCAGCCGCCGCGTGGCGCAGGCCGTGGAGCAGCTCGCCAGCCTGCTGGGCGCGAGGTAGGCCGTCCGTGAGTGAGGCGCCCGTCCGCGAGCTCAGCCTGCCCGAGGACGAGGTCTACGCCGAGTTCGTGCGGCGCGAATGGTGCGACGGGCTGCCCATCGTGCCGCCGACCCCCGAGCGCGTCGGCGCCATGCTCGCGGGCGCCGGCGCCGACCCCGGCGAATCACTCGGCGTGATGCCGCCTCTCTGGCGCGATTGCACGCTCGAGAAGCTGGCGGTCAACGCGGTCATGGCGGGCTGCGAGCCGGTCTACTTCCCCGTCATCGTCGCCGCGGCGCAGGCTCTCCTGGATCCGGTCTTCAACCTCTACGGCGTGCAGGCGACCACGCACCCGGTGGCGCCGCTCGTGATCGTCAACGGCCCCCGCGCGCGCGCCATCGGGCTCCACGCGGGGGCGGGGTGCTTCGGTCCCGGCTTCCGCGCCAACGCCACCATCGGCCGCGCCATCCGCCTCATCCTCATGAACGTGGGCGGGGCCTGGCCGGGCCGCTCCGACATGGCGACCCACGGGAGCCCGGCCAAATTCGCCTACGCCGTCGCCGAGCGCGAGGACGCGAGCCCCTGGCCGCCGCTGCACGTGGCCCTGGGCTTCCAGGCCGAGCAGAGCGTGGTGACCGTGTTCGGGGGCGAGGCGCCGCACAACGTCAACGACCACGTCTCCGTCACGGCCGCCGGCATCCTCACCAACGTGGCCGACGTGGCGACCACGCTCGGCTCCAACGTGGGCTGGTACCTCGCCCAGAGCCAGCTGCTCGTCGTCCTCGGACCCGAGCACGCCGCCACGGTGGCCGCCGACGGCTTCTCGCGGGCCGACGTGCAGCGCTTCGTCTTCGAGCACGCGCGGATGCCCCTGGGGCGCATGAAGCTGAGCGGCATGTGGGGCATGCACGACTGGCCGGCCTGGATGCGGGAGGTGGCGGACGACTCCGTCCTGCTCCCGCGCGTGCCGTCCCCCGAGGACGTCCTCGTGATGGTGGGCGGCGGCTCGGGCAAGCACTCGGCCGTGGTGCCCAACTGCACCTTCAGCCGGGCCGTGAGCCGGGTCGTCGACCGCGCCCCGTAGGGACCGTCAGGACGATCAGGGCGCCGAGCAGCAGCGCGGCGCCGGCCACTCCCAGGGCGCCCAGCGATTCGCCGAAGACGAGCACGCCGAGCGTGGTCGCCGTGAGCGGCTCGAACAGGGTCACGATGCCGGCCACGGTCGCGGGCACGCGGCCGAGCCCGACGTTGAACAGCGCGTAGGCGACGGCGGTGGGACCGATCCCGAGGTAGAGCAGCAGCGGCAGCGCCGCACGCTGAAGCAAGTCGGCACTGCCGGCGCTGACGAGGGCTGGCGAAAGAAAGATGGCCCCGAGGGTAAACGTCCCCGCCGCGAGGGTCAATGGGCGGATGCGCGTGAGAAGGCCCTTGGCGGCCACCGTATACGCGGCGTAACATAGCCCCGCGCCGAGGGCCAGCAGCGCCCCCAGCCCGAAATGGCCGGCGATCTCCCCGAGGCCGCGGGGGCCGACGACGAGCAGGGCGGTTCCGGTCACCGCCATGGCGAGGCACGCGAGCACCACCGGAGTCAGCCGCTCCCCGAGGAAGGTCGCGGCGAGGACGGCGATCATGACCGGCGCCGAGCAGATCGCGAGGAGCGCCGTGACGGCCACGCCCGTCAGGGTGACCGCCCAGAAGTAGCAGACCTGGTAGCCGGCCATCGCGAGCCCGGTGAGGAGCAGCGGGCCCAGGTCCCGCGCGCGCCAGGCGGCCAGGTCGAGGAGAGGCCGCGGCGCGCCCGCCGGCCGTCCGGGCTCGAGCGCGGCGGCGGCGAGCAGGCAGGGGGCCGCGATGGCCAGGCGGGCCCAGCCGACGAGGAGCGGGCCCAGCGCGGCCTCGCGCGCCAGGAGGGTCATGGTGGCGCCGGTGGTGCCCCACGAGATCGCGGCGAGCGAGATGAGCGCGAGACCGACGAGCATCGTTCGCGTAGTATACGGGAGCATCCGGATCTTCGGGCTGGACGCCTGACGTGGGCGCTGTGCACCCGCTATCGGACCTCGGAGGGACTCGATGACGCGGATCGGCTTTATCGGCGTGGGCACCATGGGGCTGCCCATGGCCCGGAACCTGGTGAAGAAGGGCTTTGCGGTGACCGCCTACGATCTGAACGCTGAGGCCGTGAAGGCGGCGGCGGCTTCGGGGATGACGGCGGCGGCCTCGGCGGCCGAAGTCGTGGCCACCGCCGACATCGTGATCACCATGCTGCCGTCCTCACCGCACGTGGAGGCCGTGTACACCGGCGACGGCGGCGTGCTCGCCGCGGCGCGGAAGGGGACGCTCTGCGTGGACATGTCCACCATCGACCCGGGAGTCTCCCGCCGCGTGGCCGCCGGCGCGGCCGAGCGCGGGGTCCGCTTCATCGACGCGCCCGTGTCGGGCGGCGTGCCGAAGGCCACCGACGGCACGCTCGCCATCATGGTGGGCGGGGCGGCGGAGGACTTTCAGGCCGCGCTGCCGGCGCTCCAGGCAATGGGGGCCAACGTCATCCACGTCGGGCCCGTGGGCAGCGGCGAGGTCGTGAAGCTCTGCAACAACCTGATCGCGGGGGTGGCCGCCGTCGCGCTCAGCGAGGCCTTCAGGATCGCCGAGGGCTTCGGCGTCGACCCCAAGGTCGTGACCGAGGTGATCGCCAAGTCGTCGGGCCATACCTGGGTGATGGAGCATATGCACCCGGCGCCGGGACTGGTCGCCAAGGCGCCCTCGAGCAACGAGTACCGGGCCGGCTTCATGACCGATCTCATGTGCAAGGACCTGGGCCTGGCCGTGGACGCCGCGCGCGCGCTTCGGGTGCCGGTCTTCGTGGCGCCGGCGGCCCAGCAGGTGTACCGGCTGGCGTCCTCCCACGGCCTCGGCCGCAAGGACTTCACCAGCGTCTACACCTTCCTCAAGCCGTCGTCGGGCGTCGCGCCCGTCTAGACCGTCAAGGGAGGCCGTGATGCGAGAGCGTATGAAGGCCGCCGCGGCGCGGGTCGCGTCGAGGCTCCGACCGGGCCGGCGAGGGCTCGTGATCCTCGCGATCGTCGGCGTGGCCGGCGGCGCGTTTCTCTGGGCGCTGCCCGAGCTGATCCGCCGCCAGGCGGTGGCCCAGATCCCCAAGCTCACCGGCCGCGCCGCCAGCATCGAGGACATCGACCTCAACCTGTTCACGCGCCGGCTCGTCGTGCGGAATTTCCGTCTCGCCGAGCGCGACCCCGCCAAGGCCTTCGTCGAGTTCGAGCGCCTGGAGGCGCGCTGGTCGTGGCTGGCGCTGCTGACCGCCCACGTCCGTCTCACCGATCTCCGGCTGGTCACGCCCGTGGTCCACCTGGCCCGGACCGGGCCGCGCGAGTTCAACTTCTCGGATCTGCTCGACCTGATCCCGCCCGCCGATCCCAACGCCAAGCCGGCGCCGTCCCGCGTGAAATTCAGCGTGGACCGCCTGGGCCTGGTGCTCGGCAGCATCGTGATCCGGGACGAGAGCGTGTCGCCCCCGGTGGATTTCCACATCCAGGGGCTGACCATCGAGGCGGGCGGGCTCACGACGCGGACCGGCCAGCCGGCGGGCCGCCTGGCCCTGCAGTCCAAGGTCGGCGGGTCGCCGTTGGAGCTGAGCTCGGATGAGATCCGGCTGACGCCGGGCGCCGTCTCCCTCGGGTTCACGGTCAACGACTTCGATCTCACGCAGGTCCTGCCCTATGTGCCGCCTGCGGTCCCGGCGGGCCCGTACGCCGGCCGCCTCGGCCTGCACCTGCGCCTCGAGCTCGACCGGAGGTCGGAAGGCGTTACGCGGGCCGTCGTGACCGGCGACGTCACCCTCACCGATCTCGTGCTGATCCGTCGCGGCGGCCCGGCGCCGTTCATGGCCGTGCCCCGGCTCAGCCTGCGGCTCAAGGAGCTCGACGTGCTCGCTCGCCGTCTCGTCGTGTCCGACGTCGAAATCGAGGGCCTGCGGGTGGAGGCGCTGCGCGACAAGAGCGGCGCCATCGACCTCCTCAAGCTCGCGGAAGCGCCCCCGGCCCAGACCGCGCCGGCTGCGCCGCCCGCCGCGCCGCCCGCCGCCGCCGAAGGCCCGGCGGGGCCCGCCGTCGGAATCGTGCTCGAGCGGCTGCTGCTGAGCAAGAGCACCGCCGCCTTCGTCGACGAGTCGGCGTCTCCACCGACGATCGTCGCGGTAGGCATCGACGCGGTGGAGCTCGCCGGCATCGATCTCGCCTGGCCCACGCGCGCCACCGTTGCCCGGCTGGGTGTGCGGCGTCCCGTGTTCCTGATCGAACGCGGTCGGGACGACGCCATCACCCTGCTCACGCTCTTCAGGCCCAAGACGGCGCCGGGCGACGCCGCGCCCAAGCCCGCGCCGCCGCCCGCGCCCGCGCCCGCGCCCGCGCCCGCCGTCAAGGAGGGCGGGGCCAAGGGCAAGGGGCTGCTCGACACGATGCGACTCGAGCTTGGGGAGATCCGGGTCGAGGACGGTTCCGCTCGATTCCTCGACCGCAGCACCAAACCGATGTTTTCCGAGGACTTCTCCCGCCTCGAGGTCACGGTGGCGGGGCTCAGTAACCGCGCGGGCCAGCGTGCCAAGGTGAGTCTCAAGTCGGTGGTGGGTGCAGACGCGGGGCTCGACCTCCGCGGCGAGGTGGGACCCATCGGCCAGCCGCCGCTGGTGGACCTCGTGGGGGTGCTGCGCGACTACCGCCTGCCGACTGTGAATCCCTACGCCGACCGGACCATCGCCTGGATCATCCGCCGCGGGGACTTCAAGTACGACGTGCACATCAAGCTGGAGGGCGACCAGCTCACGGTCAACAACGACGTGTTCGTGGGCCATCTCCAGGTGGCGAAGTCTCCCGAGCGCGGTGACGAGGTCAAGCAGCGCCTCGGCTTGCCGCTGGGGCTCATCGTGGCGCTGATCAAGGACGGCAACGGCGACATCCGCCTGAGCGTCCCCGTGACGGGATCCTTGAGGGATCCGAAGTTTGACGTGAACGAGGCCATCTGGGCGGCGGTCAGGAACGTCATCGTCAACGTGCTGGCCGCGCCGTTCCGGCTCATCGGCCGGCTCTTCGCCAGCGATGACAAGATCGAGGAGCTCCGCGTGGATCCCGTCACCTTCGCCATCGGCAGCTCGGTGATCGACCCAGCGATGGAGGCGCACCTGCTGCGCGTGGCGGATTTCCTCCGGGGCTCACCGTACGTGAACCTGGAGCTTCGGCCGGTGGCGAGCGCGGCGGACATCGAAGCGCTGAAGGCCCAGGAGGTGCTCGCGCGGCTGCAGCGCTTCCGGCGCGAGGTTGGGGCGGGCGATCTGGCCTCGGCGCTGCGGCTGTACTACCAGAGCCACGCGCCCAGCCTGACCCTTCCCAAGACGGTGGACGAGCAGCTCGCGGCGCTGCGGCAGCGCGAGCCCACGCCGGAGGCGCCGCTGGCGGATCTGCTCAAGCGGCGGCTCGACGCCGCCCGCGAGCGGCTCACGAAGGCCGAGGGCATCCCGCCCGAACGGCTCGCCGCCGGCGCGGCGGCGCCGCCCGGCGCCGCGGGCGACGGGCGCGTCGAGTTCGAGTTGCGGGAGGGTGAGGAATGAGCCGCTCTGCTATAATGCGTTCGGCATTCCCCCCACCGCGAGGAGGCGCACCGTGGCACATTACGTGATGCTGAGTTCGCTGAGCGAGTCCGGCCGCCGGGTGCTGCGCGGCCGGCCGGGCTGGATCCACAAGGTCAACCGCGAGCTGGAGAGCAAGGGCGCCAAGGTGCGCGCCCAGTACGCCGTGCTGGGGCCCTACGACTTCGTGACCATCCTCGAGGCCCCGAACAACGAAAGCATCGCGGCCATCTCCGTCGAGATGGGCGCGCGCGGCTCGGTGAGCATGATGACCATGCCCGCGATTCCGCTGGACACCTTCATCAACCGGCTCAAGCAGAGCGGGAAGTCCCGCGGGGGCCGGAGAAGGCGGCGACGCTAAGCATCCATGAAAGTCCTCGCGCTCCATCCCGAGAAGTGCACCGGCTGCCTGCGGTGCGAGCTGGCCTGCTCCTATATGCAGACCGGCGCGTTTCAGCCGTCCAAGTCCGTGATCCGGGTCTCGCCCTTCGAGAGCTACACGTCCTACGCGCCCTACACGTGCACCCAGTGCGCTGAGGGCTGGTGCATGACCGCCTGCCCGGTCGGCGCGATCCGGATTACCGCGGCGGGCGCCAAGGACGTGGTCGACGACAAGTGCGTGGGCTGCAAGCTCTGCACCATCGCCTGCCCCTACGGCACGATGTTCTACGACGGCGACACGGCCAAGGCCTACAAGTGCAACCTCTGCGACGGCGCGCCCGCCTGCGCCGAGGCCTGCCCCACCCAGGCGATCACCTTCGAGGAGGTGGCCACGGCCGACTGGATCGGCGACTTCGCCGCCCAACGCACCGCCTACGTCCTGGCGCGGGAGGTGGCGTGATGGCGACCCGTCACCTCATCATCGGCGGCGGCACCGCGGGGCTGAACGCCATCCGGACGATCCGCGAAGAGGACGGCGGAGCGTCGGAGATCACGCTGGTCTCGGCCGAGCGGCCCTACTCCCGCATGGTCCTGCCGTACTACCTCGGCAAGAGCATCGCCGAGTCCCACGTCTTCACCGCGACGCCGGCCTCGCTGGCCGCCTGGAAGGTCAAGACCCTCATCGGGCGCCGCGCCGCCCAGCTCGACGCGCGGAACCGGGCCCTCACGCTCGACGACGGCGCCAAGGTTGAGTACGACGACTGCCTGATCGCGACGGGCTCGCGGGCGGCCAAGCCGCCCGTCCCGGGCGCCGACGGCCCCGGCATCCACTGCTTCTGGACGCTGGACGAGGCCCGCGCGGTGATCGCGGGAGTCACGCCGGGCAGCCGGGTCGTCATGGTGGGGGCGGGGTTCATCGCCTTCACGATCCTCAACGCCATTCTCTCCCGGGGCGCCAAGCTCACAATCGTCGAGGTCGCTCCGCGGATTCTGCCGCGCATGGTGGACGAGGCCTGCGCGGGGGTTGTCCAGCGCTGGCTCGAGCAGCACGGCGTCGGCCTCCGCACCGGAGCCACGCTGACGAAGATCGAGGAGGCGCGCGGCAAGCGGAAGCTCCGCTTCAAGAAGGGCGAGCCGCTCCTGGCCGACGTCGTCATTATGGCCACGGGCATCCGGACCAACCTCGAGTGGCTCCGGGGCTCGGGGATCGAGACGGCCGACGACGGGCAGGGGGGCATCGTGGTGGACGACCACCTGCGCTCGAGCGTCAAGACGGTCTATGCCGCCGGCGACGTGGCGCGGGGCCGCAACCTGGTCACCGGCGCCGCCGAGGTCCACGCCATCGAGCCGACGGCGCAGGAGCACGGCCGCGTGGTCGGGGCCAACATGGCCGGGCGCGACGTGGCCTACCGCGGCAGCCTGCTGATGAACATCGTCGAAGTGTGCCACCTGGACGTGGCCTCGTTCGGCCAGTGGGACGATCCCAAGGCCGACGTCTACACGGCGCTGCGCTCCGGCCAGTCCCAGTACCGCAAGCTCCTGTTCCACGGCGGCCGTCTCACCGGGGCCATGATCTGCGGGCCCGCCAACGACATCTGGACGACCAACGACGTGGGCATGCTGAAGGGACTCGTCTACTCCGGCGTGGACCTCGCGGCCTGGAAGGCGCACCTCGAGCAGAACCCCTTCGACATCAAGCCGGCCTTCATGGCGACGCGGACCACGGGGCGACTGCTGCCCCAGACCATCCTCGGCCGGCCGTCCAAATCACCCGAACTCCCCCAAACGGTGACCCCGAAATGAGTCCGACTGCGACCGCTGCGCGTCGTGCGAAGAAGCCCGCTGGCGCTTCCCGCGCCCTGCCGGGCGGCTATACGGGCAGGCTGCTCCGCGTGAACCTCTCCACGGGGAAGATCTCGGTCCAGGAATGGAGCCCCGAGGAGATGCGCGAGTGTCTGGGCGGCGCGGGACTCGGCACCAAGATCCTCTACGACGAGGTGGGGCCCCGGATCCACTGGGACCATCCCGACAACCGGCTCATCATGGCCACCGGGCCGCTCGCCGGCCTGCCCGTCTGGGGCACCGGCGGGCTCACCGTCGTGACGCGCGGGGCAATGACGGACGGCGCCACCTCGACCCAGGCCAACGGGTTCTTCGGCGCGTCGCTCAAGTTCTCGGGCTACGACGCCATCGTGATCCAGGGCCAGGCGCGGAAGCTCTCGTACCTCTACATCAACGACGACGTGGTCGAGGTCCGCGACGCCGCCCACCTGCGCGGCAAGGACACGTGGGAGACCCAGCAGGCGCTCGAGACCGAGCACGGGCTGACGGGCCACCGGCTGTCCGTGTACTCCATCGGCCCGGCCGGCGAGAACCTGGTGCGCTTCGCCGCCATCGAGGGCGACTACGGCCACGTCGCCTCCAAGAACGGCTGCGGCGCCGTCATGGGCAAGAAGCGCCTCAAGGCCGTGTGCATCGTCCGCGGTACGAAGGCGCTCCGGGCCCACGACACCCGCGGGCTCATCCAGGCGGCCGACGACATCGCCCACGACCTCAAGACCGACCCCTCGGCGAGCACCCTCTACAACTGGGGAACCCTGCCGGGGGTGAGCAACCTCTACAAGCTGGGCGTGCTGCCCATCAAGAACTACACCACGAACGTGACCAGCGTGAACATGGACGACTGGGCGCCCGCCAAGCTGCGCGAGGGCTTCGACCACCGCGGGCATCAGTGCAGCGCCTGCGGGATGCACCACTGCCACATCCAGGTGATCCGCAGCGGCCCCCACGCGGGCGAGCGCGTGGACGAGCCCGAGTACGAGGGGTGGTCGGGGGCCGGCTGGACGATCGGGCTCACCGACCCGCAGGCGATCACCTGGCTCAACACGCGCATCGACCGCGCGTGCGTGGACATCAACGAGTTCGGGTGGGTGTGCGGCTGGGTGATGGAGTGCATGGAGAAGGGCTATCTCACCGAGGCGCAGGTGGGCTTCCGGCTCAAGTGGGGCGACGCCGAGGGCGCCAACCGGTTGCTGCAGATGATCAGCCACCGCGACGGCTTCGGCGCCATCCTGGCCGAAGGGGTCAAGCGCGCCTCTGAGAAGGTCGGTGGGCCGGCCGCCAAGTGCGCCGTCTACACCAAGAAGGGCGCCTCGCCCCGCGGCCACGATCACCGCGGGCGCTGGGACGAGATGCTCGACACCTGCACCTCGTCCAGCGGGACGATGGAGAGCGCCAACCCGACCCACCAGACCGAGATCGGGTTGCCGGGTCGCATCAGCCCCTTCGACGGCGAGCAGGTCGCGAAGCTGACGGGCGGCATCCTCGGTCGGCGCCACTTCGAGGATTCGCTCGGCGGCTGCTCCTTCACCTTCCGCTCGCGGATCGAGTTGCTGGCGCGCGCCCTCTCGGCCGCGACGGGCTGGACCTACACGCTGGATGAGGCCATGCGCTTCGGCCGGCGGACGGCCGCGATCTTGAGAGCCTTCAACCTCCGCTGCGGCATCGGCCCCGAGGTCGAGTACCCGTCGGAGCGCTACGGCTCACGGCCGGTGGACGGCCCGGCGAAGGATCACAACGTCATGGACCAGTGGGAGAAAATGCTGGATACCTGGTACGCGACGGTGGGCTACGACCGCAAGACCGGCAAGCCCAAGCCCGAGACGCTCAAGGCGCTCGGCCTCGACTGGCTTTCGAAAGAGCTGTGGAAGCGGTAGGGCGAGCCGCAGTCGTGGCACTGCGAGCCGCAGCCGCAGGCGAGGCGAGTTTTAAGATCTTGAGAGCGCGAAGCGCACCGAGGCGAGCGTAGATGAAAGAGCATGGCGAGCGGAGCGAGCCCGGTAAAAGCAGGAGGTAGCGCCACCGTCGAGGTCACCACCTGGGTGACCAAGTACGTGGGTGGTGACGGGGCGGGGAGTCACACGTTCGAGGAGCCCCTGCGTTCGGGCGACACGGTGGGCCAGCTGTTGCGGCGCTTTTCGGCGCGCTTCCCCGAGCTGCACGGCGCCCTCTGGGACCCCGCGGGCCAGCATCTCGGCGAGCACATCGAGGTGCTCGTCAACGACGCGGTGCTGGGCGTCACCCATGAGCTCGACTCGCCGCTCAAGGGCGGCGAGCGCATCACCCTGTTGGGCCAGTTCATGGGCGGCCGTTAGCGGTCGCGCCGAGGTCTCTGAGCGCGGAAATTCGAAGCCCGGGGGCACTTCGCCCTTGACTCGTTGCGCCGGCCGTGTTAATTCAGCGTGCGGGCTCCGGCCGCTCCTCCCATTCTCCGTCCCCGCGAGGTCATCATGGCGCAAGCCGTCGGATTCATTGGGCTCGGAATCATGGGCCGCCCCATGGCGAAGAATTTGCTCAAGGCCGGCTATCCACTGGTTGTCCACAGCCGCAGCCAGGGCCCGGTCCAGGAACTGGTGGGCGCCGGGGCCAAGTCGGCCTCGTCTCCGAGGGATGCGGCCGCCCAGGTCGACGTGCTCATCACCATGCTGCCCAATTCACCCGACGTGGAGCTGGTCGCGCTCGGCAAGGACGGCATCATCGAGGGCGCGCGGCGCGGGCTGCTCTACCTCGACATGTCGACGATCTCTCCCATCGTGTCGCAGAAGGTGGGCAAGGCGCTCGGGGCCAAGGGCGTGAGGGTGCTGGACGCGCCCGTGTCGGGAGGCGAGAAGGGCGCCATCGAGGCGGCGCTCTCCATCATGGTGGGGGGCGAGAAGGCCGACTTCGACGCCGCGCTGCCGGTGTTCCAGGCCCTCGGCAAGACCGTCACGCATCTCGGTCCGCTCGGCGCCGGCGGCTTCACGAAGCTCGCCAACCAGATCATCGTGGCGCTGAATCTCACCGCGCTCGGCGAGGCCCTGACCCTGGCGCGGAAGGCGGGCCTCGATCGCGCGCTCACGCTCAAGGCGCTGGGAGGCGGACTGGCCGGCTCCAAGTGCCTGGACCAGAAGACGCCCAACTACATCGCGGGCACCTACAACCCTGGATTCAAGATCGACCTGCACTTCAAGGACCTCGGGCTGATCATGGAGTCCTCCCGCGCGCTCGGCGTCCCGCTGCCGTGCACGGCGGTGGTGCAGGAGCTGTTCAACGCGCTCCGGGTGAAGGGCAAGGGCGGCCTCGACCACTCCGGCGTCATCACGCTCCTCGAGGAGCTGGCCGGCCTTCCGGAGCAGGCATGAGGGCCACGGTCGACCGGCCGGGGCTGGACTCCCAGGGGCGCTCGCCCCTCATCAAGATCCGGCGCGTGCGCAAAGGCGACCTCTCCAAGGTCCGCGACGTCATCGAGCAGGCCTTCGGCGACTTCTTCGAGCGGCAGGTGGGCACGCGCCCGCGCCAGGTCTTCGGCGGCGCCCAGTACGTCCACCACCGCTGGCTCATGGAGCCGTGGGGCTGCTTCGTCGCCGAGGAGGGCGACGGCAAGATCGTCGGGGCCGCCGTGGCCGTCATGTGGGGCACCATCGGCCTCGTGGGACCGGTCGCCGTCCTGACCAGCTACCAGAACCAGGACATCGCCCAGCAGCTGCTCACGGCCTGCCAGGAATTCTTCGACGAGAACAAGGCGACACTGCAGGGCGTCTGCACCTATCCCTACAGCCCGAAGCACCTGATCCTCTACCAGAAGTTCGGCTACAAGCCCAAGGGCCTCGTGGTCATCACCGGCAAGCAGCTCGGCCGCCGGGAGATCGTCCACGCCACCAAGGCGACCAAGCCGGGGCCGGCGGTGCGCCGCTACTCGACCCTCGAGGAGGCCAAGAAGAAGCAGGCGATGCAGAAGATCCGCCGCATGACCAACTCGGTCTGGCGCGGCATGGACCTGGGCAAGGAAGTCGAGATCGTCGACGGCCTCACGCTGGGCGACACCCTGCTGCTCGAGAAGGGGCGCGAGGTGATCGGCTTCGCGATCTGCCACCTGCCGCCCAACAGCGAGGCCCCCCATGGCAGCGCCTACGTGAAGTTCCTCGCCATCGACCCGCGCCACCGGAAGCCCGAGCACCTCCACGCCCTGCTCGGAGCGGTGGAGGAGCTGGCCGGCGCGGCCCTGCTCCAGCGGGTGGTCGTGCCGGCGTACACCTACTACTGGACCGCCTACCAGGCGCTGCTGGAGCGCGGCTATCACGTGGATTTCACCATGGTGCGCATGAAGCGGGGCAAGCAGGAAGACTACGAGAACCCCAGCGACCTGGTGCTCGACGACTGGCGCTGAAGCCCGTGACAACACGCTCTGGCCCGGCCGCCGCCGCGTGGGCGCTGGCGGCGGTGCTGGCCCTGCCGGCGCTCGTGGCGCGGCCCGTTCCCGCAGTGGCCCACGCCATCGTCCTCGAGTCCTCTCCCGTCCACGACGCCACGCTCGCTCGCCCGCCCGAACGCGTCGTCCTGCGCTTCAACAGCAAGATCGAGAAGCGGCTCACCCGCGTGACCCTGGCGGCCGGCCAGGGCGCTCCCGTGCCCGTTCAGATCGCGACGGCGGGCGCTGACGCCGAGGCGCCCGACCGGCTCGTGATCCCGCTCGGTCCGCTGCCTCCCGGGGTCTACGTCCTCCGCTACAAGGTCCTCGCCGTGGACGGCCACATCACCGAGGGGGCGCTGCGCTTCAGGGTGAGCCCGGACCCGTAACCTGTGACGCTGCTGGCCGGCTTCCTCGAGGTCCTGCTCCGCGGCCTGGGGTCGGTCGGGCTGTCGGCCGCCGTGGGCGGGATCGTCTACTGCCTGCTCGTCCTCCGGCCGCTCGGGCCGCGCTCGCCGCTCCACGAGGCGGCGCTCGGGCGCGCGCTCTGGCTGATCGGCGCCGGCGCGCTCGCGCTGGCCGCGTCGGAAGCCGTCCTGCTCTTCCTCATTCATCCCTGGGCCCGGGCCGACGCGCGCGGCGGCTGGCCGGTGCGCGA
>JBGPZD010000176.1:0-2407 GCA_041493605.1 Methylomirabilia bacterium
CCGACCTCGTCGAACCAATCCCTCCGGTAGTTCATCAGCTGGCCGATGTTGGCCGGGGGCACGGACTTCCATTTCCCGTTGTCGACGGACAGGCGCTTGATCTCGTCGTACCAGCCGCCCTGCTGCTTGCCCACCTCCTCGGCGATGTCGGACACGTCCACCAGGGCGTCGCGGTAGAGCCACTCCTGCTGAGTCCAGGCCACGTCGGCGCCGGACTTGTTTTCGACCATCGAGACGAGCTGGGGCACCGCGCTGCCCCCGGCGGCCTGGATCTGGTATTCGATCTTGATGCCGGTGGCCTTCTCGTAGGCAGGCGCCATCACCTTCTGGAAGTGCTCGTCGAAGTTCTTCACGTAGGAGCTTTCACGCGCGAACGTGATGGATAGCGGCTTGGCCTGGGCATTGCGGGAGACCCAGGGGCCCGCGACAACGCCTGCGGCCCCGGCGGCCCCAAGCTTCAGAAAACTACGACGGGTGGCCTTCGACTGTGCGGGCTGTGCCATGCATTTCCCCCTTTTGTGTGACCTGGATAGCCCTGATCCTGCTCCCGGGACGGGGGTATCGTCAAGGGCCGCCCGAGCGGTTGCCGCGTGGGCGGGCTGGCGCAGGGTCGGCCGGGGGGTCTGGGACCGGCGGGCGGCGCGCCACCGTCACGCCCGCGTCGTTGACCCCTCGCGCGGGCGCGTGCTAGCCTCCCCGCGTGGTTCGGGTCAGCGTTGAGGCCGTCGGCAAGCGTTACGGATCGGTTGAAGCGCTCCGCTCGGTCTCACTCGACTTCGACGCCGGCCGCCTGACCGCGATCCTCGGCCCCTCCGGCTGCGGCAAGACCACGCTCCTGCGCTCGATCGCGGGCTTCGTCTCGGTCGACAGCGGGTCGATCCGCTTCGACGGCGCCGACGTGACCCCGCTGCCGCCACAGGAGCGCGGGACCGCGATGGTCTTCCAGAGCTACGCGCTCTGGCCCCACATGACGGTGTTCGACAACGTCGCGTACGGGCTCCGGCTCCGGCGGGTGCCCGCCGAGCAGATCGCCCGCCGGGTGCACGACGCGCTCGCGCTGGTGGAGATCGGCGACCTGGAGGCGGTGGCGCGCCGCAAGCCGGCCGCGCTCTCGGGCGGCCAGCAGCAGCGGGTGGCCCTGGCGCGCGCCATCGTGGTGGAGCCGCGCGTGCTGCTGCTGGACGAGCCGCTCTCCAATCTGGACGCCAAGATCCGCCAGCGGCTGCGCGTCGAGGTGAGGCGGCTCCAGCGGCGCGTCGGTATCACCACCATCTACGTGACGCACGATCAGGAGGAAGCCCTCGCCATCGCGGACCGCGTGGTGCTGATGAACGGCGGCGCGGTGGTGCAGGCGGGCACGCCGGAGGAGGTGTACCTGAAGCCGGCGACCGAGTTCGTGGCCGACTTCCTCGGCGTCGGCAACCGGCTCGAGGCGCGTGCGGAGTCCGGCGCGCTCCATCTCGAGGGCCAGCGGCTGCCCTATGCCGGCGCCGCGCGCGGGCCCGTGCTGGTGATCCTGCGCTCCTCCGATCTCGGCCTGGCTCCGCCCGCGAGCGGAACGGGCGCGCCCTTCGACCCCCGGCTCGCCGGCCAGCTCGAGGAGAGCCTCTTTCTCGGCGCGTACTACCGGCACTACGTGCGGGTGGGCGACGCCGTGCTCATGGTGGACGGCCCCGCGTCCGCGCCGCCGGGCCCCGTGACCATCACCGTTCCGCCGGACCGCGTGCGCGTGTACCCGGCGGCCTGACTACAGGAGACGCCTGCCATGTTGCTGCGATCCATCCTCGCCGTGCTGCTCGCTCTCGTGGTGCCCGCATCGGCCGCGACCCGCCTCAACGTCGCCATCGGGGCCGACGTCAATGTGGTCGAGGTGCACAAGACCCTGCTCGGGCCCGGCTTCCGCGCGGTCAACCCGGACGTGGAGGTCAACGTGGTCGGCACCGGCACCGGCGAGCCGGCGAGCCGCGCCATCTACACCAAGATCAAGGCGCAGGCCGATACCGGCCGCAAGCCGTGGGACCTCGACGTGGCGCTGGTGAGCATGGCGGTCGCCTCGCAGATGGTGAAGGAGGGGCTCCTCCACCGCTACGTGCCCCAGATGAAGAACGCGGCCCTCGTGAAGGGCGCGGAGGTGAAGGAGGCCTTCGGCGTCACGGTGGACGGGTACGTGGTGCCCATGTTCCACAACCAAATCGCCATCGCCTACGTGCCGTCCAAGGTGGCGAATCCGCCGAAGTCCTTCGACGAGCTGGCCGCGTGGGTGAAGGCCAATCCCGGCCGCTTCGGCTACAACGGCATCAAGGGCGGAGTGAGCGGCGTCGGCTTCACGATGGGCTGGGTGTACTGGAAGACCGGGCTCTACAAGGAGCTCACCCAGGGGCCGTTCGACAAGGGCAAGGAGCCGGCC
>JBGPZD010000052.1:0-15796 GCA_041493605.1 Methylomirabilia bacterium
AACCCGTTCCGCCTGGAAGGCCAGAAGACGGGCGCGTTCGAGGTGGTGGACCAGCTCGGCCGCGCGCCCGACTACCACCTGATCCCCGTCGGCAATGCCGGCAACATCTCGGCCTACTGGCGGGGCTACCGGGAGTACCACCGCGCCGGGCTCTGCAAGGAGCTGCCGAAGATGGTCGGCTTCCAGGCCGCCGGCGCCGCGCCCATCGTCGAGGACCGGGTGATCGCCGAGCCCAAGACGCTGGCGACGGCCATCCGCATCGGCAACCCCGCCTCGTGGGGGCTCGCCAAGGAGGCGCTCCAGGACTCCGCCGGCTGGATCGAGGCGGTGACCGACGAGGAGATCGTCCGCGGCTACCGCCAGCTGGCGCGCGAGGAAGGCATCTTCATGGAGCCGGCCTCCTGCGCCACCGTGGCCGGGCTCGTCAAGATGGTCAAGGCGGGCCGGTTCGAGCCGGGCTCGACCCTTGTCCTGACCCTGACCGGCCACGGCCTCAAGGATCCGGACACGGCCCTCGAGTCGGCCTCGCGGCCGGTCACCGTGCCCGCCCGCCTCGACGCCGTCCTCGCCCAGCTGGGACTCTGATCGCTCCCTCCGTGCCGTCGCTCGGGCGGCTGATCAAGATCCTCGTGGGCGTCGTGATCAGCGCCGCCCTGCTCGTCTACGTCTTCCGCGGCGTGAATCTCCAGAATGTCGCGGCCCATCTGCGCGAGGCCCGGTGGGATTTCTTCGCGGCCGTCGTCGGGCTGAACCTCGCGGCCCTTTGGCTGCGCGCCTGGCGCTGGCGCTATCTCTTCCCTCCGGGGACGCGGCCCACCCACCTCTTCAGTGCCACCATGATCGGCTACATGGGCAACAACCTGCTGCCCTTGCGCGCGGGCGAGGTCGCCCGCGTCTACGTGGCCGCCCGCCGCGGCCAGCGCTTCTGGACGGTGGTGGCCACCCTCGTCGTCGAGCGGGTGCTCGACGCCCTCGCGGTGGGGCTGACGGCGGCGGCGCTCCTCCTCGTGGTCCCGATTCCGGAGCGGATGCGGTGGCTGGCGTTTCTCATCATCGCGCTCGATTTGGCCGCGATGCTCGTGCTGGCGGTGATCGTTGTCGCGCCGGGCGCCTGTACCCGCCTGATCCGCGCGGTGTTCTCCCGCTGGACGTGGGGGGAGCGGCGGCTGCTGGACATTGTGGCGACGATGAGCGAAGGGCTGCGCGGCATTCGCTCGGCGCGGCACCTGCCCCCGATCCTGCTCTCCTCGGTGGCGATCTGGCTGGTACTGGCGCTGTCGGTGTGGGCGGCCTTCCGGGCGGCGCGGCTGGACCTGCCCCTGGTGGCGGCCTGGACCGTGCTGGCCTTCCTCGGCTTGGGCGTCAGCCTCCCATCGACGCCCGGCTTCCTGGGCGTGGTCCAGGCGGCGACGGTGGAGGCGCTGAAGCTCTTCGCCGTTCCTCAGGATGTGGCACTGTCCGTCTCGATCCTGCTCCACGCCGCGCAGTTCGTCCCCGTCACCCTGATCGGGCTGATCCTGCTCCCGGTGGAGCACGTAAGCCTCAGCGAGGCCGCGGGGGCCGCCAGGGCCGGCTCGCCCCCGCCCGTGGCCTAGACGGCCGCGCCCGGGAGACCCGCCCTCCGCCCCTCCTGCTTTGCCCTCTGGGCGCACGCTGGACGAACGCGTCCTCGAAACTCCCGTCATTCTGGCGACTTTTGGCCTCCTCGATCGCGCCCTGCCCGGGTAAACGCCCGTCGGGAAGACGACGTCATACCGAGTGAGCAAGCGGGCGGGGCTCGACCCCGAACCAGCAAATTCAGGAGGATAGCGATGAAGAGGCCATCAGGATTGACCGTCGGGACGATGTGGCTCACGGCCATCTGCGCCGGGGTCGGGCTCTTTGCGTTCGCCGCCAGCGCCCAGGACGTGGGGCAGGACGCGCGAGACCTCCGGCAGGACCGCCAGGACGTGCGGTGGGACACGCGCGACATCCGCCAGGACAAGCGGGACATCGCCGGGGACACCAGGGACATTCGCAGGGCCGGCGCGAGTTGAGCGGCGACCGCCAGGCGCTACGCGACGCGTACAAGTCCGGAGACCCCAACGCGATCAGGTCCGCGCGGGAGCAGTTCAGGAAAGACCGCGCCGAGTACCGCGGCGACATGAGGGACCGCCAGCACGATATGCGGGACCTCCACAAGGACCGGCAGGATCGCCGGGCCGACATGCGCGACCTCAACCGTGACCGCCACGACCTGCACCGGGACATGCACCCCCGGGAGGCCCGGTAGCGCGGCCGAGCGGCGGGAGGAGGGGGCCACCGGCCTCTCCTGCCGCCACTCCGTGCGCGCCGGGTCACGCCGGAGGCGCCAGAGGCAAATTGGTCGCTGACATGACCGTGTGGGAAGATCGGGGCGAGAGAGCCCGTGGAGTCCACTGATGAAGCGCTGTGCCGCGGAGTCGCCGACCGGGAGCCCGGGGCCTTCGACCTCCTGGTGGAGCGGTACCAGGAGCGGTCCTACCGCATCGCCTGGTCGATCCTGCGCGACCGCGAGGAAGCCAAGGATTGCTCCCAGGAGGCGTTCCTGCGGCTCCACGAGTCGGCCGGCACGTTCGCGGGCCAGTCCAAGTTCTCGACCTGGTTCTACCGGATCCTGGTCAACTGCTGCCTGGACCACCAGCGCCGGGGCCGCGGGTGGCGCCGCCTCCTGGGCTGGCGCGACACCCAAGGCGATCATGACGAGGGTGACCCCGTCGAGCGGGCGGCCGCGCCCTTTGTGGACCCCGCGGACGGCGTGGAGACTGATCGCCGCATGAGCCAGGTGTGGAAGGCCGTGGAGGAGCTCTCGCCCCAGCAGCGGGCGGCCGTCCTGCTGCAGTGCAAGGAGGGGCTCGCCACCAAGGAGATCGCCGTCGTGCTGAGCCTGTCGGAGGCGACCGTGCGGGTCCATCTGCACCGCGCCTTCGCCACCCTCAGGAAGCGGGTTGGAGGGAAACAATGATGTTCGAGCCGAGGCAGGGCCGAGTTGCCGCAGGCACGAGCCTGTGGCAGTTCGAGGTGAGCGCCCCGGGGCGCGAGCCGAGGGCTGAGTGAAATGCGAGGGCTGAAATGAATACTCAGAATGGCCATGTCGAGGAGCTGCTGATCGCCCACCATCGCGGCGAGCTGGAGGAAGGGGAGCGCGCCCGAGTCGACGCCCACCTGAACGGCTGTGCCGCGTGCCGCGAGTCCCTGGCTGCCTATGCGGGGCTGATGGGCGAGCTCGAGCGCGGCGCACCGCCGGCACCGCCCATCCAGTGGGGCGCATACCGGGCCGAACTGCGCGAGAAGCTCGAGCGCCGGACCACGCCCCGCGCGGGGCTTGGGAGCTGGGTGTGGCGGCCGGCGCCCGCCCTCGTGGCCGCGGGGCTGCTGGCCGCGCTGGTCTATGCCGGGCTGCCGGGCGCCGGCCGCGAGCCGGGCGGCGGGGACTCGCTCGCCTTCGAGAATGCCATCCTGGCCAGCCGGCTCGACATGATCGCCACGCTCGACGTGATGCAGCAGCTGGACCTGTTGGAGGACTTCGACGTGATCAACCTGCTCGACGGACCGCCGACGACCAACAAGGGATAGGAAACGGCCCGTGTCCTGGCGATGGCTGCGGCTCATGGTGCTCCCGGCGCTGGGTCTGCTGGGGCTGGTGAGCGCCGCGCCGGCGGCCGAGCCCGCCGCGCCGGCTCCCGGCAAGGGTCAGCCGCTCGACGCCGAGATGCTCCGCGACCTCGATCTGCTCAACAACCCGGACTACGCGCGCGACCGGGAGGTGGCCAAGCGCATGCGCCTCCTCGAGCGCCTCCGGGTGCTGGAATCGATGCGGACGCTGGAGAACCAGCCGCCCATTGTTTCTCCGACACCGGCGGGCCAGAACCCGCCGGCCGGCTCCACCCCCAAGGAGGTGAAATAGATGCGCCGCTTCGTCGTGGCAACCGTCTTCGCCGTCGCCCTGCTGTCCCTGGCGGGTCCGGCGGCCGCCCAGATCCCGCCGCCGGCGCAGGCTCCGCAGGGCGAGGTCCGCGGCCTCGAGCGCCTCTCGCCCGAGGAGCGGGCGCTCGCCGAGCGCAACCTCGAGCGGTGGCGGCTCATGTCGCCCGAGCAGCGCCAGCGCGCCCTCGAGAACTACCAGCACTGGAAGAACCTCTCGCCGGCTGAGCGGCAGCAGGCCCGCCAGAACCTCCAGCGGCTGCGCAACATGTCGCCCGCCGAGCGCGCGCGCATCCTGCAGGACTTCCAGCGGTGGAACAGCCTGCCCGGAGAGCGCAAGCGCGAGCTCGAGGCGGCCCACGAACGCTTCCAGAAACTGCCGCCGGAACGGCAGCAGCAGATCATGCAGCGCTTCCAGCACTACCAATCCATGACGCCGGAGCAGCGCGAGCGCTTCGAGCACAACGCCGAGCGCTGGCGGCAGATGACGCCCGAGCAGCGGCAGCAGGCGCGCGAGCGAGTCCGTCAGCGCTTCCCGCAGCAACAGGGCGACGAGGACGGGCCGCGCGGCGAGGGCCGGCCCGGTGGGGGTCCCGGCGGAGCGCCCGGAGGCGCCCGGCCGATCCCGGGGCGCGGCCGCTAGCGGGCTGACTCGCTTTACAGTTCCGCCGCCGCTCATGTAGGATGGCCCTCTCATGGGCCAACTGATCGTCCAGAAGTACGGCGGCTCGTCCGTCGCGGACCCCGACATGATCAAGAACGTCGCCCGGCGCGTGGCCGAGTCCGCCGCGCCGGGCCACCGGCTGGTCGTCGTGGTCTCGGCCATGGGCAAGACCACCGACGGCCTGATCGAGCTCGCCCATGCCGTCTCCCCCAGCCCCGATCCGCGCGAGATGGACATGCTGCTGGCGAGCGGCGAACAGGTGACGATCGGCCTGCTCGCCATGGCCCTTCAGTCGCTCGGCCATCCGGCCTGCTCGTTCACGGGCCCCCAGGTGGGGCTCGTCACCGACGAGGCCCACACGAGAGCGCGCATCAAGCGCATCACCGCCGAGCGGATCCACGCCGCCCTCGACGCCGGCAAGATCGTCGTGGTGGCGGGCTTCCAGGGGATGACCGAGGCGGGCGAGATCACCACGCTCGGGCGCGGCGGCTCGGACTTGACGGGCGTCGCCCTCGCGGCGGCGCTCAAGGCCGACGTCTGCGAGATCTTCACCGACGTGGACGGCGTCTACACCGCCGACCCCAACGTGGTGCCCGAGGCGCGCAAGCTGCCGCGCGTGTCCTACGACGAGATGCTGGAGATGGCGGCCCTGGGCGCCAAGGTGCTGCAGGCCCGTTCGGTGGAGTTCGCGAAGAAGTTCGGCGTGCCGGTCCACGTCCGCTCGACGTTCAAGCGGGACCCGGGCACCGTCGTGACCAGGGAGGATCACAGCATGGAAGACGTGGTGGTTACCGGCATCACCCACGACCGGGGCCAGGCCAAGGTGTCGATCCTGCGCGTACCGGACCGACCGGGCATCGCCGCGAAGGTGTTCGGCGGGCTCGGCGCGCAGAACATCGTGGTGGACATGATCGTGCAGAACATCAGCCGGGACGGGTTGACCGACATCTCCTTCACCCTGCCCCGCGGCGACCGGCAGCGCGCCGAGCGGGTCCTCGCCGGCGTCGCCCGCGAGATCGGCGCCGAGGGCGTCACCGCCGACGACCGGATCGCCAAGGTGTCCATCGTCGGGGTCGGCATGCGCAGCCACGCGGGCGTGGCGGCGCGGGTGTTCGAGACGCTGTCCAAGGAGGGCGTCAACATCCAGATGATCTCCACCTCGGAGATCGCCGTCTCCTGCGTCATCGAGGACAAGTACACGGAGCTCGCCGTCCGCGCCCTGCACGACGCCTTCGAGCTCGGCAAGGACCGCGGCGCGTAGCCGCACAGGGGCCTCGAATGCCCGCCACAGCCAGAGCCGCGGTCTTCTTCGGGCCGGGCAAGCCGTTCGAGATCAAGGACGTGCCGATCCCGGAGGTCGAGCCCGAGGGCGTCCTCATCCGCGTCACGGTGGCCAACATCTGCGGCTCGGACCTGCACTTCTGGCGCGGCGACGCGCCATTGAAGTACCCGGAGGACGGCTGGATCTACGGCCACGAGATGACGGGCCGGGTGGCCCGGCTCGGCTCCAGGATCAAGACAGACTCGCTCGGCCGCCCGCTGAAGGAAGGCGACCGGGTCGCCTACACCTACTTCTACCCCTGCGGCCGCTGCTACGCCTGCCTCAACAAGGAGCCCGCGGCCTGCCCGAACAAGATCGAGCGGCCGCTGGGCCCGAGCGCCTTCCCGCACCTGCACGGGGCCTTTGCGGACCACTACTACCTCCGTCCGGGCGGCGCCATCTTCAAGGTGCCCGACGGCCTTTCGGACGAGTCGGTGGCGGGAGTCAACTGCGCACTCTCCCAGGTGATCTACGGCCTGCACGTGGCGGGGCTGCGCTTCGGCGACAGCGTGGTCATCCAGGGCGCGGGCGGCCTCGGCGTCCAGGCGGCGGCCGTCGCCAAGGACATGGGCGCCGCCGCGGTGATCGTCGTGGACCAGATCCCGGGGCGCCTGGAGCTGGCGCGCGCCTTCGGCGCCGACCACACCCTCAATCTCAAGGACGTTCCCGACCGCAAGGAGCGGCTCAAGCTCGTGAGGCAGTGGACCGGCGGCGTGGGCGCCGATGTGGCGTGCGACTTCGTGGGCTTCCCGGCGGTGATCCCCGAGGGGCTCGACATGCTGCGCTCGGGCGGCACCTACCTCGAGGTCGGCACCATCAGCCGCGGCGCCAAGGTGGAGCTCGAGCCCTCGCTGCTCGTCTGGGGCTCGAAGAAGATGGTCGGCGTGATCCAGTACGATCCGTGGGTGATTCCGCGGGCGCTGGACTTCCTGGTGCGCACCAAGGACCGCTGGCCCTGGGGCCGGATCCTCTCGCACAAGTACCCGCTCGAGAAGATCAACGAGGCCTTCGCGGCATCGGAATGGCACAACAAGGAGACGACGTCGATCACCCGCGCGGCGCTCACACCGTAGCGGCCCGTCCGGCTGTATCTGATCTGACACTCTAGGCGCCACCTGAAGCGCATGGCACGGTGGGGCCATGCTCTACTCGAGCCCGCAGCTGCGGCTGCTCCTCGCGCTGGGGGCCACGCTGCTGGTCGGGCTCGGCGTCAGCGAGTGGCGCGCGGGCTTTCCCGACGCCGCCGAGCGGCTCGAGCGCTTCGACCGCGAAGAACCGGCCGCCCCGCTGCTCCCCTCGCCGGCGACCGCTCCGAGTCATAGCGCCCCGCGCCCAAAATCCGCGCCACCTCCTCCCGCCGCGGCCGCCGCCCCCGACCCAGGCCCGGTGGATCTGAACCGCGCCGGCGTAGACGAGCTGGCCCGCTTGCCGGGCGTCGGCCCGGGGCTCGCGCGGCGCATCGTCGAGGAGCGGGAGCGGCGCGGGCGTTTCGACTCCCCGGACGCCCTGCGGAACATCCTGGGGCTGGGCCCGAAGAAGCTCGCGGCTCTCCGCCACCTCGTGACCGTCCATGACTAGCCGGTCGCTGACCGCCGCTCCGCTCCTGCCCCTGGCCGCGGCGTTCGCGTCGGGCATCGCCGGCAGGACGTGGCTCGGGCTCGCTCCGCTGCCCTTCCTCGCGGCGGCGGCGGCGCTGCTGTTGGCCGGATGGACGGCGCTGGCCCGGGGTCGGGAGGGCCTCGCCACGGCGGCGCTCCTGGCGGCAACCGTCGCCCTGGGAGCCTTGGGCGCCACGGGACCGGCGCTGCCCCCGGAGCATCTCGCGCGCCGCGCCCTGCCCCCGGTGGTCACGCTCGAAGGCCGCCTCGTGGAAGAGCCGGTGAGGTGGGCCGAGGACCGGATCCGCCTCCTGTTCGACGTCGAGGCCGTCTACGACGGCGCCGAGCGGCAACCGGTGACGGGCCGCGTCCAGCTCACGGCGTACGGTCAGGCGCCGGCGCTGGGTGAAGGGCAGCAGGTCCGCGCCGAGGCCCGCCTCCACGCGCCCATCGGATTCAGGAACCCGGGCGGCTTCGACTACCCCGCCCATCTTCGACGCGAAGGCATCCTGCTGGTCGGCAGCGCCAACGCCGAGCGGCTGATCCCGCTCACCGAGGACCGGCCGCCCTGGCCCGCGGCCGTGAAGCGCTGGGCCGTCTCCACCATCAGCGCCCGGCTGCCCGAAGCTTCCGCCGCGCTGCTGGCCGGGCTGCTCCTCGGGGAGCGGAGCGCGCTGCCGCCCGACACCGACGAGGCGTTCCGGCGCGCGGGCGTCTATCACGTGCTGGCCGTGTCGGGCTTCAACGTGGCCCTGCTCGCCTCCTCGATCTTCTTCTCTCTCGCGCTGCTCGGAATGCCCCGCCGCGGGACCGCGGTCGTGGCCGGGCTCGTGCTGGTGGGGTTCGCCCTCGTCGTCGGTGGGCAGCCCTCCGTCCTGCGCGCGACGGTGATGGGCCTGCTGCTGCTTCTGGGCGTGCTGCTGGACCGGGAATCGCAGGTGATGAATGCCCTGGCCCTGGCCGCCCTGATTCTTCTGATCTGGCGTCCGGCCGACCTGTGGGAGCCGGGATTCCAGCTCTCGTTCGCGGCCACCGCCGGCATCGTCTATCTCGCGCCGGGGCTGACCGCCTGGCTGAAAGAACGCGGCTGGCCGAACTGGCTGGCCGTGGCGGTGGCGGTCAGCTTCGGAGCGCAGGCGGCCGTCACTCCCCTCATGCTGGCCCACTTCAACCAGCTCTCGCTGGTGGGGATCGCGGCCAATCTCCTCGTCGTCCCGCTGGCGGGGTTGGCCACCACGCTCGGCATGCTGGCCCTGCTGGTCGAGCTCGCGAGCGGCGCGGCGGCGGCGCTGCTGTTCAACGCGCTCTGGCTGCTGCTGCTGGCGCTCCGCGCCGCGGTGTGGCTGGCCGCGGCCGTGCCCGCGGCCATGATCCACCTGCCGGCGCCGGACTGGGTCGCCGTCTCGGCATGGTATGCGGCGCTGGGGCTCATCCCGCACGGCGGTCACCGCTGGGCGCGGCGCGCGGCGGTGGCGCTCGTCTTCGCGGTGGCCGTGTCATCGGCGCTCCCGTGGCTGAGACCCGGCGACCACACCCTGCGCGTCTACTTCCTCGACGTCGGCCAGGGCGACGCCGCGCTCGTCGAGCTGCCCGACGGCCGGCGGCTGCTCGTGGACGGCGGGCCGGGCGGCGCCCGGCGCTTCGACGTCGGCGAGCGCGTCCTCGCTCCGTTCATCTGGAACCGCGCGGCGTCGCGGCTCGACGTCGTCGCCCTCACCCACCAGGACAGCGACCACGCGGGTGGCCTCGCCGCCGTGCTCCGCCACTTCCCCGTCGGCGAGTTCTGGGAGACCGGGCGGCCGGGGCCGGGCGGGACCGAGCTCGAGCAGGCCCTCGCCGGCCGGCGGCCGACGCGCCGCATCCTGGCGGCGGGGCAGCGCCTCTGGATCGGCGGCGCCCTCGTCACCGTGCTCAATCCCGCGACGAATGGCGGGCCGGCCAGCGCCAACGACGACTCCCTGGTGCTGAGGCTGGATTGGCGCGGCATGTCGCTCCTGCTCACCGGCGATCTGGGGCCGCTGGGGGAGGCGCGGCTGCTCGAGCGGAGCGGTCCGCTCCGAATCCTGGCGCTCAAGGTCGCCCACCACGGCAGCCGCTTCTCGTCGAGCGCGGCCTTCCTCGACGCCTCGCGCCCGGCCCTGGCCGTCATCTCCGTCGGCGCGCGGAACCCCTTCCGACACCCTTCGGCGGAGACCCTCGCGCGACTGGAATCGGCCGGAGCGCGCGTCTACCGGACCGACCGCGACGGCGCCGTGATCCTCGAGACCGACGGCGCCACGCTGTGGGTGACGCGCTGGGCTGCGCGCGCCACCGACCGATTCGAGCTCGACCCTGAACGCCCGCCGCGCGCCACGGACCCAGATTCCTTGACTCCGGAGCGCCCGCAGGCGGTGATCCAGGAGATCACTGAGCGCCTGCTGGTGGCGCCCTCCGCCCTGCTCAAGACGGACTCCGAAGGCATCTAGCGGCCCCCGAAAACACCACGGCCCCCGGGATCACCGGGGGCCGTGGCGGGACGCGCGGGGAGCGGGAGGGAGCCTTACGTCTCGAGTGTGCGCTCGTAGTGCGTGCGCAGCCGCTCCAGCTCCTCCGGATCAAGGCGCATGCCGAGGGAGAGCCCCATCTCTCCCAGGATGGTCTTGATCTCGTTCAGCGACTTCTTGCCGAAGTTCTTCGTCTTGAGCAGCTCCGACTCGGTCTTCTGCACCAGGTCGGCGATGGTCCGGATGCTGGCCGTCTTGAGGCAGTTGGAGGCGCGCACGGACAGCTCGAGTTCGTCCACGTTGCGGAAGAGATGCTCGTTGAGCTCGATGCGCGCGGCCGGCTCGGCGCCGGCCTCCCCGCCCTCGGCTTCGGCGAGCGGCGTCTGCGGGAAGTCGGTGAGCAGGGCGAACTGGTCCTCGAGGATGCGCGAGGCGTCGCCCACGGCCGTCTCGGGCGTGATGCTCCCGTTGGTCCAGAGCTCCAGGATGAGCCGCTCGTGGGCGCCCGGCCCGTCGCCCACGCTCTCGACGTGGAAGTTGACGCGCTTGACGGGCGAGAAGTCGGCGTCGACCAGCATGGCGTTGATCGGCAGCGCCTCGGGCTCCCGCTTCTCCGCCGGCTGGTAGCCGCGCCCCCGTTCCACGCAGACCTCCATCTCGAGGGTGCCGTCCTTGTCCAGCGTGGCGAGCCGCACGTCGGGCGTGAGGATCTCCACGTCGGCGTCGGGCT
This sequence comes from Methylomirabilia bacterium, assembly GCA_041493605.1. Taxonomy (GTDB): domain Bacteria; phylum Methylomirabilota; class Methylomirabilia; order Rokubacteriales; family CSP1-6; genus DASSSH01. The sequence continues at coordinate 10,739 of JBGPZD010000052.1, forward strand.
CGAAGTCCCGGGCGGTCACGGTGCGGACTCCCTGGGCCTTGAGCCGCAGGAGCTTGGGGCGGTTGACGTGCAGTGAGAAGACCAGCTTGCGGAGGTTCATGATGATGTCGAGCGTGTCTTCGGTCACGCCCGGCAGGTGCGAGAACTCGTGCAGCACGCCCTCGATCTTGACCCAGGTCGGGCTGGTGCCCGGGATGGATCCCAGCAGCACCCGGCGGTAGGCATTGCCCACGGTGAGGGCGAAGCCCGGCTCGAACGGCTCGATGGCGATCTTGCCATACCCGTGCTCGCGGACGAGCCACTCGTGACGGACGGGAAGCATCAGCTCCTGCATGGAAACCCTCCTGGAAGAGTCAGGGACGGTGAGCCCCAGGTCGCTCATTATAGCAGAAAGACCGCGACCCACAACGGGCCGGGCCGCGTTGTTTGACTGGTGGCCAAAGTCCGGGCAAAATAAGCCAAAATCATGATGGAGCGGCCTCGGTTCCTGAAGACCTGGGCGGAGCCGCCCGGGCGGCGCGGGTTCACCCTGCGGGCGGGCCTCGGGCTGGCGTTTGCCCTCTGCCTTCTCTTCGCAACCGTGCAGGGCTGGCTGGTCTTCACCGCCGCCCCCGGCATCCAGGCCGGACCGCGCGTGGTCGAGATCCCCGCCCACCGCGGCCTCTTCGAGGTCGCGCGGCTTCTGGACGACGCGGGAGTGATCCGCAGCCCCCTGGGCTTCACCCTGCTCACCGTCCTGCGGGGCAGCGCCCGCAGCCTCAAGGCGGGGGAGTACCAGATCCCGCAGGGCGCCAACTCCCTGCGCATCATCTTCCAGCTTGAGGGCGGCCAAGTGCTCCAGCACAACGTCGTCTTCCGCGAAGGCTCGACCGTGGCGGAGCTGGCCCGCCAGCTCGAGGCCGAGCGGCTGGCGCGGGCGGAGGACGTCATGCGCGTCGCGAAGGACGGGTTCTTCCTCCGGACCCTCGACATCCGCGCCGGGTCGGTCGAGGGCTACCTCTTCCCCGACACCTATCAATTCATCAAGGGCATGAGCCCCGAGGAAATGCTCGCGCGGATGGTCGCGCGCATGCGCGAGCAGCTCGCGCCCGAGCTGCTGGCCCAGGCCCAGGCCCGCGACCTCAGCCTGCACCAGCTCCTCACCCTGGCCTCCATCATCGAGAAGGAAGCGGTGGAGCCTGGGGAGATGCGGCTCATCTCGGCGGTCTTCTGGAACCGGATCAAGCGCGACATGCCCCTGCAGGCGGACCCTACGGTGCAGTACGCCGTGGGGAAGGAGCGGCAGCGGCTGACTCGGGAGGACCTCCAGGTGGACTCGCCCTTCAATACCTACCGGCGTCTCGGCCTGCCGCCCGCTCCGATCGCCAACCCGGGCCGGGTGGCCATCCAGGCGGCGGTCAAGCCGGCAAGCGTCAACTATCTCTACTTCGTGGCGATGGACGAGCGGCGCCATCAGTTTTCGAGCACGCTCGCCGAGCACAACGCCGCCGTGGCGAAGTACCGGCTGGCGCGGACGCGCTGAGGGGCCCGCGTCCTTGTCACGACCTGGCCCCGGTGTTATAAACGAGCGGATTATGGCGCTGAGAGACGAGCCCGGCACCACCTCCATGATGGTCAGCCCGTCCGTTTCCGTCTGCGGGGGCCCGGGCGGCCCGTTGCCCGCCCTGCCCCAGCGCCTCACGGGCGTCGGAGCGGCCAGAACCGAGCGCTTCCCGCTCCTCTACCAGCTGCTCCGGGTGGGCTGCGCGCCGCTGCTCCGCTCTCTCTTCAACCTGCGCGTCTCGGGCGTGGAGCAACTCCCCGCGTCGGGACCGTTCATCCTGGCGGCCAATCACCACAACTACCTCGACGGCGTGGTGCTGGGCGCCACGGTGCCTCGGCCCATCGCCTTCCTCGTCATGCCCCGGGTCTACCACGCGAGCCCGCTGCACCCGCCCTTCCACCGGGGCGTGGGCTCGATTCCGGTCAACCTCGAGCGGCCCGACCCCGGCGCCATCAAGCGCGCGCTCCGCGCACTCGACGAAGGGCGCGTGATCGGCATCTTCCCCGAGGGACCCTTCAGCCACGAGGGGCGCCTGGTCCCCGGCCAGCCGGGCGTGGCGATGATCGCGCTGCGCTCCGGGGTGCCCGTGGTGCCGGCGGCCATCGAGGGCACCTATGAGGCCCTGGCGGGGCGGCGCTTCTACATGCCGCGCAAGCAACCCCTGTCGGTGCGCTTCGGTGAGCCCATGCACTTCGGGCGGCTGCGGCACCGGCGCGTCACCCATGCCGAGCGCGAGGAGATCACCCGACGCATCATGAGCCAGATCGCGGCCCTGCTCGACGCCGGGTCGGTCCCCGCCACCGCCGGGCGGGCGGGCGCCTCGTGACCGCCCCCGGCGGCGGGCCCCCGCGCAAGCCCTGGTCCGGGCGCTTCTCCAAGGGCGCAGATCCCGCCGCGGAAGCCTTCACCGCCTCGCTGGCCTTCGACCGCCGGCTCTGGTCCTACGACCTCCAGGGCAGCGTCGCGTGGGCGCGCGCGCTCCAGCGCGCCACGCTGATCACGGAGGCCGAGCACGGCGCGCTGCTCAAGGGGCTGGAGGCCGTCCGCGCGGAGCTCGAGAGCGGGCGCTTCCCGTTCCGGACGGAGCTCGAAGATATCCACATGAACGTCGAGCGCCGGCTGATCGAGCTGGCCGGCCCGGTCGGCGGCAAGCTCCACACCGGGCGCTCCCGCAACGACCAGATCGCGCTGGACGAGCGACTCTACCTGCGCGACGTCCTCGGGCACCTGGACGCCGGAATCCGTGAGACGCAAGAAGTCCTCGTGACGCGGGCCGAGGAGCACCTGGACGCCCCCATGCCCGGGTACACGCATCTGCAGCGCGCCCAGCCCGTGCTGCTGGCGCACCACCTGCTCGCGTACGTGTTCATGCTCCAGCGCGATCGGCAGCGTTTCCACGACTGCCGCGCCCGGGTCAACGTGCTGCCGCTCGGGTCGGGCGCCCTCGCCGGCGCCGCCTTTCCCATCGACCGGGAAGGGCTGGCCGCGGACCTGGGATTCGCCGCGCCCAGCGCGAACAGCATGGACGCGGTCTCGGACCGGGACTTCATCCTCGAGTTCCTCGCCCACGCGGCCATCCTCGGCATGCACGGTTCGCGGCTCGCGGCCGATCTCACGCTCTGGGCCACGGCCGAGTTCGGCTTCGTGGAGTTCTCGGACGCCTTCGCGACGGGCTCCTCGATCATGCCGCAGAAGAAGAACCCCGATGTGGCCGAGCTCATCCGGGGCAAGACGGGGCGCCTCTACGGCAACCTGACGGCGGTGCTGACCACGATGAAGGGCCTGCCGCTCACCTACAACTCCGACATGCAGGAGGACAAGGAGCCGCTGTTCGACACGGTGGACACGCTGGAGGCCATCCTCGGCGTGCTGCCCCCGATGCTCGGCTCGCTGACCTTCCGCGTCGAGCGGATGCGCGAGGCGGCCGGCGCCCACTACGCCACGGCGACCGATTTGGCCGATTATCTCGTGCGGAAGGGCCTGCCGTTCCGCGAGGCGCACGACGTCGTGGGCAAGACCGTGCGCTACGCCCTGTCCGCGGGCAAGGAGCTGGGCGCGCTCGGCCTGGAGGAGTTCCGCCGGTTCTCGCCGCTGATCGACACCGACGTGCACGCCGCCATCACGGTCGAGGCCTCGCTCGGGGCGCGCGCCGCGCTGGGCGGCACGGCCCGCGAGGCCGTCAAGCGCCAGGTCGCCGAGGCGCGCGGGCTGCTGTCCCGCGGAGCCGGCGCGTGACGGGGCGAGGCCGGCGGGCCGCGGTGCTGCTGCTGATCGGGCTCGGGCTGAGCGTGGGCGCGTGCGGTAAGAAGGGGCCGCCGGTCGCGCCCGAGCGGCGCCTGCCGGTCGCGCCCTCGGCGGTCGAGGGCGCGGTGGAGGAGAACAGCATCGTCGTGAGCTGGGCCAACCCCGGCTCGCGGGTCGACAACTCGCGGCTCAGGGATTTGAGCACGCTCCGGCTCTTCCGCCACGAAGAGACCGACGGCGAACCACTCAAGCCCGCCATGCTCTCGCGAGGGCAGGTCGTGGGCTACGAGGAGATCGCGACGATCAGCCTGGCCGCGCCGGCGCCGGCCGAGGTCCAGGGCGGCCGGGCGCGGTGGGTGGACCGGCGCGCGCTCAACCTCGGGCGGCGCTACGTCTACGTGGTCACCGCCGAGGACTCGATCGGTCGCTCGAGCCCGCCGTCCGAGCGGCTGGCGATCACCTTCCTCGCGGCGCCCAAGCCCCCGCGCAACGTCGCGGCGGCGCCGGGAGACCGCCAGGCGAGGCTGACGTGGCAGGCGCCCGCGGAGTTCAGCGACGGCGCGCCGGTGTCCGGCGAGCTGGGGTATGTGGTGCTGAGAGGCGCGGGCGCCGAGGGCCCGCTGTCGCCCGTGATGGCCCGGCCGGTGGCCGGGACCTCGTTCACCGACACGGGGCTCGAGAACGACGCCGACTACCGCTACACCGTGCGCGCCGTCAGAATGGATCCCCGCGCCACGGCGACCGGCGAGGCGTCGGCGGCCGTCGCCGTCTTCCCGGTGAAGACGACGCCGCCCGGGGCGCCGGTCAATCTGGTCGCCATCCCCGCACCGGGCGGCGTCCGCCTCGCGTGGAACCTGAGCCCCGAAGAGGACGTGGCCCTCTACGCCGTATACCGGGCCGTCGGCAGCGGCGCCTTCGCGCGCGTCGCCACGACCGCGAAGGTGAACGCCCTGTACGTCGATCGCGACGTGCGGCCGGGCACCACGTACCGTTACGCGGTGACCGCCATCGACCGCGCGCGCAAGCCCAACGAGAGTCCCCGCTCCAACGAAGCCGTCGTCACCACTCCGTAGCGGCGCCCGATATCTTGAAGTAAGCCCCCCGCGGTGTTAGAGTCGGTGGACATCCAGCGCGCCATCGAGGATCACCGAATGGAAACGTTCCAGTACCGAGGCGGGGAGCTCCACTGCGAGGGGGTGCCCCTGCGCGAGGTGGCCGAGAGCGTCGGCACCCCGACCTACGTCTACTCCAAGACCGCCATCCTCGACAGC